>CAUJKE010000372.1 GCA_963205385.1 Planctomycetota bacterium | reverse complement strand
CGCTTCTTCCACCAAGAGGTCCGGCACGATCGCGCCGGCAATCCCGGCGGACTTCGCATCGGCCACATACCGCGCGAGCCCGTGGCGATACACGATGGCATAGCTCACCATCGTCACCAGCGGCGCGGTGATTTCCTTGGTCACGCCGCCGAGCGTGCTGAGGATGTTCGCCAGCTTGATCTTGTTCGTCAGCGCCCGCGTGTACGACGCTTGAATGACTGGCCCATCGGCGATCGGGTCGCTGTAAGGGATGCCGATTTCGCACATGTCGCAGCCGCGCGCGGCCAGCTCGCGAATGACCGCCGCCGTGAATTCGAGATCGGGATCGCCCGCCGTGATAAACGGCATCAGCGCCTTGCGTTTCTCGGCTTTCAGTTTCACAAACAGTTGATCGACGGCGGACATGGGGGACTCGCGGGCAGGACGTCAACACAGACCAAAACGCAACAGACCAAACGAATTCCCTAGCTTACTTGCTGCGTCCCCCAGCGAGTAGGGCGGCAGCCGCGGCCGCGTTCCCTCCGACTGTTCACCCCCGAGCGCGTCAGACTACAATGCCGGACGACACGCACGGATCGCCCCTCAGACCAACCGCGAATGCTTCCACCGAGTCTTCCCTCTCATGCCCGACCACGAGAATGACGCCGACGCGGATGCCCCCGAACCGATTCGCCTGGACCATTTCTTGAAGTCGAACCATCTCTCCGGCAGCGGTGGCATTGCCAAGCTGCTAATTCAAAACGGCGAAGTGCGCGTCAATGGCGAAGTCGAGACCCGCCGCCGCCGAAAGTTGAAGTCAGGCGACGTGGTGGATTTCGGCGGCAGTCGGTTTACGGTGTAATTTTAGCTCACCAACTCGCTCACGATCCGCACGAAGCGGATGGGGTCGTGGTTTCTTGGCGGGCGTGAAAAGCGGAAACTTATTGATCGGTTGCCCTTAGGGGCGGCGCGGCGGTTGATTACGCGACATGTTGCTTGATCGTGACGAATTCCCCGCCCTTGGAATCTTCCGTCCCATCCACCAAAATAGTGCGATGCCTAAAGATACGAGTAACCCAATCTCGCCTGACGAACCGACCTTCGAGCAAGCCTTGCTGGAGTTGGAGCAGATTGTGCGCAAGCTGGAAGAAGGGCAACTGGGTCTTAGCGATTCGCTGGGTCAGTACGAGGCAGGCGTGAAGCGGTTGCAGCAGTGTTTTGCGGCGCTCGAAAAGGCCGAGCGGCGAATCGAGATCCTCTCAGGCGTGGATGCGGCCGGCAATCCCGTGACCAGGCCGTTTAGCGATGACGACCTGGCCCTTGAAGAGAAGGCCGGCGCGCGGTCGCGCCGGCGCTCCTCCAAGCCCAATAAGACCCCTCCGGCGGATGCCGAGGATGTCGACGACGGCCCCGCTCTATTTTAGAATAGGTGGTTTCCGCGCCCCCCCGTCGCCACGCGTGCTGAATGCTCGACACTTCTGCCTCGCTGTTCGTTGAATACGCGGCCCAGGTTCGCCCTGAAATCGACGCCGCGCTCGATCGCCTCAGCCGTTATGACGACCAATGCCCCGCTCGTCTGCGGGAGGCGATCCGCCATAGCCTCCTCGCACCCGGCAAGCGGTTGCGGCCGCTATTGGTGTTAATGTCTGCCGAGGCTTGCGGTTACAATCGCACGGCGGCCTTGCCTGCGGCCTGTGCTGTGGAAATGATTCACACGTATTCGCTGATCCATGACGACCTTCCGGCCATGGACAACGACGACCTGCGACGCGGTTTGCCTACCTGTCACGCGGCGTTCGACGAGCCAACCGCGATATTGGCAGGCGACGCGCTCCTCGCGCAAGCGTTCGAAGTTCTCGCCGGCGCGGAATTTCCCCCTAGTGTGAAGGGGTGGTGCTGTTTAGAATTAGCGCAAGCTGCGGGGCCTAGGGCGTTAGTGGGAGGTCAGGCCGATGATCTGTCCGCCGAGTTCCAAGGGGGCGACCTGGCATTTTTGGAGCATATTCATCGCCGCAAGACAGGCGCGCTTTTCGTTGTGTCGCTGCGGCTGGGGGGGATTGTCGGCGGAGCGTCGGAGGAGCAACTCGCGGCGCTGACCACCTACGGCCAGGCGATTGGTTTGGCGTTTCAAATTGTGGATGATCTGCTCGATTTGCAAGGCGACACGACCGCGATGGGAAAACGGACGCAAAAAGATTCGCACCACGGCAAGCTGACCTTCCCCGTCCTGCTCGGCGTGGAAGAGAGTCAGCAGCGCGCCCGGCGGTTAGTAACAGACGCCTGCGCCGCCTTGACAGTTTTTGGAGCACGCGCGGCACGATTGGAAGCCCTCGCGCGGTACGTTTTGGAAAGGAAGCACTAACGATGCATAAGTGGTTGCCCCAAATTCAATCGGCGCTCGACCTGAAGGCTCTCTCGGCGAGTGAGCTCGGCGAAGTCGCGGACGAAGTTCGCAACGTTCTCTGCAACTTGCTCAGCACGCGGAGCGCACATTTTGCCTCGAACCTCGGCGTTGTCGAACTCTGTCTGGCGCTTCATAGCGTCTTCGACTTTCGCACCGACCGCTTAATTTGGGACACCGGCCACCAGATCTATCCGCACAAGTTGGTGACGGGGCGATACGGCGAGTTCAGCACGATCCGCACCAGGCATGGCCTGATGGGTTATCCCAACCCGCAAGAGAGCGAATACGACCTGTTCATGACCGGCCATGCAGGCTGCAGCGTCTCCACCGTGCTTGGCCTGCGTAGCGGCGATGACCTGCTGGGACATAGCGAGCGCCACGCGGTAGCCGTGATTGGCGACGGCGCGTTTCCGTCCGGCATTGTCTTTGAGGCGATGAACAACGCCGCCGGGTTGAAGAAGCGGCTGTTGGTGATTCTCAACGACAACAAAATGTCCATTTGCCCGCGTGTCGGCGGGATGGCGCATTACTTGGATAAGCTCCGGACCAATCCGTTCTACACCGGCATGAAGCACGAAGTGCAGCGGATATTGAACAACGTGCCCCTCTTTGGCGATCCGATGGAACGATTCTTCGCGCAGCTCAAGGAAGCCGTCAAAGCCGGGCTGCATGGCGGGATGCTGTTTGAAGACTTGGGCTTCCGCTACATCGGGCCGATCGATGGGCACAATCTCCCGATCCTCCGCAAATACCTGGAGATGGTGAAGAATCTGGACGATCCGGTGATTTTGCACGTCGTCACCGAGAAGGGGCACGGTTATCAACCGGCCGCGGCCGATCCGGTCTTCTTTCATACGCCGCCGGTCTTCGAAGATCAGTGCGGGCAACCGATTCCCAAGAAGTCCGCCAGCCAAGCTGCGTACACCAACGTCGCGCGGGACGCGATCTTGCGGCAAATGCGGTGCGATGCGAAAGTCACGGTGCTCACCGCCGCCATGTGCCAAGGGAACAAGCTCGAACCGGTGCGCGATGAGTTCGAGGACCGCTTCTTCGATGTCGGCATTTGCGAGTCGCACGCCGTCGCGTTCGCCGCCGGCCAATGCAAAGCCGGCCTGCGGCCGATTGTCGATATTTACAGCACCTTCTTGCAGCGCAGCTACGATCAGATCTTTCAAGAAGTCGCGCTGCAGAACTTGCCGGTCACGTTCATGCTCGATCGCGCGGGGCTAACGGGACCGGACGGACCGACCCATCACGGCGTGTTTGACCTGGCCTACATGCGGGTCTTTCCGAACATGGTGGTAATGGCCCCCGGCGACGCGCACGATCTTGACCTGATGCTCGACTTCGCGTTGCGGCACACTTCGCCTTGCAGTCTCCGCTATCCCAAAGCCAGCGCGGAGCGTTTCTCCGGCAAGCGGGCCGAACTCAAACTTGGCCGCGCGGAGGTCTTTTCCTTTGGCCGCGATGGCAACATTCTCTGCGCCGGCACGCTGCTCGCCGATGCCTTGGCCGCTGCGGAAACGCTGCGCGAGGAAGGGGTGGATGTCGGCGTCATCAACGCCCGCTTCGTCAAACCGCTCGACCGCGAGATCATCGACCGTGCGCTCACCGAAGGGGGCTTCTTGCTCACGGTCGAAGAAGGCTGCTTGATGGGAGGCTTCGGCAGCGCGGTTTTGGAAACCGCCAGCGAGCTGCATCTGGATACGACGCGCATCCGTCGCCTGGGCATTCCCGACGAGTTTATCGAGCACGGCGAGCGCGGCGAACTGCTGGCCGATCTCCAACTCGACGCCCCCGGCATCGCCACTGCCTGCCGCGAATTGATGTTGCGGGAAGAATTGGTTTCTTAGCTCAATCGCTCACATCAAAGTCGAACGTGTTGGGCCCCGCGGGGGTGACGGTGGCTGTGAGCGTCGTGGCGATGTTGTACTTTTCGGCGAGGTACTGTTCCCGTTTGGCCTGCCCCATCACGGCATCAACGCCGCCGCCGGCTTCGCGCTCGGCCGTGATCTCGACTCGCTTCGCGCCCGGCAACGCGGCGAAGGAGTACTTGCCGTCGACAATCTCGCCGGCATCGGGGGAGACGGCGCCGTCGGCGGGGGCGAAGACGATCCGCCCTTTCGGGAGCGGCGTGTTGTTGTAGGTTACCGTGCCGCTCACCGTGAACTTCTTGGGGCCGTTTTCACCGCAGCCCAGGCAGCAGAGCAACCCTAAAACCGCGACGACACAAGCTACGCGACAACGAATCATAAGAACCTGTGGAAATTCAAATGGGGAGACGTCACACTAAGGAAGAGCGCCAATGATCTCTCCGCCGTGGCGGCTGCCGAGGGCTCGGTAGAGATTGGCGTCGATATGCTGCGAAAGGAACCGCACCGACCCATCGGCCAGGCCGACGTTCACGCCGCCGCTGTGGTTGCTGCGGGCGGAGACAAACATGTTGCTGCCGGTATTGATGCAAGGGGCGGCGGCGATCGGGTTTTCCGAGCACCAGTTGAAGCGGTCCGGAACCAGCGTGTTGGGCGGCACGCGCGTGCTAAACAACACGCCGCCATGAGCCGGGTTGTAATATCGGCCACGAATATCGTGCGAACCGATATCCGGCGAGAGCAGCAATTCGGTGACGAGCAACGTGTTCGTGGTGCCGTCCTTGATTTGGCCAATCGAGACTTCGCTTTTGGAAAAGAACAGCCCATCGAGCTCCGCACTCTTCGTCACGCCCCCTTCGTTGAAGTAGCCGCTGCCAGCGAGCAGCACCAGGTTTCCGGAGAAGCCTTGATGTTCGGTGCCGAGGCCTCCCCAAAACGTCTTGACCTTGGGGCTGTTGCCGTCGGAAGGACAGCACATCGAGGAGACGACCGTCATCATGCCTGGAAATGCGAGCGCGCTATGGCTGCTATGCATTTTCATGTGCGTATCGAACTGGTCATACAGTGCTTGCTGTTCGATATACGGCAGCATGTCGTGAAACCAGCAGCGGCGGTTCTGCATTTGGTTGTAGGGATCGGGACTGCTCGTGGTGCTATCCAGGTAGTTGTACACGCCGTGCGGAAAATAGCCTTTGGCGTCGTGATGGTTGTGCATCGCCAGGGCTGTTTGCTTCATGTTGTTCTGGCATTGCATTCGCCGGGCGGCTTCGCGCGCCGATTGCACGGCCGGCAGGAGCAAGGCGACCAGGATGCCAATAATGGCGATGACCACGAGCAACTCGACCAGGGTGAACCCGTGTCGAGCGGCAAGGCGCGAGCGCTGCATGAGGGGGAGTCCGGCGGAATTTACGGCGAGAGTTCGTCAAACCAGAAAAGCTGAGCTGCGCTGCGAGCAACTCAGGCTCATATGTTCGCAAATCAGCCTTGGAAACGCAAGTTTTTTAGAAAAGTCGCCTTGACCGCTCGCGATCCGCTCATTACTATCCCGCCCGCGTCTGCCCCCTATAAGGGAGCGTGCGGATAAAAGAATCCTGGCAAACTTTGCCGATTTTCTCGATTTCGCGGGCTGCCGTGGCCGAAAACTGGCTTAGGGCGGAGAGTCTGCGGGCGTCATGAGGACGGCCGCAAAGCGAACTTACAACTCACGATCCACGTGGTCTCGGTGGAGATCTTCGTAGGTCTCGTCTGGGGACGAGACGCCGAAGAAACCAACTTCCGCCACACAACACAAGGGCATGGAAGCCATGCGATCGCTCGTTTGGTACAAGAAGTTGATGATCGCGGCCTCACTCGCGATGCTGACCACCGGCGCCACAGGTTGTCGCAGCGGTGGTTCGTGGAGCATGCCGGGCGCGAACTGGTTCGGCTGGAACAAGACCAAGACCGAGTCTGAAATGCTCGCGTCGCGTCCGAGTTCGTTGCCGCCTCCGTCGATGACGATCACTCCGCCACCGCCGACCGCCACCGCGGCCAACGCGCACAGCGGAAGCGGAACTGCCGGAGGAATCAACGGTTCCTCCCCCTACGGCAACTCATCCTATGCCAAGGCGACCGGCAGCGGCGCTAACGGCGCAACAAGCGCCGGCGCGCCGACTTCCTACCCCAGCACGCCTTACGGTTCATCAACGCCTCAAAACCTGACCGCCGCCGGCGCCGGCGCGGCTTCTGGATACAACACCGGCAACTACAACACCGGCGGCGCGCCGAGCGCCTCCTCGCCGGCCGGTTATAACTCGCAGCAAGGGTTCTATCCCAACAGCTACGCCGGCAACTCCGGCAGCGTGAGTGACGACAGCGGCTATCGCACGGCCGACGCCCGCAACAACAGCTACAGCGCCGCTCCCAGCAGCGGCTACAACGCCCCTAGCGGCAGTCCGACCAGCAGCTATCCAGCCGCCTCCGCTGGCAGCTATGGAAACTCCGGCAGCGCGTATGGCAACAGTTCATACAGCAGCGGCGCCTACGGCGGCAGCTCCGCCCCGCCGACAGCGAGCGCACCCAGCAGCTACGGCAATAGCACCTATGGCAATAGCGGCAACAGCAGCTACGGCGCCGCAGGCAGCACGGCCAGCAACGGCTACGGTGGCGGCAGCACCTATTCCGACGCCACGGCCCCCAGCGCGAGCCCGGCGAGCAACTCCGGCGGCTATCGCCCCGGAAGCACTCGCGACGGAAGCGATACCTACTTAAACGGCAGTAGCGTGCAACCGGCGCAGTACAACGACGGCGCGAGTTCCTCGACCGGCGGCGCTTCCACCGGCAGCAGCTACAACCCAGCGAGCAGCTACGGCGCCAGCGCTCCTTCCAGCTACGGCGGAAATAGCAGCGGCTACGGCAGCAATTATCCCGCCGCCAGCCCTAGCACCAGCAGCGCGACCTACGGACCGCAGCCGCCTGCGTATTCGACAAGCAACTACGGCACGAGCGGTGGCTATGGCGAGAGCGGAACCAGCAGCTACCCCGCCGCCAAACCGGCCGCCGCCGCAGCCCCGTCGGCCTATGGCGGATATTATTAACGCCAACGCAGCGGCGAAGACGCGGGGTGCGAATATCGAAATTCGAATATCGAATATCGAAACAAATTCAAAATACAAATTTCAAATGTTCGAAACAAATGCGGCGACGGTGGAGGAACTTAGGAGCGCCACATGCGGTGAGCGTGCATCCTCTTCGTTTTGAGCCTTTGTATTTCTGTCATTTGAATTTGTTTCGGATTTCGATATTCGATATTCGATATTTTGATTTCCGAACGCGGTTCAATACCGCCGCCAATCGCCGCCTCCTCGCCTTACGCCAGCGGCGTCAGGCCGCCGTTGACGCTGATCGTTTGGCCAGAGACGAAGGCGGCTTCCTCGCTCGCCAGGTAGACCACCGCGCCGGCGACATCGGCCGGCACGCCCCAGCGCCCCATCGGGATTTGGGCGAAGTAGCCATCCTTGAGTTCCTGCGGATCGTTCGCGTGGCGCTCGACGGGAATCCAACCAGGCGCGACCATGTTCACCGTGATGCCAAACGGCGCCAGTTCGGTGGCCATGCTCCGCGACCAACCAATCTGGCCCCCCTTCGCCGCCACATACGCGCTAAACGGCGCCATGTTGCGTTGATAGACTTCGCTCGTGATGTTAATGATGCGGCCCCACCGCTGCTGTTTCATGTGTGGCAAGCCGCGCCGCGCTAGCAAGAACGGGCTTTTGATGAAGAAGTCCAGCATCCGTTGATAGTACGCCCAGTCGTATTCTTCGATCGGCAGTTGCGGTTGCTCACAGGTGGCGTTGGGAACGATGATATCGACCTGGCCTAGCTGACGTTCGACGTCGCTAAACAGCTTCTCAACGCCGTCCTCGCTCGTGACGTCGCATTGCACCGGGCAGGACTTGATGCCGGCCGCGCGATATTCCGCCAGCGCCGCTTCCGCGCGGGCCGCATTATGAGCAAAGTTGATCGGCACCTGGGCGCCTGCCTGACCGAGCGCCAAGCCAATCGCCTTCCCCAGTCCCGTCGAGTTGCCGGTCACGATAGCGGTCCGACCTGCGAGCGAAAACGGCATAGAACAAGCTTCCTTACAAGGCGATTGGAACAGGCAATCCGAGGTCTACACGAGCGTCGTTGACGATAGCTTATCGTGGGCGCGTTACCCCTCGCAACCGTGCCCAGCGGCAGCCGCTGGGGCAGTGGCAAGCGCGCAAAAGCAAAAGGCCGGTCCAGATGTTGGCCGGCCTTGAACTTGCTATTAAAAGCTACGAACCATCACCAGCCCATGACCATGTTCGATTCGACCACTTTGCGAGCGCATTCGAGATCCGAACCGGTCTCGTGCATATACAGGCGAATTGCATGCACCTTGTCGCCTGCCGCCTTCGACAGGCAATCGCGCGCGACGTTGCAGACATCAACCTTCCCGCCGATTCCCAGCGCGCCTTTGGAAATGACCCAGGTGTCGCGGGGCCGCTTCGTCAGACGCAGGACGGTGTCGCTGGGGTACGCTTCTTGGACCACCCCCCGCGCAGAATCCTCACTGCCGGCCCAGGTAATAATAATGTGAGCGTCGGTCTCGACCTCATAGAGCGGCATCGCACTCTCCTTCGCAACAAAAACCAGCATGAGTAGTTTGGCCGCCCCAGAACAAGAACGGCCCGTTTGGACACCCACTAACATGCCCCAGCTTTCGATATTTTGCAAGCCGTTGTGCGGCAACAACCTAGCACAAACCGCCTAGAATCAGCAATTTCCACCGGCTTACGCCCACCAGGTAAAATGCAGTGCGCCCCTTCGCCTGCGCGGCTTGCCTCTTTTCACCGCGCGGGATAGGGTTAAAGCAACCATAAACACCCCAGTCGGGCCGGTGAAAGGTCTTGCATGAGTTCCTACGCCAATCCAGAACTTCCCCCCGTGATAGAGCCCCCCAAGCAGCGATGGGCGTGGGCAAACCGCTTGACGGTCATGGCAGCGCTGTCGCTGGTCATTGGCCCGATCGGTTTTTACGGCGGGCGGCACGAAGTGGCGCGGTGGCACGCGGCGGCCGCCCAAGAGCGGATTTGGTCCCACGAGTCGGCCCAGGCGATCGAGCATTTGGATCGCGCCCTCGAGTGGGATCCCCAGAATCCCACGTTTTGGATGATGCGGGCCCAGCAGTGGGAAGCCTTGGGCCAACTCGATCAAGCGCTCGCCGATTTGGACCGCGCCGTTGAGTTGCAGCCCACGGCGCTCCCTCCCAACTCAGCGCGGGGCGATTTGCTGGTCAAAATGGGACGCGCGGAGGAGGCTGCCGATCTCTGGCTCGCGGTCGCTTCGTGGGGACCGCGGGCTAACGACGTGGAAGAGATGCACGTTCAAAACGGCGCGGCTTATTTTTGCGCCGTGGCGAATCAACATCTCGACCAGGCCGAGGAACACATTCAACAAGCGTTCAAAATCTTCAACCGTCTGACCGGCGAGGAACCCCGCGACCCGAGCATCCTCGATACCCGCGGTTTCGTGTACTTCCGTCAAGGCAAACTCGACAAGGCCCGCCGCGATCTCGATCAGGCGGTGCGCGAGATTGAAGCCTCGCAGTCGCGCTTCGACCGCCAAATCGTCGCCGCCGCCATCGACGCGCGGCAAATCGAACAGCAGCGCGAAACCTTCCGCCGCACGATGGCCGTTCTGCGTTATCACCGCGCGCTCGTGCTCGCAGCGCAAGGCTACGAGATTGAAGCGGCCCTCGATCGGGCTCAAGTGCGCGAACTCGGCTTCACGCCGGATGAGATGTTGTTTTAGTCGCAGGCTGCTTGGGCGCTAAATCGCTGGTCGCCTGTTTGGCCGCGGCGACGATTGGCGTGAGCGTGGCGAGCACTTCCGCTTCCGGTTCCAGATCGGCAAGCGTCGTTCCGGTCACAGGTTCAATCCGCTGGCCATCATGTCGAAACACCCGGTTTCGCCCCGCGGATTTCGCCGAATAGAGCGCCGAGTCGGCCCGGGCCAACAGTGAACCCGGCGTATCGCCATCTTGAATCGACGCGACGCCGCCGCTGATCGTCACCCGCATCTTCTGCTCAATCCGCACGCGCATCCGCTCGGCGAGAATCGAGGCCCCGTCGAACTCCGTTTGCGGCAGCACCATCACGAACTCCTCGCCGCCGAACCGCGCGACCAGGTCGGTCTCGCGCACGCAATCATCCAAGTGATGTGCGACCGAGCGGAGGACGTCGTCGCCGAACAAGTGCCCCTGCTTGTCGTTCACCTGCTTGAAATGGTCGATGTCAACAATGATGATCGCAAACGTGGTGTCGTAGCGCGTCCGCATCGCCAGGAGATTGTTGAGCGTTTCATCCAAGGCCCGCCGATTACTGACGCCGGTCAACGGATCGGTGCGGACTTCGGTGAAGCTCATCAACAAGTGCGTTTGCTGGCGAATTTCGTCGTACGCCTGCGCGATCTCGTTGGAAAGTTTTTGGGTTGGCCGGAGGATCCTCTCGGCCTCGTCGCACAACTGCTGCCAGGCGGCGCCGTCGTCGCTGCGAGCCAGGCTCGCCAGGCGTTCCTTGAACGTCACGATGCTGGATTCATGGTGCGTCAGGCTCGAGCGGACGTGCTGCGAAATGGCTTCCAGCTCGCGGATCACCGCGCGGGCCCGCTTCAGTTCGCGGCGCGCCTGATTTAGCTCGGTGGTCTGCAAGTGTCGCCGCCGTCCAAACAAATAACCCAGCACGGCGACCGCGCCGAGCGCCACAGGAGTCGGGATGCCGAAGGATTCAAAGGGCATTGGTTTTCTACTGGTTGACGATAGGAAATCGCTCCGCCCCGGAGCGTTCGCCTGCAAGCCGCGCCCGCAGGTCGTGCTTCTCGCCGCGCAGGCGAGAACGGATTAGTCCGACGATTAGTAGTTGGTGCGTGAGCCAAAGCCGCGCATGCACATGAAGCCCAGGCCAACCACGAGCGCCGAGACCCACACCCAACTGCTGCGATCAAGTCGCACGACGTTGTCCAGAAACAACTGGCCAGCGCCGAAGAAATAGTCCCACATATCACCCCTCCCAGGTCGATGACCTAACGCAAGCCTAGGTCACAACTTGCCGTCTGGGGGCAGGTGGGAGCGCGGTTTGGAGGGGATTGGCGGGAAGCGGCTTCCGGTTGCAACGAACTTTCGGGCCGCTAGCCATCGGACCCGGACTTGCAGACGGCGAATGTCGTGGTATTATTCACTGCTTGCCACAGCGATTGGAAGCCCCGATCAGGGGCCGTAGCTCAATTGGTTAGAGCACCGGACTGTCGATCCGGAGGTTGCGGGTTCGAGCCCCGTCGGCCTCGCTTGTAAGTAGCCCGAAATGCCGAAAAATGGCACTTCGGGCTTTTTTTGCGCCATAGGCGATTTCGTCCCCCAACTCCGCGAAACGGCCTGATTCAGCCCGATTTCGTCTGCTTTGGGCTCCGATGCGCACAGCGCGCACAAGATCACCGCGCCAACCACGCCAGAAGCGCCGCACGTAGAACGGAACTAGTTCCGTTCTACCCCTATCCCGTCAACACATCAGCCTCCCCCGGCCTTACGAGTCAAACGGGCCATCTTGCGTTGCATCTAAAATCGAGCGCCAACAGACGTGAGCCTTCGCTGACCATCAATCCGCCGCGCGCCGTCGCAAAAAAATCCGTGCTGGCATGGGGCGAGCAGGCACATTGCGACGTGCTGTCCAAGTTCCAGCTTCGACCCGCGAATCCAGCAGGCCGCACTCGCGGTGACCGATTCGTAAGCCACCATCCCTCACCCGCCCCTCCGCCCTGGCGCCCTGACCGCTGGTCGTCTGACCATGCCCGCGGGAAAACTCATGCTGACCTTTTGTGCGGGAAAGAATCTTGAGGAACGCATTCTGCAATGGGTTCAAGCCCTGGCTGCATGAATGAAAGCAGGATTTTTGCCACGCTAGCGGCTATACTCACGGCTTCAACCGACTTTTCGCCGCCTGCCTCCACAACTAGATGACTCGATGATCCTCCATATCGACATGGACGCCTTTTATGCTTCCGTCGAAGAGCGGGAGAACCCAGCGCTCGTGGGCAAGCCGGTCATCGTCGGCGGCAGTCCCGAGAAACGAGGCGTCGTGTGTGCGGCCAACTACATGGCCCGGCAATTTGGGGTCCACAGTGCCATGCCCTCTGGGAAGGCACAACGCTTGTGCCCACAGGCGATCTTCCTGCCGACCCGCATGGATTTTTACGCTGAGATTTCAAGGCAGATTCGGGACATCTTTCAGCGTTTCACGCCCCTGGTGGAGCCTCTTTCCCTGGATGAGGCTTTTCTGGACGTGACGGGCACGGAGGGTCTGTTCGGCTCGTCCGAGGCAATGGGCCGACAAATTAAAACGGCGATTCGCGAAGAATTCCAACTGGTCGCCTCCGTCGGCGTCGCTCCCAACAAGTTCTTAGCGAAGATTGCCAGCGATCTCCAAAAACCTGACGGGTTCGTGGTCGTCGACCCCGCTGGCGTGCAGCAGTTTCTCGATCCCCTGCCGGTCGGTCGGCTCTGGGGTGTGGGCCGCGTGACGGGCAGCGTCTTTGAACGCCTCCGCGTGCGGACAGTTGGCGACTTGCGCGGGCTGGCCCTGGAGACGTTAAAGCAACACTTCGGCGAGCATGGCCAACGTCTGTGGGAATTGGCTCGTGGCATCGACCAGCGCCCAGTTATTCCTGACCGCGAGGCAAAGTCCATTTCTAATGAAACGACTTTCGCCACGGACATCGAGGACATGGAAGTCTTGCGGGCATGGA
The DNA here is from genome assembly GCA_963205385.1 of Planctomycetota bacterium. Lineage (GTDB taxonomy): Bacteria > Planctomycetota > Planctomycetia > Pirellulales > Pirellulaceae > JAEZGD01. The sequence goes on along the minus strand of CAUJKE010000372.1, from coordinate 9,854 downwards.
TTGTCGAGTTGTCAGAACACGTGGCCCGACGATTAAGGCGTCATCATCTACGTGGCCGGACGGTGGTGCTGAAAGTTCGCTATCCAGACTTTCGGACCATCACGCGGTCACTCACGCTTCCCCGTCCCACGAACGTCACCCAGGAGATCAGCCACGCAGCCACCGAGATGCTGGCGACGCGCTTGCCTGCCGAACGGCTGACCGTCCGACTGTTGGGTGTTGGAGTCAGCGGACTAGACGCGCACGAACAAATTCAACGCTCCCTGTTTGATGAAGAAGAACACCAGTCGCAGGCGAACTTGGATCAAGCGGCAGATCATATTAGAGCGAAGTTTGGTGCAGCGTCCATTGGCCGAGGGAGCGGACTGCTACATCGAGCCCAACACACTCCGCCGCCAAAACTCTCTTGACTATACTGAACCGTGGGTTGCAGTGGTGTTGAACCGCGGTACTTCAACGAAATCCGTCGCACGTGTGAGGAAAGGGTGGCCATGCAAATTTGGGTCGATGCTGACGCCTGTCCCGGCGCGATTAAGGAGCTGCTGTTTCGCGCCGCCGTCCGCACGCAAACCAAGGTTACGTTGGTCGCCAACCGCCCACTGCAGACACCCAAATCCAAATTTATTGAGAGCATCCTGGTGCCGGATGGCATGAACCTGGCTGATCGGCGGATTGTGGAGCTCGTGTCGCCGGGGGACTTGGTCATCACGGCGGACATTCCCTTGGCGGCCGATGTCGTCGCTCAAGGAGGGCAGGCGCTCGACCCGCGTGGCGAGTTGTACACCGATGCCAACCTCGGCGCTCGGTTGGCCATGCGGAATCTGATGGACGAACTACGCGGCAGTGGGCAAATCAGCGGCGGACCATCCAATTACAACAACAAGAATAAGCAAGAGTTTGCCAGGCATCTCGATCGTTGGCTGACGGCGGTCGCCAATCGGCGGAAAAACGAAACCTCGTAACTACACCGAAAGTTGGCTGTTGAAGATGGGCCAGGAACATGCCCATGGTGCTGGCGGCTCTTAGGGGCGATCGATCAATAAGTTTCCGATTTTCACGCCGGTCAAAAGATCACGACCCCATCCGCCTTGTGCGGATGGTGAGCTAGTAGCAAGATGCACCAACATCACGACCCCAGCGGGCTCGCCCCGATGGTGAAGAAGTCCTGTGGGCTACCGGCGCCACGCGGCGATCTTCAGCCAAGGAACTCATTCACCATCCGCACGAGGCGGATGGGGTCTAAGAAATACCGGCAACGACAACATCGTAAATTCTCTTTCCCCTCTCCACCGATAAACCAATGACACACACCGCAAAGATCCTGGCCGTCTTGCTGCTTAGCACAGCGAGCGTGCTCCACGCTCAAGACACCGGCAAAATCCCGGCCGCGACTGAATCTGACGCTCGTCTTCATGCCGACGGTAAGGGTTGGCGGTTGGATATGGCCACGATCGTCGATCCTAAGCGCCCGCGCGTGTTACTCATCGGCGACTCGATTCTCAACGGCTACCTGAAACAGGTGGCCGCCGATTTGGAAGGAAAAGCATACGTCGACGCCTGGGTGAACCCGTATTGTCAATCAGAGCATCTCAATAAGTTGCTGGCGGAAGTATTAGCGAATGGTCCGTATGACGTCGTGCATTTCAACATGGGGCTGCACGGTTGGCAGGAAGGGCGAATCAAGGCCGGGACATTCGAGCCGCTGACCAAAGCCTATGTTCAAGTGATCCGGGACAAATTGCCGCAGGCGAAAATTATCTGGGCCAGCAGCACACCTGTAACGGTCAAGGATAAGCCGACGGAATTGAATCCCGACATCAACCCGATTATTATCGACCACAACAAACGGGCTGCCGCCGTGATGAATGAATTGGACGTGCCCATGAATGACTTCTACGGGCTTCTCATAGACAAACTGGAACTCGCTCGTGGTGACCAATTCCACTGGCAGCCTGATGGTTATAAGATTCTCGCGCAGGCAGTAACGGACTCGGTCGTGCGCGAATTGGCTCAAGAGAACACACCCTGAGAAGTTTCGTTCTATTAGCGGTGTGAAGCTTGCAAGCATCGCCAGGCGCCGGTTGGATGATGTTGCCGTACCTGGCATGGGTCCGCTTCGCAGCCGTGCTGAACTTCACGATTGGGCGGCTTTCTGCCGGATGAAGCGTCCGCAATCCTGCGCCGCGCGGCGTTCTGGCCACGATCGTGTTAAAATAGCTTGTCGCATTTCGCCTCCACCCCTGTCGAGACTGTTCCGAAAGCCAACACTATGAACATTCAGCGTTGCTGCCTCGTCATCGCACAAACGATCCTCTTGGCCACGGTCTGGACGGCACATTCCGTCTCAGCCGCCGACAAACCGGTCAAGGTCTCCATCCTCTCTGGCCAGTCCAACATGGTCGGCATCGGGCAAGTGACAGGCGGCGGCAGCCGCTGGGGTGCGGAGTTCATCGACCCGGTCCTGTCGGTGTATCCCGGCAAGTACGACCCCAAAGCCGACTACGAAAAGTTGGAACCGGCAATGACGCTTAAACTGAAGAGCTTCGGCGGCGCCAAACCCACGCCTTACCCAGGGGGCGGCACGCAGATCGTGCGCGGGTCCATCCAAATCACGACAACCGGCGTCTACGAGTTTCGCCCTGGCTACGGCGCGTCCGCTGACAACATTATGGAAGTTGACGGCCAGGAGGTGTATCGCCGAGAACCTGGCAAGGATGCCGTCCACACGCATCTCAAGCTTACGGCGGACAAGCAGGTTCCCTTCAAGATCACTTATCTTAACGACCAGGCCAATGGACTCGGCTGGCTCGCGCGGGTTGATATTCCGGGAACGCTGGCGACCGTCGTCAAGCAAGATGGCAAGTTTCCCTATCTCGTGGACGGACAGGGGAACTGGGTTGAGCGCGATGACGTTTGGTACAAGGGTGTGGTGACTGCGACGGCCAACAAGCCGCTCAGCATCGGATGCGGCGCCGGTGACAACAACATCGGTCCTGAACTCGGCTTCGGCCATCTGGTGGGCGACTATCACGACGAGCCGGTACTCATCCTCAAGGCGTCGCAGGGCAACCGCTCGTTGGGCTGGGACTATCTGCCGCCTGGCAGCGAGCCGTTCGAGTACGAGGGGCACGTCTACGCCGGATACAAAGACTCGCCTGCCAGGTGGGAGAAAGGAGCGAAGCCGCAGCCGATCAACTGGTATGCAGGCAAGCAGTACGACGATTGCTGCGGCGAGGTTCACCGGGTTCTGGACAACTTCGACAAGGAGTTCCCGCATTGGAAAGGGCGCGGCTATGAAATCGACGGTTTCGTTTGGTGGCAGGGGCACAAGGACGGAGGCGAGCCGTATGCGAGCCGGTATGAACAGAACCTCGTGCGCCTGATCAAAGCCTTGCGCAAGGAGTTTGCCGCGCCGCAGGCTCCGCTGGTGATCGCGACCATCGGGTTCGACGGCTGGAAAATGGCGGGGCCGCATAAAATCGTCGCGGAGGCCCAGCTTTCCGTCAGCGGTGACAAGGGCAAGTATCCGGAGTTCAAAGGCAACGTGCTGACGGTCGAGACGCGCGACTTCTGGCGTGAGCCGGAAGTATCACCGAAGAACCAAGGCTATCATTACAACCAGAACGCCGAAACCTACATGCTCGTAGGCGAGGCTCTAGGCAAAGGGATGCTCGAACTGCTGAAGCAGGAGAAGAAGTAATCGCCGCGTCCAGCACTCATCGAGTTACGCCCCGCCTCCGAACCAGTTAGCCACCATTGCTTGCCGACTGCCATGAAATATGCTTTGTTTGCCGTCGCTTTAGTTGTGTGCCAATCCGCCGTAGGCCTGGCGGAAGAATCTGCTCGACCGAACGTCGTCTTCATCCTCGCCGACGACCTCGGGTGGGCCGACACGACGCTCTATGGCCACACGAAGTTCTACAACACGCCGAACCTCGAACGACTCGCCAAGCGAGGGATGACGTTCACGCACGCCTATTCCGCCAGTCCGCTTTGCTCGCCGACTCGCTCAGCGATTCTCACTGGACTGAGCCCGGCCAGGACCGGCATCACGACGCCGAACTGTCATCTTCCCCAAGTCGTTTTGAAGGCCACGCCGGGAGTGTCAGCGCACGGCTCTGCAAAGTCAGTCCAGCCGGAACCGGTCACACGGCTGAAAACCGACTATCTCACGCTCACAAAATCGCTCAAGGCCGCAGGCTATGCCACGGGGCACTTCGGCAAGTGGCATCTGGGCCACGAACCCTACTCGCCACGGGAACATGGATTTGACGTCGATGTCCCTCATCATCCTGGCCCTGGGCCTGCGGGAAGCTATGTAGCGCCGTGGAAGTTCAAGGATTTCGACCACGATCCGGATGTGCCCCATCAGCACATCGAAGACCGGATGGCCAAGGAGGCGACGGCTTGGATCGAGCAGCATCAACACGAACCGTTCTTCCTCAACTACTGGATGTTCAGTGTGCATGCCCCCTTTGACGCCAAGCGAGACTTGATCGAGCAATATCGCGCTCGCGTGAATCCCCAAGATCCCCAGCACAGCCCGACCTATGCCGCGATGGTGGAGAGCATGGACGATGCCGTGGGCGCGCTGCTGGATACGCTTGATCGGCTCAAACTCGCCGGCAACACAATCATCGTCTTTGCGTCCGACAACGGCGGCAACATGTATAGCGAGGTGGACGGCACGATGCCGACCAGCAACACGCCGCTGCGAGGCGGCAAAGCGACGATGTTCGAGGGAGGGACGCGCGTGCCATGCGTCGTGTGCTGGTCCGGCGTCGTCGCGCCTAACTCGCAAAGCGATGTCTTGCTCCAGAGCGAGGATTACTATCCGACGCTGCTGGACGCCTTGGCCATTTCGCCTGCGAAAGATCAGCAGTTCGATGGCATCAGTATCCTGCCGGTTCTGAAGGGGGAAGAGATCCACGAGCGTCCGCTCTTTCAATACTTTCCCCATTCCCCGCCGGTGCCGGACTGGCTGCCGCCGTCCGTCTCGGTGCATCGCGGTGATTGGAAACTGATTCGCATTTTCCACGGCGGCGAGAACGAGGCGCATCGTTATCTACTGTACGATTTGCGTGCTGACATTAGTGAGACGAACAATCTCGCCGACGCGAAACCGGAGTTAGTCCGCGAACTCGATGCGCTGATCGAGGATTTTTTGAATCGCACGCAGGCGGTGCGGCCGATTCCCAATCCGAAGTTTGACCCGGCGCTGTATCGCCCCGAGGAAATCGGGAAACCCAAAGTCCGTAATCAGCGGCCAGCACCCAAAACGGCTAGCGATCGTAACGATCCGGGAGCGGTTCCTGGATTGAAGGGTTGGAAAGCGCGGGGTTGCAACGTTCGCATCGTAGACGGAATTGCGACGGTCCAGGCTGCGAGCGATGCTCCATTCTGGGGCGTCGCCCCCGGTGCTCTCAACGGCGAAGCCAAGCTCCGCGTTCGCCTGCGCGGGGGTGATGGTGAAGGCTGGATCGAATGGCTTCCAGGCGGCGATGCGAAATCCGCGCGGAAGTCGGAAGCCTTCACCGCCGAGGCAGAGACCTGGACCGAGCGCGAACTCAAGATTCCCGCTCAGCGCGGCGAATCGGGCATCCTCCGGCTGCACTTACCGGCGCAGAAAAAGGCGGTGGCGATCGACTGGATTGAAGTGGACACGCCGAAGGGTAAACAACGCTGGGAGTTCTAGCGATGCTCTGTACGTCTCAACCTGGGGCAAGCGACGCTGAGCCAATTGACCCATTCGTACCAACCCCGTTGGACGGCGCGCTTCGAGCGCCTTTTCCTGAAGCTTCGCAGGTAAAACGGAACTAGTTCCGTTCTACCCCCAATCGCATTAATACATCAGCCTCCCCTCGGCCTCACGAGTCGAACGTGACAACTTGCGCTGCGTCCATGATCGAGGATCAACAAAAGGTAGCCCAGGCCCTAGCGCACTGATGAGTAGCGCGGGGGCCCTGCGCGTGGACATAGCGGGGCATGACGCGGTCGCGTCCGTCGCTGGAGGCCGCGTTCCCTCAGTGATGCATGCGGGTTAGTCCTCGATCTTGAGTTTGATCTCGTCCGAGTTGCCTTTGAGTTCGGGGGCGTACATCGCGGAGGCTTTGGTAGGCAGCGCGCTGAACCGGCCGGGGATTTCCGCCCTCATGCGGTAAGCCACGCTGTGCTTGCCGCGCGGGAGCACGCGGACGAAGAACGCCACGCGTTCGTCGCGGAGTTCCATGTACGCCCGCAGGCCATTGTCGGAGTATCCGCTGCGAACTTCGACCGGCTCGAATCCGGCGGCCTTCATATCCTCGAAGAGGATGTATTCGTAATCGTTCTTGCTCTCGATGACGAGCTCGATCTCGACCAGGTCGCCGCTCTTGAGCGTGTCGAGATTCTGGAGCTCCTCACGCTCGTACTTCAGCACTTTCTGGTCGGCGACCTGGCCGCGACTGCCGGCGACCTTGATCTCCTTATCGACTTGCTTGAGCCGGTAGTAGTGCCGCTCGACTTTGATCTCCAGCCCCGCCTTGGTGATCGGGTCTTCCAAGGTGAAGTTGGTGAGATAGGCGTTGAAGTAGACCGGCCCCTGGCCGCGGCGTTTGATCTCGATCTCGTGTTTGCCGTCAGTCACGTCGGCCCCGGTGAGCACGAACTTGTTATTGAACGTGAACAGGTTCTCCGGCTTGATCGCCACTTCTTGCTGCTTCTTGCCATCGAGCCACACTTCGACAACCATATCCGGCTTGTTTTCGCCGGTCTTGCGGATGAACTCGGCGAACGACTCGACCACGATCGCGGTGTCGCGCGTGGAGCTCCAATAAGTCGCGTGTTTGCGGTTGTTCAGCAAATACTTCACCAGTCGCGGGGCGCGCTCGCCTTGGGGGTCCATGCGGGCGAGGAGTTTGAGATAGTAAGCGTTGGCTTCCGTCTCGCTCCCCCACCAGAACCACCAGAAGTTATTCTGCGGCAGCTTGAGATAGGCCGTTTCATTCTCGGTGTCTTGCACCAGGAACTGGTCAATGTTTTGCATGATCATGTCCAGCTTTTCCTGGTCGCCAAGCTTATGCAGCGCCAGGCCGAACAAGGCTTTGGCGTAGACGGCCAATTCGATGCGGTCGCGATAGAGGAAATCCCTCATCTCGACATTGTCCTGGCCGGCATCGACCAGCACCATGTAAACGAAGGCGTCCAAGTTATCGGCGTGCGCCTTCCAAGGCTGCTTCTTCGCGGGGGCGTTTTTAAGCTCTTGCAAGGCGAGCGCCTGGTAGTTTTTCAGCCAGGCGACGCCGCGGTCGAGCATGTCGGGAACGATCGCCACGTCGTTCTCCTGCGCGATCTGCAAGCCGTGGACGACGATGGCGGTCGTGTGAGGCCAACTCTGTTCGCCCCGGCCGCTGAACCAACCCCAACCGCCATCGGCGTTTTGCATGTTGGTGAGCGCCGTCACGCCATCCTTGACCATGCGGTTGAGCTCGTCCTGGTCGAAGACCGGATTGCGGTCGAACCGCTTCCACTGCTTGGCGCGCTCACGGGCGTCGCCGAGCTCTTGGGCGTTGAGGTTGGTGCGGACCTTTTGCACGTCTTCCAGGTTGGTATCCATCTCACGCAGCACCTTTTGGGTGATGACGCTGGGGAGGAACCGGTTGAGCGTTTGCTCCGTGCACCCGTAGGGGAAATCGGCCAGGTAGGGGAGGGCGTCGACCATCGCGCCTGCCAGCGTTGGCGAGTAGCGAATTTCGAGCACCGATTGCTCCACACGCCGCTCAGCGGGAACGTTGATCGTCACGTGGGCACTGTCCTGGTCCGGACGAACGGTTCCGGCCCAAGCTTCCGTCTTGAGCATGCCGTGGATGTAGCAAGGGAGCTTCAGTTCGGTGGCGTCCGATTCTTCATCGGTGAGCGCCTTCATGCGGACTGTGGCAGTCCCTTCGTCGGTCACTTTCACGCGCCAATCGACGCGCTGTTCGCCGCCGGCCTTGACCTTCACCTTTTGCGTCGCGTCGCCTTGGATGAGGCTGAGCAGGTCGCCGGGGATGTCGAGCGTGACGTCGACCTCCTTGTCCGTCTTGAGATAGTTATGCACGTTGGCCGAGAGGACGACTTCGTCCTTCTGCACGAAGAACCGCGGCGCTTGTAGGCGGATGATAAGGTTCTTGCGGGTGACGACATCGACATCGCCTGAGCCGACTTTCGCGCCACTGCCCATGCTCCAGACGCGGATCTTCCACGTCGTGAGATTCTCCGGCATATCGAGTTCGACTTCGGCCTCGCCGTTCTTATTGGTTTCGATCTTGCCGACCCAGAGGGCCGTATCGGCGAAGTTGCTGCGGACGGTCGGTTCGACGAGATCGCCGCCGCCGGCCGGGCCTGCTTCAAGCCCTTCGCCTTGCGCGTCCGCCGCTTGTTTGCGGAGAGCGCCGGAGTGAGCCGCCGCCATCGGCTTGCCAGGCGCCATGGCTCCGTCGGCCATCATCGCGGCCGGCTCTTCCATGGCTCCATTACTAGCCAACCCGCCGCCGCGACCACCGCCGCCAAAGCCTTTATCCTCCCCAAGCTGCCGATGAGCGCGGTCATCCTTGGCTTTCTCGTCGATCGCATCGAGTTCCTCGGCAACCGTGGCGCCAAACGCGCCCAGAAAGTTCATGCCGGGCTTGTCTTTGAGCGTCATATTGCCGGAGAACAGGGCCAGGCTGGTTTGGCCGCTAGGGCTGTGTTGGCGGCGCCACTTCCAGAAGAAGTCCTTGATGTCGGCGACGTTCGTGCCGCCGCTGATGTATTCGACCGACTTGTCGTAGATCGAGACGACGGATGTGCCGACGATGTTCTCGCCGGTGAAGTCCGTGAGCCGGAACTTGACCTTGGCCTTCTCGCCTGGTTTGTATTCCTTGGCGGAAGGTTCGATGGCTACGTTGATCACCCGTTTTTCTGGCGGGACGACGATCTCCTTAGTTTCCGTATGGACGCCGCCGCCGAAGACCGTCAGCGCTTCCACAAAGAAGTTCGGCATGTCGCGCTGTACGACGCCGATCTCTTCCACTGTGCTCTTGCCTTCCATGCGAATCACCCGCGGCGGCAGATAGATGCCGTTGGTTGGGCGAACGAACAAGAGCACCGTGCTGCCGATATGGTTGGTGTTGATCTGCAGCTTGACGGTTTCGCCTGGTGCGTACTGCTGCTTCTCGGGAATCAGTTCGATGTCGTTAAAGCGGAAATCTCGCCCATCGAACCCTTCGCCGATGACGGTGAACATGTAACCGCCTTCGATGGTGTGCCCCTTCGCATCCGTGACCTTGTACGAGAGTCGGTAGATGCCCTGCGCGGAGGCGGCTAGTTGTTGCTGGGCGCGGCCTTCTGAATTGGTATTCAAGTCCCAGCGGCGGACGGGCGTTTCCACCGGTTGGCGGTTCTCGTCGTAGGTGACTTTCAGGAGCGTCAGTTCCCCCACGCCGGCGACCGGTTTGCGGTCGAGCGTTTGCGCGAGGAACTGCGCGCTCACCGTGTCGCCCACGCGGAAGTAACCCCGATCGACCCAGCTATAAACCGTGAACGGCTTGCGGGCGACCAGTACGTTGCCTGTGCCGACAATGGTGCGGCGCGATTCATCGCGGACTTCGGCGGTGATCGTGTATTGATGATCGGTGTTAGGATGTAATTCCTTAGCGACTTCGGTGTCGATGGCGATATCGACCGTGCCGTCCGCGCCGATCTCCACTTCCTGTTCAGCCACAAGTTCCGGCGGATTGAAGTTTCCTCGCCAGACCCACCAGGGCCATGGACGACGACAACCGGCCCACTCGTTCCAACCGGGATACCACGGCTTGTCATACGCAAACCACCAGTAACCGGGCCCAAAACACCAA
>CAUJKE010000371.1 GCA_963205385.1 Planctomycetota bacterium | reverse complement strand
ATACACTCGTTGGTTCCACCACCGCCCAAAGAACAGGCGTGGCGGACCTGTCGGCGCGCGTAGCTTCGCCGTTTGCGTTCGACTATGATTGACGATTTCACGGTGAAGCTCCAACGTGTGAACCGACCCGCGAGCGACACTGCGCATGATTGAAGGAGTTGGCTCATGACGAGTATGAATCGTTGGCTATTGGTTGTTGGCGCTCTGGCGGCGTTCGGTGGCTTGTGGGCGGCGCCGGCTCAGGCTGCGGACGCCGAGCGGCATGTGGTCGTCGTCTCGCTCGATGGATTGGCGGCGTATTTAGTCGATGATCCGAAGGTTCCGCTCCCCACGATTCGCCAACTCGCACGCGAAGGCTGTATCGTTGACGGCGGCATGACGGTGTCGAATCCCTCGGTGACCTGGCCGAACCACACGACTCTCGTGACCGGCGTGCGCCCCGAGAAGCACGGCGTATTGGCCAACGGCGTATTGGTGCGCGGCGCGATCGGCATGCCGACCAAAGTTGACCCCAACCGCGATCAAAGCGACCTCGTGCGTATCCCCACGATCGTGGACGCCGCGCACAAGGCGGGGCTTTCCACGGCGGAGATCAACTGGCCATGTACACGCGGGTCAAAGTCTCTGGATGATTCGTTCTCGGATGTTCCCCAGTCCGTCCAGCACATGACGCCGCGACTGCGGCAGGAGCTGATCGAACTGGGACTGCTGGCCGACGACACCGATGCGTCGTTCCGGTCGCTCAGTTCCGTAGGCCGCGATTACGTTTGGACAGAGGCGGCGTGCCATGTTATTCGCGAGCGAAAGCCAAACCTGTTGCTCGTTCATTTGCTGAATGTCGACGGAATCCACCACGCATTTGGCCCGCAGACGGCGGCCGGTTACACCGCCAACGCGTATGCCGATATGTGCCTGGCCCGGATCGTCGCCGCGCTGGACGACGCGGGTATTCGGGACAAGACGACGCTGATCGTCGTTTCCGACCACGGCTTCACGACCACGCCCAAGGCGATTCGGCCCAACGTCTTGCTACGCGACGCAGGCTTATTGAAGGTCGTGGCCGGCAAGCTTGATACGGCCCAGGTGCATGTGGTTCCCGAAGGCGGCATTGGTCTGGTGTACTGCACCAATCCAGGCGAAGCGCCCCAGGCGGCAGCGGCGTTCAAGAAGATGTTCGTCGGCCAAGAGGGAGTGGCGGACGTGTTGCTGCCTGAGAGCTATCCCGACATCGGATTACAGCACCCGCGCGAGTACAGCCAGTCGCCGGATGCGGTCCTGGTCGCCGCGGACGGTTACGCCGTCTCAGGTTCGGTGGCCGGTGACACGCTGGTGACCTCGAACATCGAAGCCAAGACTTCCATCGGGACCCATGGATTCATCTCAACGCTTCCCAAGATGAAAGCGCTCTGCGTCCTCTCCGGCGCCGGCATTCGTCCCGGCGCGCACTTGCCGACGGTGGAAAATATCGACATCGCGCCAACAATTGCCGAGTTGCTCGATATACAATATCCTGGTAGCGATGGCCAACCGCTCGCTGCGGCTATGACCGAGCCAAGCGCCAAGGAGTGATCGAATTGCAGGCGAGCAACAACTCGCCTGCATCCCCCGCCAGCCAGTTCCCGCGCCAGTCAATTCCCACCCCGCCAGTTCCCACCTACCTGCGGATGCTCATGATGCATTTCAAACCAAACCTTAAAGTATGTGCACTACTCCTCTGTGGCCTTGTGATCGCTGCCTGGCCTATAGCGTCCTTCGCGGACACGCCCGATGCGATTGCCAAATTGCAAGTCGACGCCGTGCAGAAAAATGCGGCCGACTGGGGCCATTGGGGACCGAATCCCAAAGTATATTCCAGTTGGAAAAGCCATAGCAACCGACTGATTCCGGTCTATACCTTCGGCCTGAACCTGAAAGCAGTCAGCGGCGAGCATAGTTTGTACCGCCATCCTGACGCGCTCGAAAAGCTGTTCGGCTATCTCCCCGAGAAGACGCTGAACTCCAGCGCGGAATACTTCGATCAAACCGATGTCTACCGGTTGCAGAAGATGGCGGTCGAAGCAGGCAAGAAACGGGTGATTCTGTTCGTGTTCGACGGCATGGATTGGCAAACGACTCAAGCGGCAGCAATCGCAAAACTGGGCAAGGTTGCTTATCGTGATGGCCGCGGCTCGGGGCTCGCATTCTTAGATTATCGCGGCGCCGAGACGGATTTTGGCTATTTCGTCACCACGCCCCAAAACGACGGGACGTCGGTCAATGTTGATAAGCAAACCGTCAAGACGCCGGGAGGATCGGTCCGCGGTGGTTTTGATCCCGCCCTAGCCGGCGACACTCCGTGGGCCGTTGCCGTTGACTTGGACTATCCGCTGGGACGGAGCAAGCAGACGAAGCACGCCTATACCGACTCCGCCGCTTCGGCGACGTCGTTGACGTCAGGCGTCAAGACCTACAACGATGCCGTCAATGTCGATTTCCTCGGGCGTGAAGTGCTGCCCATCGCCCGGACCTTGCAAGAGGACGGCTTCGCGGTGGGCGTCGTCACGAGCGTCCCCATCAGTCACGCGACGCCTGCGTGCGCGTACGCCAACAACGTTCACCGCGACGACTACCAAGACCTAACGCGCGACTTGATCGGCCGCCCGTCGGTCTTCCACCCCGGTGGTTTGCCTGGCGTCGATGTGCTGATCGGCGGCGGCTGGGGCATTGAACAAGCCAAGGATGGCGCGCAAGGCGAAAACTACGTCCCCGGCAACAAGTACATTACCGCCGACGACCTGAAGGCCATCGACGCCGCGCAGGGCGGCAAGTATGTCATCGCACAGCGCACCGGCGGCGTCACCGGCTCAGAAGTCTTGAACGCGGCCGTCAAGCAGGCCACAAAAAATCGGAATCGGTTGTTTGGCTACTTCGGGGCGCAAGGCGGCCATCTCCCCTTCCGCACCGCTGACGGAAAC
>CAUJKE010000370.1 GCA_963205385.1 Planctomycetota bacterium | reverse complement strand
AGGCGATTCCGACCGGCTCGTGCGCACGCACCTCATGCAAGCCCTAGGCGAACAAGCCGCGTGGGAGTCGTGGCAGTACGCGGTGGTGCGCAGCGAGCTGGCCGATCACGACCCGTTCGTGCAACGCTCGGCGGCGGAAGCGCTGGCCAAACATATCACCGCCGAAAACCTGCCGGCCTTGCTCAGCGCGCTGCGCAAGGCTGATCGGGCGGACGAACAACTCGTGCACGCTTTGCGGATCAGCGTCCGCGACCAGTTGCGGAGCGAGGATGCTGCTGCGGTGATCGCGAAGTTGAAACTCGAGCCGGAGGATTATCGGCAAGTGCTCGACATTGCGGCCGCCACGCCCAATGGTCCTGCCGCGCTCTTGATTTACGAAGCGGCTTTAGGCGGCGAAGTGGACAGCGCTCTGCTCATCCGCGCGCTGCCTGCCGCGGCGGCGTTTGTCGATCCGCCGCGCGTGGAGAAACTCGTGGAGTTCGTCGGGCAGCGTTTTGCACAAGATGAAGCGTCGCAACTTCAATTGCTCCGCGCTATTCACGAACGGCTCGCCCAGCGCGGCCTGGCGTCGGATAAGTTGCACCAGCGGTTAACGATCCTCATCCGGCACGCCCTGACCAGTGATGACATTGCTGTGTGGGAAAACGTTCCCCTCGCAGGCGAGGCCGCTTCGGCCAGTCCGTGGGTTCCGCAAACGCGCGAATACCAGGACGGCGCCAAGGACATTCCCGTTATGAGTTCGCTCCCCAAGCCGGGTGCGCCGAGTGAGCAACTGACAGGTCGCTTGCGCAGTCCGAAGTTTAAGATTCCCGAGCAACTGAGTTTTTGGATGTGCGGCCATAACGGCTTCCCTGCCCAGGCCGATTCGCACCAGAATTATGCACGCCTGGTGCTGGCCGACGGAACGGAAGTCGCCCGCTCCTATCCACCCCGCAACGATGTCGCCCAGCCGTTTACCTGGGATCTCCATGCCCACGCCGGCCAGGACGGTTATGTGGAAGTCGTCGATGCCGACACCGGCGATGCCTATGCGTGGCTGGCCGTGTCGCGGTTTGAGCCGCCGGTGATTCGCATTCCCAACGCACCGATTGGCGACGCTTCGGGTTCCAAGGCGGATCTGGTGCGGTTGATCGGTTCGCTGAAATTGGAACCACTCGCGGACGACGCCGTCGCGCTGGCTGGCCGGGTGGAGGAGGATGCGGCCATTCGCATCGCCGCTTGTGAATCACTGGCTAGTTTGCGTCCGGCCAGGGCAATTGCCCCGCTGAAGTCTCTCGCGGCAGATCCTCACACCGCATTGGCGGCGCGCCAGCAAGCGGTGGAACTGCTAGGGCGGATCGATCGCGATGATGCCCGCGCGGCGCTTGTCGCACAACTGCAAACCTCGCCCGAGCCGGTGCAAGTCACGATTGCGACCGCCCTGGCCGGACAGAAGCCGACGGCGGAACAACTTCTGAGTGAGATTCGCGCGGGTCACGCTTCCGCCGCGCTGTTGCGCGAGCCGACGGTTGTCGCGCGGCTGCAAGCGGCCGGCATCGACCAACTCGATAAGCAGATCGCGGAGCTTACGTCGCGCTTGTCGCCAACCGATGATCGCATCGCCAGGCTCATCAAGGCGCGGCGCGAACAGTTTCTGGCTGGCCACTACGATGCCGCGCGCGGCCAGGCGTACTTCGCCAAGAGTGCTTGCGCGCAGTGCCACAAGATTGGCGAGACGGGGGCGACGATCGCGCCGGCGCTGAACGGGATTGGCGTCCGCGGACTAGATCGCTTGCTCGAGGACATCTTCGATCCCAACCGCAATGTCGATCAGGCGTTTCGCTTGCAAACCGTTGTGACTGCGGATGGGCAGGTGGTCAGCGGTTTCGGCGTGCGCGAGGAAGGCGCATCGCTCGTGCTGCACGATCAAACCGGCAAACAGCAGCGAGTGCCGCTGGCGGAGATTGAAGAGCGCAGCACGTCGCCGCTCTCGCCGATGCCTGCCAACCTCTCGGATCAAGTGCCCGAGGAAGAGTTCTATCACTTGCTCGCCTATTTGCTGAAGCAGCAGACGCCGCCAAGTGAACCGCCAAAGTAAATTGGACGCCGAGGCATGACGGATCCGCTGGGCTGGATTTCGGAAGCGCTCACAAAGTGGGAAGCCCAGGGCTTGCGCCGCCGCTTGACCGCCCGTAGCGGTCCGCAGGACGGCGGCCTGCTCGCGCTCTCTGGCAAGTCGTACATCAACTTTGGCTCCAACGATTACCTCGGGCTCGCGGCGGAATGTCTGAGCGAATCCGTGCGCGACGCGCTTGCGAAATGTGGTTGGGGCGCCGGTTCCAGTCCGCTCATCACCGGGCGAGGCGAGTTGCACGCCGCGCTCGAACGCGCCCTGGCGCGGTTCGAGGGGACGGAAGCCGCGCTGCTGTTCACGTCCGGCTACGCGGCGAACGTGGGGGCGATCACGGCGCTCGTCGGCCCCGGCGACCTCATCTTCAGCGATGCCAAGAATCACGCCAGCATCATCGACGGCTGCCGGCTCTCCGGCGCAGCCATTCACAAGTATCCGCATTGCGACGTCGCTGGACTGCGCACAGCACTACAACAACAGGGCCCGGCCGCGCGTCGCCGGCTGATTGTGACCGACACGCTGTTCAGCATGGATGGCGATTTGGCGCCGCTCGCGGACATCACCGAACTCGCCGCCGAGTATGACGCGATGCTGATGATTGACGAAGCGCATGCCACTGGCGTGTTCGGCGCTCAGGGACGCGGGGTCGCAGAACATCTGCAGGTGGAGCAGGGCGTACACATCCGCGTAGGCACGCTTAGCAAGGCGCTCGGCTCGCACGGTGGGTTTGTGACTGGGTCGCAAGCACTTATCGACTGGCTCACGAATCGCGCCCGCGCGTACGTCTTTTCGACCGCCGCGCCCGAAGCCCTCGCCGCCGCGGGACTCGCCTCGCTGGAATATGTGCGCGACGAACCCCATCGTCGTCAGCAGCTATTGGCGGCAAGTGCTAGTTTGCGCCGCGCGCTGATCGAGCGCGGCTACCGGATTGGCGCGACCCAAAGCCAGATTATTCCCATCTACATCGGCGCTGCCGAGCGCGCGATGCAAGCCGCCCAAACATTGCGCGACGCCGGACTCTGGGTGCCCGGCATTCGCCCTCCCTCCGTGCCTGAAGGCGAATCGCTCCTGCGGATCAGCCTGAGCTATGCGCATACCCCGGCGATGATCGAGCAGTTGTTGGCGGAACTGTCGCGCGTCCTGTAACGTGTTCAATCGCGTGTCTAACCGGACAGGCTTCGTTACTTCCCCACCCAGCTTCGCAAGTCGCCAAACCTGGTGTTGGCCAGTTCTGATAACGGCAGGCGAAGCTGGTCTTGTTTCTTCTCGATCTGGCGGTTGATCTTGGCGACGATTTCCGTGTTGCGGTCGGCCAGTTCGTCCTCGATGATTTCGCGCGCTTCGCTCCCCAAGTGCTTCACCAGCGGCCCATGCAGTTGGCTGACCCGGTGCAGGCGGAACTCTTCCAGCCAGAACTGCGCGGAGATCACCTCAGGCTCCAGAGCCACATCCGGGATCACCGAATCCTTCGCAGCCACCAGCTTCATCCGCAGCGCGCATGTGGCGCGCAACCGCACGCGGGCGTCGCAATCGGCGCTGAGGCTGATCAGTTGTACGCCGCGCTGCCACTCGCTCAAGCGACTGAAGATCGCCAGCGGCGCGTAAACTTCAAGATCAAATCCAGCCCGGCCGTCTTCCAGCGTCCGAATGTTATCGATCCGCAGCGCGAACTGATCCGGCTCCGTGAGACGCACGCGGTACATCGTCCACGTGCCGTGGTTCACCGCCTTGGTCTTTCGCTTAGTCTTCACCTGGAGACCATCCAGATGCACATGCAGGCCGTCGAAGACTTCGGTCGTCTGGTTCCAGTTCTTTTTCTTTTCGTACTCAGGCGGGAGATACGTCTTGAGCAGTTGCGTCACGAACTCGCTCAAGCCGCCATCCGCCTCGCGTACGGTCGTTTCGAGTGCGTCCGATGCTGGCGCCGGCGATTCCGCGCACAGCGGCGACGCTAGCAGCGATAGCCCAGCAATCACTCGATAGAGCAGCGCTGAATTCCGCATCGTGGACTCCCTACGATTGGCCCTGGCGTTCCCGTCGGCGTGTACAACGGGAGTATCGTAGGAGTCTGCGGCACTGAGGGCAAGGTTCATGCGAACACCGCCCGCAGGTTCGCCTCGCCGCAACTCTTAGACTTTTTCGCCCGGCATTGCCACACGTTCTTTGGGTCCCATGGCCAGCGGCGCGGGGATGATGCTCGGAGCTTTCGCCGGAGCCCCTTGCGCAACGCGGGTGACGGTGCGCGTCTGCACGAGGTGCGGCATCCAGAGCGCTTGATTGACGAGTTCCAGCAACACGCCTGGCTCGAACGGCTTGCGAAGATAATATGCGCCGGTCGCGTCGAACGTGCGGTGGATCACATCCGGCAGTTGCTGGCTCGAGGTGAACAACACCGGCACCTCGAGTTGGCCGTGTTCTTCGCGCAGCTCGCGGCAAAGCGCGAGGCCGCTGTATTTTTCCAGCGTGACATCGCAGATGATGAGGTCGAGGTCGAGGCTCCGCGCCGCTTTAATTGCCGCTTCGGGATCGCGGGCGATGTGGCACTCGAAACCTTGTTTATCGAGCACCGCCGCCATGCCGGTGAGCAGCAGCGGATCGTGATCGACGATCAAAATTGCCGGGGCGTAGGAGCAAGCAGGGAGCGACCAATCCGGTAGTTGTTCATTCATCGCGCGAGTGACCTGGCGAGCGAAAGCGGGGGGCGTCGCCAATCCGTCGGCAGCTACGTTCGATCCAAATCAAAAGAACGCCGCAAAGTCCATATCGTCGCGTTAGCGTCGCCGGAATCAGAGAAGCCTCGCCAGGCGCTAACATCCGCAAAATCGCTACCATCGCGCCGCGGGCGATTACGATTCCTGCCGCCAGTGATAGACGTCGGCCAGGGCTTCGGCGACTACGTCGGTAATCGTCCGTAGACCAATCGGCTTGGGAAGCACACGGTAGGCGTTAGCTTCTAGCGCGGCTTGCGTGATCGACTCATCGAGCCGCGCCGAAATCAGAATGCACGGCAGCACAGGGCGAAAGAGTTTCACGCGGCGCAGCGCTTCCAGACCGGTGAGCCGCGGCATGTGCATGTCGAGCAAAACGAGATGGACCCGCTCGCGCTGAACAATGTCGAGCGCTTCCTCGCCGTCGGCCGCCAACAGCGTGCGAAAGCCGCGGGGCTCAAAGACCTCGCGCAGCGTCGCCCGAAAGTCGACGTCGTCGTCGGTGATCAATAGAGATGGTGAATTTACGGTCATTTGCCACGCCCTGCCGCCGTAAACATTTGGCAGCCTTGCTGATAAGTAACCTGTTACAACTGTACATCAGCAATTTGAGTGCCACGGAGTGAACATTCGCTCCCGCTGGGCTAACCAGCGACGTTAACCCGTTACATCACTTACACTTCTATCAAATACCACGCGACAGGGAAAGTCAAACGGGGAAAGCCTGGAAGAATAACGTAGTTGCCGAAGCGGCAGGGCCTGCCAAGGGGGCAGGAAGGGGATCTAGGGCTCCGGATTTGAGGATTTGCTCTCGCTGATGGAGCGCGCCGTGGAAATCCGCAATCATGGTCCCCCCTTAGACACCCAAATCCGCCTTCGCTTTCGCCACGACGTCTCTTAAGCAGCCCTCATCGAAGGGGGAGATGAGACCGGCGCCGCGGGCGAGTTCCTGAAAGGGGGCTTCGCCGCCGCGCTGGCAAAGAGCGACGTACGCCTGAATCGCTTCGCTGAAGTCCTTCTCAGCCCGCACCCAAAACTGCAGCGCGCAGGTTTGCGCCAGGACGTAGTCGATGTAATAGAACGGGGCGAGATAGATGTGCCGCTGGAACTGCCAGAAGCCGCCGCTTCCTAAGTGCGGCAAGTCACCGTAGTCGCGCCAGGGCAAGTACATTCGCTCCATCTCTTGCCACATGGCGTGCCGCTGGGCCGGCGTCGCGTCCGGTTGCTCATAGACCAAATGCTGGAAGTGATCGATGGCCGTTCCATACGGGAGGAACAGCAGCGCGATTTCCAAGTGAAGGCGCTTGAAGCGTTCGCCTCCTTCGCGGCCAAAGAACAGGTTAACCCACGGCAGCGTGAGGAACTCAAGCGACATGGAATGAATTTCGCACGATTCATACGTCGGCCAGAGGTAATCGGAAAGGGGTTGATTGCGGCTCATGTAGCACTGGAACGCGTGGCCGATTTCGTGCGTGAGAACTTCGACATCCCCCTTGGTGCCGTTGAAGTTCGCGTACACAAACGGCACGCCTTGCGATGGAAACGATGTGCAGAATCCGCCGCCGGCCTTGCCGTCGCGCGTTTTCAAATCCATCAAATGGCCGTCGACCAGCAGGCGAAAGAAGCTATCAAGCCCGCAGCCGATGACGTTGTACATGGCCTGGGCTTGCGCGATGAGCCAATCGTGGTCTCCCTGCGGGGCGGGATTTCCGCGCAGGTCATAGATGCCGTCGTCCCACCACATCAGTTGATCGACCTGTAGATTCTGGGCCTGCCGCTTGCGCAATTCCACGGCGAGCGGCACGGCGTACTCGCGAATCGCGGCGCGAAAGCGTTCGACATCCGCCTGGTTGTAATCAACGCGGCACATCCGCTGATAAGCGAGTTCGATATAGCTCTTGAAGCCGAGCTTCCGCGCCATGCCGGTGCGCAGTTTGACCAGGTCGTCGTAGATGCGGTCGAGCTGGGTCTGATGATCGGCGTACCATTGCCAGCGCAGCTTCTCCGCATCGTAGCGCACCTGGCGCTCCGGATGCTCGCGAAATTTGACGATGCTTGATAGGTTCAGCGTCTCGCCACGAAACAAAATCTTCACATCGGCCGTGAGTTCGATATACTCGGCTTCGAGCTTCGCCTCGTCGATAAGATCTTGCTCGATGACCGGATCGTAGGTGGTGATATGCGCCTTCCAGAGCGCGAACGCCTGGGGGCCAAAATGCGCTTCTAGTTCGGCTCGTCGCGGGCTGGCGAGGAGGCGGCGCTTCATGGCGACGGCCAGCTCGGTCAGTTTCGGACGCAGTTGGTCGCAATACTCGCGGGCCTGTTTATACTCTTCTTTCCGCGTGTCCTGGTTGAAATGCAACTGGACGAGCGATTCCCAAGTGGCGAGCCGGCGACACAGTTGATCCCACTGTTGCACCGCCGCGCAGTCTCCGGCCAAGCTCGTCGAGGCATCTAAAGCCGCGTTGATCTGCTGATATTCAGCGGCCACTTCGTCATACGTAGGCGTTTGGACGCGAATGTTCTCGAAATGGATCGGAGGCATAGCGGTATTCCTGAACGAGAAAGTGCAATCGACGCATTGTGCCGCGCTTGGGCCTGGGATTCTACCCGGCGTGCCGAGGAATGTGTGCCTGGCCACGTGGAACGGAACGCTTGGAACTT
>CAUJKE010000369.1 GCA_963205385.1 Planctomycetota bacterium | reverse complement strand
TGAATGCCGGCGTGTTCAAGCACCGAATCTCGCCCGCAATCGCCAAACATGATCGGCTCGCCTGCCTTGCGTTGCTCGCGCACCGTGATGGGATTCATTTCGAGCACGACGTAGGGAATCTCTACTTCCCGCAGCGTCTTGGCGATATTCCGCCCGTTGAGTCCATAACCGCAGATGATGACATGCAAATCGAGCGCGGCGAGCTCGGGAAGTTCATTCTGTTCACGGGCCCGCTCTCCCCAGAGTCCCAAGTCGGGGAGTTGCTCGGTCCACCGCGGCCCAAGCGCAATGAAGGCCGGCGTGAGCGCCATGGTGATAACCGCGGCGGCGAGAAAGGTCTGCGTATCCTCGGCGCCCATCAATCCAATGGCCGAACCGCGACTCGCCAGCACGAAGGAGAACTCGCCAATTTGCGCCAAGGCGAGACCTGCGAGGAGGCAAATTCGTAGCGGGTAGCCGGCCACCAGCATGGGCCCGCTGACCGCCAAGAGCTTCAGGAGAATGATTCCCAGGACGGTGAGCGAGACCAGCGGCAAGTGCCCAGCGACAAAACCCAGGTCGAGCAACATGCCCACCGAAATAAAGAACAAGCTGCTCAGCGTATCGCGAAACGGCAGCACTTCGGACAAGGTTTGTTGGGCGTATTCAGAGTCCGAGAGTGCCAATCCCGCCAAGAAGGCGCCGAGCGCTAGCGATAGCCCGCTCGCCGCGGTGAGCGTCGCGGTTCCCAAGCAAACTGCGACGATATGGATCAAGAACAACTCGCGATTGCGCGTGCGGACCACGTGATAGAGCACCTGCGGGATGACGAACCGCGTCGCGACGAGCACGGTAATCATCGACCCCAGGCCCTTGAGCAAGCCAAACCAGATATTCTCCCCGCCGACGTCGCGCGCAGCGAGCAGCGGCAGGGTGAGCATGAAGACCATCACCATCAGGTCTTGAAACAAGAGCACCGTGACCCCTACGCGCCCCTGCGGTGTGGGAAGCTCGCCTCGATCGATGAGCACCTTCAGCACCACGGCCGTGCTGGACATGGCCACCAACATGCCGGCGAAGATGCCGGAGCCCCAGCTTCCTAGATACCAAGAGGTGGCCAGGGTCACGACGCCGACGCAGAGCAACACCTGTGGTAGGCCAACCGAAAGCATGGTGTGCCACATCTTGGCGAGCCAGGAGAGCGAGAACTCGAGGCCCACGGTAAACAGCAGCACCACGACGCCAATTTCGGCCAACAATTCCACGCTGTGAATGTCGTGGATGACTTTTAGCCCGTGCGGTCCCACGACGACCCCGGCCAACAGCAAGCCGACCACCGCGGGAACGCGGAGCTTGTGTAGCAGGTACACCACCGCGCCGGCGACGATGAACACTGCGAGCAGGTCACGTAGCAATCCGAATTCTTCCATTCCTGTTCCCGAACTCCCTTCCCGTCAGCCGCGTTTGCGTTCCGTTACTGGCATCGTAGTCGGAATGCGAACCATCTGAAACAGGGCGCGCGGCGGCGCGCGCTGTGTCGGTCGGCTGCTGAAATTGGCTTTCCTGGCCGGCGCGCACGAAAAAAGGGGAGTTCACCATCGCGATGAACTCCCCTGATCGTTTTCGATCTTCGCTCTAGCCTGCGAACCGCTTTAGTTCGCGGAGCTAACGGCTTCCTTGGATTCGACCACGCCTTGGAAATCAAGGCGAATCACCTTGTCTTCGTCGTTCTTGATGCCATCGACGAGGATTTTGTCCTTGCCTTGGAATTCGCCCTTGAGCAATTCCTCGGCGAGAGGATCCTCGACGTAGTTTTCGACAGCGCGACGCAGTGGACGAGCGCCGTAGTCGGTATTGGCGCCCTTCTTGATGATGAACTCCTTGGCCGAATCGGTCAGTTCCAGCTTCAGGCCCCGTTCGAGCAGTCGCTCGCGGACCTTCGCCAACTCCAGGTCGATGACCTGCTTGAGGTCGGTCTTGGTGAGGTGTTGGAACACGATCACGTCGTCGAGACGGTTGAGGAACTCGGGACGGAACGCCCGTTCGATAATGTCCATCACGCGCTTCTTCATGGCGTCGTACGAGGCGTCCTCGTCGCCGCCGGTTTGGAAGCCGAACGCCGATTCGTTCTTAATCGCCTCGGCGCCTGCGTTGGTCGTCATGATCAAGATCACGTTGCGGAAGTCGACGCGGCGACCGAAGCTGTCGGTCAAGCGCCCTTCTTCCATGACCTGCAGGAGCGTGTTGAACACATCCGGGTGCGCCTTCTCGATTTCGTCGAGTAGCACGACCGCATAGGGACGGCGACGGATCTTCTCCGTAAGCTGGCCCCCCTCTTCGTAGCCGACATAGCCCGGCGGAGCGCCGATCAAGCGGCTGACGTTATGCTTCTCCATGTACTCGCTCATGTCGATTTGAATGAGCGCGTCCGCATCGCCGAACATGAACTCGGCCAAAGCCTTGGCAAGCAGCGTCTTCCCAACACCGGTCGGCCCGGCGAAGAGGAACGCCCCCGCGGGACGACGCGGATCCTTCAAACCGCTGCGTGTGCGGCGCACCGCCTTGGCAATCTTGCTGACCGCCTGATCCTGGCTGATAACCTTCTTGTGAAGTTCATCTTCCATTTTCATGAGCCGCAAGCTGTCTTCGGTCGAGAGCCGCGTCAGCGGAATCCCGGTCATTTTGCTCACGACTTCAGCGATGATTTCCTCGTCGACCACGCCATCCGCCTCGCGCGATTTCTCGCGCCAGTCACGGGTGATCTGTTCTTTCTTCTTGCGGAGCTTGTCCGCTTGATCGCGGAGCGAGGCGGCCTTTTCAAAGTCTTGATTGGCGACCGCTTCTTCCTTTTGCTTGTTGAGCGTTTCGATCTGCTCGTCGATGTCCTTGAGATCGGGTGGACGGGTCATCGCCCGCAGCCGCACGCGCGCGCCTGCTTCGTCGATCACGTCGATCGCCTTATCGGGCAGGCAGCGGGCGGTGATGTAGCGTTCGCTCATATCGACCGCGGCCGCGACAGCGTCGTCGGTGATTTGCACCCGATGGTGCTCTTCGTACTTTTCGCGAAGCCCCTTGAGGATGAGAATCGTCTCGTCCTTGCTGGTCGGCTCGACAATGATCTCCTGGAAACGACGGGCGAGCGCCGAGTCCTTTTCGATGTACTTGCGGTACTCATCGAGCGTCGTGGCGCCGATGCACTGGATTTCGCCGCGAGCCAGGGCAGGCTTGAGCACGTTGGCCGCGTCGATCGCGCCTTCAGCGCCGCCGGCGCCGACGAGCGTATGCAGTTCGTCGATGAACAGGATCGTGTTCTTCGCGCGGCGCACTTCGTTCATCACCGCCTTGATGCGCTCTTCGAATTGCCCGCGGTACTTCGTGCCGGCGACCATCATCGCCAGGTCGAGCACGACGATCCGCTTTTCGGCCAGAATCTCGGGCACGTTGCCGCTGACCACACGTTGGGCAAATCCCTCGACAATGGCCGTCTTGCCGACGCCTGCTTCGCCCAGCAGTACCGGGTTGTTCTTGGTGCGGCGGCAGAGCACTTGAATGGCGCGTTCGATTTCGCGCTCCCGTCCGATGACCGGATCGAGCTTGTTTTGCTTCGCGAGTTCGGTCAGGTCGCGGCCGAAACTGTCAAGCGCAGGCGTCTTCGACTTGCCCCCCTTGCTCGACGTTCCTTCGCTTCCCCCTGAGCCTACGCCCGCTTCGCGTCCGCCCCGCTCGCCCCCTTCGCCCCCTTCG
Source organism: Planctomycetota bacterium (assembly GCA_963205385.1). Lineage (GTDB taxonomy): Bacteria > Planctomycetota > Planctomycetia > Pirellulales > Pirellulaceae > JAEZGD01. The sequence goes on along the minus strand of CAUJKE010000369.1, from coordinate 9,120 downwards.
AGGCCGTGGCCGAGCAGGTTGAGAACTTCTTCGCGAACCTCTTCCAGCTTCAGGCCGAGGTTCATCAGCACTTGCGCAGCGACCCCTTCCTGCTCGCGCAAGAGGCCGAGCAGAATGTGTTCCGTGCCGACGTAGTTGTGGTTGAGATTACGGGCTTCCTCCATCGAATACTCGATGACCTTTTTGGCCCGCGGGGTTTGCGGCAGCTTGCCCATGGTGACCATTTCGGGTCCGCTCTGGACGAGCTTTTCAACCTCGAGGCGGATCTTGCGGAGATCGACTTCGAGATTCTTCAGCACATTGGCGGCGACGCCAGAGCCTTCCTTGACCAGGCCCAGCAGGATGTGCTCGGTGCCGATGTATTCGTGATTAAACCGTTGCGCTTCCTGATTCGCCAGTTGCATCACTTTGCGTGCGCGATCCGTGAAACGTTCGTACATGATGGGTCACTCCCTCGAAGTCGGCCGTGGTCGGGTTTGCGGGTGACGTGGCTCGTCTTCGTTATTTTCGTGGATAGTTCAAACTGTATATCGTGTCTTTTCCAGCCTTGTCGCAGTCGCCCTCTCTCAATCGTCTGCTGATTGACGCGCGCCGTTAGTGGAGTCTTCCACTGCCGGGATGGGGGTGGTTCTAGCTTCGGCAGCGCCGCTGCTGCCTTCCTCTTCGGTTTGTCGCTTCAATTGCAATCTTTCGTGATGAATTTCCAAAGTCCAGCGCTCGGCGCCATCCAGTCGCTCAAGTTTATCGAGTGTCTGCTCGGCCGCTCGGGTCCGCTCGCTATGTCTTTGCAATGTTGCGAGCAGCAATAAGCCCTCCACATCGCGTGGCCGACGGGTCAGTAGTTGCTCCACTTGCTTCTGGGCATCGTACCAATTCCCCTTCAAGTATTCCGCTTGCGCGCGAGTAAACAAGGCCTCACTCTGGGAATCGGGCCGACTGTCCATGAGCCTAGGCAAATTACGCCAGGCTCGCCAGCAGGCGACAACCCAGAACATGCATAGTCCCGCCCAAGCCAATAACGGCCACGGCGCTGCGATCCACTGCGGCCATATGAACGTGGCAACCAAGAGAAGATTGAACCCGAGGGTAAACGCCGCCGCTTCGTACAACCCCGACCACGCTCCACGCCACCATAGCGGCGCAAGACCAGGCCAAAGACATGTTACGAGTGCTGACGGGCGCATCAACCTTCGCTCCGGCATCCAAACCGTTCGTGGGCACATCCTGTCAAATTGTGGCGAAAGTCGCCACGGAATTGTAGCTTCTGAATAGGGGTCCAGCAAGGCAAGTAAATACGTCACTTAGAGTTACGTGCTGTCACGACACTCCAAAGCTGACAATCCGTCCCAATAGCGGACGAATCGCCATACCTTTCTCTCGCAGAACTCCGCATCGTCGAGACTTTCGCCTGACGTGCCAATCTGGCAGATTGAACAAGTAACGAGACTAGCGCCTGGAAAGAACCGCCGATTTGGCGACTCTCAGGCGTAAGTCTTATTATGAGCAAAAACCGCGCCAAAAGTCGATTTCCCGATCAAATTCCGCCCCAACCGCAAATTAGGAACCGCTCGATGGACATTCCCTCCCTGCGAATTCTCGACGCCAACGCAAATCGGGCGACAGAGGGCTTGCGCGTGGTGGAGGAATATGTCCGGTTTGTCTTGGACGATGCCGCGCTGGCCGCCCGGTACAAGACCCTGCGTCACCAGCTCGCGGCGGTGCTAGCAACGCTTGCCCCGTCCGAACTTTGGCAAGCCCGCGAGACGACAAGAGACGTCGGCACACAAATTCAAGCTGCGGACGAATACCACCGCCGCGATGTCTGGGAAGTGGCGCTCGCTAATCAGCGGCGCGCGGAACAATCGCTGCGATCGCTGGAAGAGTTCGGCAAGTTGCACTCCGTCGAATTCGCGCAAGCGATCGAAACCATGCGGTATGAAGCCTACACTTTGGCCAGGCTTCTCGGTGGGGACATCTGGCGAAACGAGAAACTCGCCGCGGCGAAGTTGTATCTGCTAGTCGATGGCCAGGCGAGTAGCGACGACCTGGCCGCTGTCGTGACTCCCGTGCTAGCCGCAGGCGTTGACATTGTGCAATTGCGCGACAAGACGCTCAAGGATCGAGAACTCCTCAGCCGGGCGCGCACACTGCGGGCGATCACGCGCGGAAAATGCCTCTTCATCGTCAACGACCGCCCTGACATTGCCGCCCTCGCGGACGCGGACGGCGTACATGTAGGCCAAGACGAACTTACGGTGAAAGACGCGCGGACCATCGTCGGCGTGCATAAACTCATCGGCGTTTCAACCCATACGCTCGCGCAAGCGGAAGCGGCCGTCAATGATGGCGCGGACTACCTCGGCTGCGGCCCGACATTCCCTTCCCACACCAAGCAGTTCACGGACTTTCCCGGCATCGATTTTCTCCGCGAAGTGGCCGGCAAGATCCATCTCCCCGCATTCGCGATCAGCGGAATTACACAGCAAACGCTGCCGGAAGTGCTACGCGCCGGCTTTCGCCGCATCGCCGTGAGCGGCGCCGTCCTGAACGCTCTTGATCCAGCATCCGCGGCAAGTGCTTTACGCGCGGCGCTTGAGGCAGCAACGCCGTCATTGTAGCGGCTAAGACTTTGGCTACGACTTTTCGTTCAGCACAGCGCGGGTCGTGGCTTCCACATCCGTCTCCATGCCGGGTAAGTAGCCGCTCCACACGCCGCGAATGGTCCCCTGGCGATCAAGTAGCACCGTGGTTGGGAAACCGAATCCCGGCACGACGCGGTCGAGAGCGATTCGCGTCCGCCCTTGCGGATCCCAATAGGTAGGCATGTTCGTCCCCTGTTTCGCAAGGAATTTCGCTGTGTCGCTTAAGTCGTCGCGGCTCTTTTCCAGCCCCGGCAAACAAGACACTGCCGCTAATTGAAACTCCGGTTCGTCCTTCAATTCTTCCCACAGCGCTACGACGTGGGGGAATTCCGCGCGGCACGGTGGACACCAGGTTCCCCAAAAGTTGATCAGCGTCACCTTTCCTGTCAGCGACGCTTCGTCGATGGGAGGCGGATCGCCGGTGAGCGGCGCGAGGGAAATTCCGGCCAACGATTTGCCCACGGCCGGATGGTTGGCCCCCTCGCCATGCATGCCCCGCGGCGGCATGTTCTTCAGGACCACAAACAGCCCCGCGGCCACCAGGGCAGCGGCCACCCAAAACATCAACGTGCCCGAAGGCCAAGAGGATGACGGGGGGCCAATTTCTTCCGGGTGATTTGACATCCCGGGAGATTGATCAGGCGAGGTTTTCATGGGCGGCAACACCAGGGAGACAAATAATCCAATGGAATTCGACGCAAACGCTACACTATTGTAGGTCGGCGACCGTTCTCGTACAGGTAACCGCCCCGGACGAAGCAGCCATGCAGCTCGAAATCGAACAGAAGTTTCCGCTCGCTAATCCCGCCCAGACACGCCGGCGATTGGAAGAACTGGGACTCGAATTCGCCACGCCTGTGCGGCAGGTCGACACCTACTTCGCCCACCCGGCGCGCGACTTCGCCCAAACCGACGAAGCGCTCCGGATCCGTCAGGTAGGGGACGCGAACGCGATCACCTACAAGGGACCGAAGCTGGATGCGACGACGAAAACGCGGCGTGAACTGGAATTGCCAATCGCGCCTGGTGTTGTGGCCGCGACGCAGTTTGCCGAACTGCTCGGTCTGCTCGGCTTTTGCCCCGTGGGAATCGTCAGCAAAGATCGGCAGGTTGCGCATCTCCAGCGCGGCGGCATGGCCATCGAAGTCTGCTGGGATGAAATCCACGAGTTAGGCGTCTTTCTGGAGTTGGAAATTGTCGCCGCTGTTTCCCAAGCCGATGCGGCCCGCGGACTGCTCGCGCAACTTGCCCAGCAACTGGAGCTCGAGGTCTCCGAGCGCCGCAGCTATCTGGAACTGTTGCTCGCGAAGTCCGCTTAGGTTGATGCTAGCTTCGCAAAGCTTGGGCAGTCGTTAAAGTTTCCTCAAGCTGCCACTGTGGAAGGTCGAAGAAGGATGCGCGGACAACGGTCAGCGCTAGGCGCTGCGCCAGCATGGCTAGCGCAAACCCAAAGCCAGCCTGACGCACGACTCGTCCTTGTTGGTTCAACTCCCGCTTCCGGTTCTAGCATGTCGACTGCCGATTCCATCACGCCTCGCTCGCGCGAGCCCCATGCCGTTTCGGCCATTCTTTACGAATGGGTCGCGGATTGGGGTGCGCTCGCAATGGAGGGGATCTTGGCGGTGGGCGATTATGCGCTGTTCGTGTGGCGCACACTGGCGTGGATGTTCACGCGCCTCCCGCGGAAGGAAACCTTGCTGCCGAACTTCTATCAAGTCGGTGTGTTGAGTCTGCCGGTCGTCGCGCTTACAGGCACGTTCATTGGCATGGTGCTCGCCGTGCAAAGCTACAATATGTTCGCCGACATCGGTCTCGAAACGCGTCTCGGAGGCGTGATTACGCTCTCGCTAGTACGGGAGCTTGGTCCCGTGCTCGCCGCGACGATGCTCGCCGGCCGCGTGGGAAGCGCCATGGCGGCGGAACTGGGGACGATGCGCGTCACCGAACAAATCGACGCCCTCGATAGCATGGGGGCGAATCCGCTCAACTATTTGGTCGTGCCGAGATTCATTGCTTGCGTGTTGCTAATTCCCACGCTCACCATCATGGCAAACTTCATGGGGGTGACCGGCGGCTACTTTTACAGCATCGTGATTTTGGGTATCGACAAGCATCACTATTTGCAGCACTCGCAGCAGTTCGTTGGCGGCTTTGATCTGTTCATGGGGGTGTTCAAGAGCGTGTTTTTCGGCGCCATCATCGCGATGGTGAGCTGCTACCGTGGTTTTCATTGCGCGCCGGGGGCGGAAGGGGTCGGGCGCGCCGCGACCGCTTCCTTTGTCTATTCCTTTGTGTTGATTCTGATTGTCGACTTGATGCTTGATATCGTGCTCGACGGCATTCATCATTCGCTGTGGCCCGATGGGGTGAAACTCCTCGGACCGTAACCACCATGCTCGCTGCCCGCGCCCAACTCGAACGCGATGTCGCTGAAGCCGCTGGCCGGCCGCTGGTCGAGGTGCGCGAAGTCTCTATCGAATTCGGGCATCAGGCCGTGTTGCGCGAGATTGAGGTGGATATTCCCCGCGGGCAGACGCTCGCGGTGATTGGCGAAAGCGGGTGCGGGAAGACGGTCCTGCTGAAGACGATCATTGGACTCATTCGTCCGACCTCGGGGCAGGTCTTGTTTGACGGGCAAGACCTGACCAGGCTCAACGACCGTGAACTCACTCAACAGCGCATTCGGTTTGGCTTCGTCTTTCAAAACGCGGCGCTGTTCGACAGCATGACGATTGGACAGAATGTCGCGTTTCCGCTTCGACAACATGCTAAACTCGACGACGCCGAAATCCGCGAGCGCGTGCTGGATCGTTTGCGCGAGGTGGGGCTCAGCGAGGCTGTCGTCCGCAAAAAGCCTGCGGAACTGTCGGGCGGCATGCGGAAGCGCGTGGGCCTGGCCCGGGCGCTGGTGCTCAATCCAGAACTGATGCTCTACGATGAACCCACAACGGGCCTGGACCCGATTATGAGCGACGTCATCAACGAGTTGATCCTACGCACCCGGCAATTGCATACGGTCACCAGCGTCGTCGTGACGCATGATATGCGGACTGCGCGGAAAGTCGCCGATCGCGTGATCATGGTTATGCCGCTATCACGTCTTCGTCCCGACGAACCGCAAATCATCTTCGACGGCCCCCCTAGCGAGCTTGATCGCTCGAAGGACCGCCGGGTGACGCAGTTTGTTCAAGGAGAAGCCGGCGAACGCCTTTCCGAACTCAGTCACGAGAGTAACTAGCTTAATAGTCAGGAATTGTGGCGCCGCGCAACGGCGCGTCGCCAGTTGAAGCTCATGGACGAACGTGTCATCCAATTTCGGGTCGGAGTCGTGGTACTCGCCTCGGCGATCGTCGCTACGATTTTGGTGATTGTGGTCGGCGCGGTTCCCAACCCGTTTCAAAGCAAGTACTCGCTCTATGTCGGCTTTCCCACGGCGCCCGGCGTGACCATCGATACGCCGGTCCGGAAGGATGGTGTTTTGATCGGCCGGGTGGCGAACGTCAAATTGCTGGACGAAGGGGGGGTCGTCGTCACCCTGCGCATCGACAGCCAGTACAAACTTCAGCAGAGCGATATCGTCCGCATTGGCAACGCCTCGATCTTGGGCGATCCGATCATCGAGTTCGTTCCCAGTGGCCAGCCAGGCGCTCCCAAGGCGTTTATGCAAAATGGCGACTTCCGTCCCGACGGCGTCGTCGCCGGCAATCCGTTCGATGCTTTCAATGTGTTGCTGAATCTTGAGAAAGACATCGGCAGCGCCGTACGCTCGCTCGATGCCGCGGGCCAGGAAGTAGCGATTGGGGCGCGAAACCTCAATACGGTCGTTGTCAATAACGAAGACCAGCTGCAGCGCCTCCTTGTGAAGAGCGAGACGGCGCTCGACAGCTTCAACATCGCCATGACGACCATCAACGATGTCGTCGCGGATCCGGAACTCAATGCGGCCCTCAAGCAAACGCTCAAGGACTTCCCCCAGATGTTTGCCGAGGCCCAGGTCACGCTCGGTGAAGCCCGCGAAACGCTCAAGAGCTTCCGTGAAATGAGCGTGCGCGCGAACACCAATTTGGAGAACATCGAGAAGTTCACCAAGCCGCTCGGAGAGCGCGGCGAGAGCATCGTTGGCAATGTCGATAGCGGCATCGAGACGCTCGACGCGCTCCTTTCCCAACTGGCCGAGATGGCCGGTCGGCTCAACAATAGCGATGGGACACTCGGCCGGCTCGTGCGCGACGACGAGCTCTATGTCAAACTGAGCAGCGCCGCCTCGAGCATCGAGCAAGTCACGCGTGACGCCCGGCCCATTGTGGACGACCTGAAAGTCTTCGCCCAAAAAATCGCCGACGATCCGCGGCAACTCGGCGTCAAAGGCGCTCTCGATCACCGCCCCTCCGGCGTTGGCTTCAATTTCAACAGCGTCTTTCGCAAACGCACGACGCCCCACGCGGTGCATCGCAATGATGCAGTTTGGATTGAGGATTAAACGGGCTTCGTTTATGGCGGGATGAAGGGGTTCTCGATTACGGCGGGCCGTCACTTTTCCGCCATGAGTTGCTGCCGCGCCTCTGCGAGTGCTTGCTGCTGCTCGGCGCTCACTTCAGGATACTTCAAGTCGAGCGATTTGAGGGTGGCGGTGATGATGTCCGCGACAATCGCCCGAGTGACCCATTTGTGATCGGCGGGAATGACGTGCCAGGGGGCATATTCCGTGGAGGTCGCTTCAATCGCGTCCTCGAAGGCTTGCATGTAATCGTCCCAGTAGCGGCGCTCCGTGAGATCGGCCGGGGAGAACTTCCAGTTTTTGTCAGGCCGATCGAGCCGTTCCAGAAAGCGTTTTTTCTGCTCCTGCTTGGAGACGTTGAGAAAGAACTTGAGGATCTTCGTGCCGCTGTTGGCCAGATGCAATTCAAAGTTGTTGATATCTTCATAACGCTGCTTCCAAAACGACTTCCCCCGTTTGCCAGGCGGGAGGCGTTGTTTGTCGAGCCATTCGGGATGGACGCGGACGACGAGGACTTCTTCGTAATAGGAGCGGTTGAAGATCCCGATCCGCCCGCGCTCCGGCGTGCGTTTGGCATACCGCCACAAAAAGTTATGATCCAGCTCTTCATTCGACGGTTGTTTGAAGCTGAAGACCTGGCATCCCTGCGGATTGACGCCGGACATGACATGCTTGATCGTGCTATCCTTGCCGGCCGCATCCATCGCCTGAAAAATCAGCAGGAGCGAATATTGATCGCTGGCCCAGAGAACTTGCTGGGCTTCGTAAAGGGCCTCGATGTCTTCCGCGAGGAATTTGGCCGCGGCTTTCTTGAGCTGGCCTTTTTTCAGATCCTCGAGAGCCTCGGTTCCCGCCCAATCGGGATCATAGTCCTTGAGCTTGAACTTCTTGCCTGGCGCAACGCGAAAGTGCTTGATAAGGTTCGCTTCAATCATGACGACCGTCCTCCTGGGAGATGTGAATCGGTGATAGGCGCTAGGATAGCAGGCCAGCGAAGGGTGTGCGCGCGGGGTGAGGAGGCGCGGTACGGCCAAACCGCATGACAGATGCCAGCAAGACTGGATGCGCAGGCGTGTAGAACGACTCGCGTTCGCGTGGGAATGCGAACAAGTGCGCCAGGCGAACGCTAACGATCCGCCGCCGGAGCCGCCTGCGTTGAACTCCCGGAAACCGAGATGGCGCCCCCTGTGGACTGAAGCAATTGGTTCGGTGCGCCTTGCGACCGCGCCAGCAGTTCGGCCCGGTGACGGTAGAGAACCGCCAGCAACTCATCGTCCTCGATGTATCCCAGCCCTTTGCTAACGTGAGCTTCACCAAGGAACCCAAGATGGGCGAGCAACTGGCCGAGCCGGACATCCGGCGACAGCGCCCACACCTCGGCGAGAACTGCCAAGGCTTCCCTTTGCGTGTCTGAAGTCATGCGAGCAGATCTCCGATCGTTGAAAACGGCGCGCAAGCTCGCGGCAGCTTGCCGATCACCGCGCCCCGGCCGCTGCTCCGCTCTTGTCGCCATGGCTCGATAGAACGAGATATAGCGTCCTGCGTCATGACGATCAACAGCGCCACCACCGCGCTCAGTGATGCGTTCAGAGAGGAACCGGGCGCGGTGGCTTACACAACCAGGTTGCGCTCCCCAGGGGCGCGCAACCGCAGGCGTTCGTTTTAGACGATGGTGAGGGCGGCGATGACGCCCACACAACCCAACAGCAAGCCGCCGGCCACAATGGCGATCAATACGGCGGTCAAATTGCGTCCAGCTTCCAGATCCTCGTCCACCTGCCGGTGCCGCGTTTCATAACTAAACGCTTGCATCCAAACCGGATGGTTCGCTTCGTCGATGCGGGGATCGTGAGCCGAGCTAGGAACATGCGTCGCTGACATGCATTCACCCTCTTTCAAGGAACGCCACGCCTGCACTTTACAGACATATGAACTAATCCGTGACCACTAAATGCAACCGCAATGCCAATTGGGCCTGGG
>CAUJKE010000368.1 GCA_963205385.1 Planctomycetota bacterium | reverse complement strand
CGAGGCGTTTCGCCGCGAAGCGCCGCAGGTGCAGCTCGAGGTTTCCGAGGACGTCACCCAAACCGCGCTTCGCCGGTTGAGCGCCGGCGAGATCGATCTGGCGATTCTCGCGCTTCCCATTCAAGGGGCGAACTTGCACATCGAACCGCTGTTTAGCGAAGAGTTGCTGCTCGTCATGCCGGCCGGACATGCCTTGGCCCAGAGGCCGCGCGTTACGCTGAATGACTTGCAAGACGAGCCGTTCGTGCTCCTCAACGACGCGCATTGCCTGACGCACAACACGCTCAGTTTCTGCCAGCAGAAACAGTTTCAACCGCTCGTTACTTCCCGCATCAGCCAACTCACGACTTTGCAAGAATTGGTCGCGCTCGGTCAAGGCGTATCGCTCATTCCGCAGATGGCCCAGCGCCTCGATCACAGCCCCGCGCGCGTCTATCGTTCCCTCTCCGGCGAGCGCCCCACGCGGACCATCGCCTTGGTCTGGCACAAATACCGTTTTCAAAGCTGCGTCTTCCGCCGGTTTGTGAAGTGGCTGCGCGAATATTGCGCCAGTGCACATTCCAAGCGCAAATAGCGTGACTTTTGGCTCGCTGCGGCCCATAGGATACTTGACTGCCTGCCTAGGATGTTACAGTGTTGAACACTGTGGGGAGACGTGCGTATGTCAAACGAAACAACTGGAAGCGGGATTTCAGCAGCCCGCGGCGGAGTTTTGAAATCCTTGGGCGGACTCGTCGTCGCACTTGCGGTCGTCTTTGCCGCGGCCAGTTGCGGCGCGTTGTTCATGCCGGATGCGTGGTATGCCGCCCTGACCAAGCCCCCCTTGAATCCGCCGAATTGGATTTTCGGTCCCGTTTGGACGACGCTCTATGTCTTTATGGCGATCAGCGTTTGGCTCATCTGGCGGCGGCGCGGCGAGGTGCGCATCGGCATTGCCCTAACGCTCTTCGCCATCCAGCTCGTGTTGAACTCACTCTGGACGCCTCTCTTTTTTGGCGCCCATCAGCCGCTGGCCGCGTTGCTGGATCTCGTGCTGCTGTGGTTGGTGATCGTCGCCACAATCGTGCGCTTCTGGCCGATATCGCGCGTCGCCGCCCTTTTGCTCGCCCCCTACCTGGCTTGGGTGAGCTTTGCTGGCTATTTGAATGCGGGACTGTGGTGGCTCAACCGCTGAGATGGACTGTGTTTGCACACGCCAGCGCTACGGTTTATCGGAATCGACCCATTCCAGCACGGCCAGCACTGGCAGGTGGTCGCTGGCCACTGGTTCATCCAGGGCTTCCGCGGATCGCACCCGCCACCCGTCGCCGCGACGGGTCAGTACGTAGTCGATGACCGAAATCTTTGCGGTCAGGTCGATCCAGCTTCCGTCTTTCGCCAACAATACCTGCATGGGAGGCTGCTCGCTGCGGGCGTTGAAATCGCCGGCCAAGAGCAGCGGCAGTTTCCGCTGCTGAAACAATTCGTCGAGGGCCGCCGTTTGTGCCGCGCGGGTCGCAGCGCTGAGGTGACAGAGATGGGTGCTCGCGAACGCAAACGGAGGCACGCCCTCAAGCGGAGGCGTGACGACGCTTTCCACAACGACGCGCGGTTCAGGGCTTTCGGCCGAATCGCGAGGCAGTTTGTGGACTTGAACATCGCCCAGCGGCCAGCGGGAGAGAATAGCGTTGCCATACTCGCCGCCGTCGAATTTCATCGCGGCGCCAAAGGCGACTTGCATCTTCGTGAGCTTCGCCAATTCAGCCGCCTGATCGACATTGCCGGTGCGGTGGGTCTTCGCATCCACCTCTTGCAGCGCGACAATATCCGGCCTGGCCGCGGTGATCACCTTGGCGATCCGCTCCAAATCCAGCTTGCCATCAGTTCCTTCCCCGTGGTGAATGTTGTACGTCAGCACGCGCACCTCTGGCGGCGCCGCAGGGAGCGTGGTGGCGAAACTTGTTAAGCAGATAGCGGCTAAAAGGATGCGTATCATGCGGTAAGTTCCCAAGGGTTAGTGGATAATTTCAATCAGCGTGCGGCTCACGATCACCGGCGCCGCGGTTAATTGCAGCGGATTATCGCCATAGCGAACGACGTCGCCGCGCAGGTTCACGCCGAACACCGCATACATCTCGCCGACCTCCGGTTCCAGCAAGTGACCATTCAGCGGCACGAACACCGGTTGTTGCGAGCCGATGAGCTGCATCAACATTCCGCGCTGTCCTTGGTCGTTGGAGACAACCCGCGTGACCTGCCCAAAGAAGAACACGCCCACCTGCGGCAGCGCGAGGGCCGACTCCGCTTGCTCATTGACGATGGTGATTTGCTCTGGCGAGCCAAAGCCTGCACGCTTGCGCAACTGGGCTTCGATTCCCGTCACCGTGCGCGCCAGTTCGTCCGCCCGCTCGCGGTCGAAACGGTCCCCGTGAAAGCTGTCTGGCAGATGGGCTGAAACCATCGCGAGGGCCAGTTCTTGGAAGGGGCGATATTCGTCTTTGCTCGCTGGCAACCACTGGAGCGCCTCGGCCTCGGCGAAGAGTTGGTTGACGCGCTGCGAAGTCAAACGCGCGACAATCGCCGCCGCTTGCACGTCAATCGTCGCCAGCTCCGCGAGCGGCTGCACCGGGGTTTCGTCCCGTTGGTCTAAGGCTTCGATCAAATAGCGAACGTCGAGCGCGTAGTTCGCGCCTGTTTCGCGGCTGACCCACGTATTGATCCCCACGACCTGGCCGGCGACATCCAAGAGCGGGCCGCCGCTGTTGCCTTCGGCTAATGAAGCCGTATGCTGCAGCCACTTCAAGTCGGCTTCGCCGTGGATTAAACGCCGTACAAAATGCTGGGCTTCAGAATCTAACTCGTGCGTCTGAACCCAGCGGCTGACGCGGCCATCCACCAGCACGAACTGCACGCCGCGCGGATGACCAATCGCCATGACTTGCGACGCCGGCTGGATGCGCGTCTGCGTGTCCGCCAGCGTGAGCGGCCATAAATCCTCAGGCGGCGACTCGAGTTGCAGCAGCGCTAAGTCGCGGGCCGGCCAGGCCGCCGCGTAGCCTGCAACGCGGAACACGCGGCCATCCACCAGTCGCACTTGCGCTTCGGTGGCGGTCGAGACGACGTGGAAGTTCGTGACGACCCAGCCGCGACGATCAATGACAAAGCCAGCGCCTAGATTGCGGATATTTCCCTGGCCAACGGTTTGTATCGCCACCACGCCCTGCGCTGCCTGACGAGCCGCCGTCGCAAACGCGTCGCCAGCGGCGCTGCGCGTGCGCTGGGGCGTTGTGGTAGTTGTTTTCGTTGACGTAGTGGCTGTGGTTGTTGCTGGCTGGACGACGCGGTCACGCTTCAGCCAAGGTCGCCAGCCGCTGGCCATTACGAACGACAGCAGCGCGAGCACCACGAAGCTCCCCATCAAGACCAGCCGAGCCAGCCAGCCGCGCACTGTGCGGCGCGCCCGCGGCGTGTGCTTCTTCGGTAGCATGGTCTGAGGGCTCGGCACGCGCTAGTCCTGCTTCTCGACGGCCAAGATGTATTTCGTGCGCACCATGGCCGCTAGTTGTTCTCCCTCCGGCCTGTTGACGCGGATTTGCACCCGCGGATCATGCACCCCCAGGATCAAGAACTGCGCGTCCGGCGTGAACTGCTCCGCGTGCTGCGCGGCCGTGACCACGACGAGTTGCTTCGAGCCGACAAGTTGCAACACGGCGGTCGGCTGATTCTCAACCATGTTTCCCGCGGACGTGGGGAGGATCACACGCCCCACGGCAAACACACCTTCGCCCGGCGTCCCCAAGGCTTTCTCCGCCAGCTCGCCGGTCTTTTGCCAGGCGGCGTCGGTCGGCCACTTCTCGGCGGTGAGCGCTTGCAGCGTCTTCTGAATCGCGGCTTGCAGTAAGATCTTCGTCTCCGCCGACGATGTGGCGGCATCGGCGATGTTCGCCGCTTGCGTCAAGTGCGACGCTAACAACTGAAACTGCGCATACTCCTGCGCATCGCCCGGGCTCCAGGTCAATTTGTCGCAACTGTCGCGCAGCTCGTCCACCCGCGCGAGCAAATCCACCACGGGATCCTCAGGCGACGTTGGCGGATTCTCTGGCAAGGGGTTTTGTGGTAACGGATTTTGCGGCAACGGATTCAGCGGCTGGGCAGGAGTGGGGGGATTGTCGACGCTTGGTGGCGCGGCCGCTGGATTCTGGTTATTCGCTGGTAAATCATGTGGCGGGGACGGTGGCGTCTGGCTGCCAGGTTGGGGTAACAGCTCAGCGATTGACGGCGACGGGGGCGTCGCCGGCGTTACCGGCGCAACAGGCGGCGGAGGCGCGCTGTGGTTGGCGCTCGGAACCTCTGCGGACTGTTGGTTGTCGACAACTTGCTCAGCGCCGCTGAAAATCCCGGATGCAAGCAAGCCGATGAAGCCGAGCAAAGCCAGCACCCCAATTCCGCCGCCGATAAGAAGCGGCAGGGGGGATGACTTGCGGCGATGCACAATCGCGCGAGCACCGCTCTGGGCTGGGGCGATAAATGCCGGCTGCGGTGCGGGCGCGGGAACTGTCTTCGCCGCCGGTGCGGCACGCGCAACAGCAGGCATCGGTCGATCACTGGGCGCCGTGGGAAAAACAGCGACTTCGGATTCTGAGTCCCGCGGGGCAACTCTGGGCGAAGGGGGAACTTCAGGGAACGCTTCGACCGCTTCCGGAAACGCCTTTAACTCTTCAGGAAAGACGACGATCTCCTCGCCGATGGGGCGCGGCTCCGCCTTAAAGACGCCGCCGCACTTGGGGCATTTCCCCATTTTGCCGCGGACGCGGTCCGCCACGGCGAATGCATGCTGGCAACTGGGACATTGGACCGGAATGGACATCGCGCGCAGACCTCCCGCGCCCCCGGTAGAAACCAGTGAGGCGACCTGTTCGATACTAGCACAGGGCCGAAGCCGAAACAACGAGCGCCCCTTCTCCCGGCATCGCCTGACAGCTTGGTCCGATTATAGCCTTTTGTTCAATTCTGCCGATTTTTCAGCCGATGAACCCTTCTGTGACGCCCTAGGCGAGCCTTGCGCTGTTGGCCTGGCACGGCGCTGCAAATCCACGGTGAAGAAGGAATGATGACGATGCGAACCGCGATGCTGGCTCTCCTGGCCTTGGCCGCCTTAGTTCCGAACGTGGGCTGTATTGGGGCGCGGGGCGCATGCTCTCAATGCCAAGGCTGCAGTGGCGAGGGGGGCGGCTGCATTCGCAACAGCTACTTCGCCCAGGTCTTCGGCCCCGATCGCTTTGCGACCGGCGCTCAAGAAGGCGCCGGAGCGCCTGAAGCGGCGCAGGTCGGCTATCCATATTACACGACTCGCGGTCCGCGAGATTATTTCGTCAACAACCCGCCCAGCATTGGCTACTAAGGCGTTGGGGTTGCTGAACCGCTTACTTTACGCATTGAAGCGGCCGACAATCAGCGTGATATTCTGGCCGCCGAAGCCGAAGCTGTTGTTGAGCGCGTAGTCGCATTGCGCCTCGCGGGCCGTGTTGGGAATATAATCCAGATCGCAGTTGGGATCGGGATTTTCGTAGTTGATCGTCGGCGGCAGGACGTTATCGCGAATCGCCATCAGGCAGACGATCAACTCCGTGGCGCCAGCGGCGGCGATCAAATGGCCCATCATGCTCTTAGTGCTACTGATCGGCGGCACGGTCGCGCCGTTTTGGCCAAAAACTTCCCGGCAAGCGACGGTTTCCACCTTATCGTTGACCGTCGTGCTCGTCCCGTGAGCGTTCACGTAGTGAATGTCTGAGGGATTGAGTTTCGCGTCTTTCAAGGCCATTCGCATACAGGCAATCGCGCCGCGCCCTTCGGGGTGGATATCGGTGATGCGATACGCATCCGCAGTGGTGCCGTAACCGATGACTTCGCCATAGATCGGCGCGCCGCGGCGCTGCGCGTGTGCGAGTTCTTCCAGAATGACCATCGCCGCCCCTTCGCCCAGCACAAAGCCGTCGCGCAAGCGATCGAACGGCCGTGAAGCTTTGGTCGGTTCGTCGTTGTTGGTGGAGAGCGCCGTGAGCAGGTTGAAGCCGGTGACGCCGAACGGATGGATCATGCTGTGCGTGCCGCCGGCGAGCATGACATCGGCATCGCCCCGGCGAATAATCTCGCTGGCCTCACCGACGGCTTGACTGCTCGCGGCGCAGGCCGTGAGGCAGTTGGCGTTGGGGCCTTGGGCATTGAACATCCCAGCCAAGACGCCGGCGGGAATGTTAGGCTCCTGTTCGAGTTCTTGCATCGGGTTGAGCGTCGCCAGCCCCGAGCGCGTGAACTTCGCCAGGTTGAGTTCGCCCCCTTCGAGCGCGGCCACCATCATCTTCGTGAAGGCGTTGAAGTCTTGCGTCCCCTCGCCGGAGCCCAGATATACGCCGAATCGTTCCGGGTCGAGTTCAGCATCGGCGATGCCCGATGATTTCACCGCTTGTTTGGCGGCGCCGGCGGCGAACTTCGTGTGCCGCCCGCGATACTTCCAAACCTCGGGATCCTCTCCCGTGTCGGTGATATCCCAATTCTTGACTTCGGCCGAAATCTTGGTGGGAAACTTGCTGGCGTCAAAGATCGTCGTGTAGCCGACGCCTGACTTCCCTTCCCGCAGCGCAGCCCAGACCGTCTCGACATCGTGACCGAGCGGGTTAATGGAGCCAATTCCGGTGATAACAACACGGCGTCTCATGGGGGAGCCTGCAAAGAGCGAAGCAGTCAAAAGCGAAGCAGTCGGGATGAAACCTGTGGGAACCTATTGATTGTAATTCAGCGCGCGACGCGACGTGAGCTTTATGGGGCAGTCAAATTAAAAGCGTGCTCCGCGGCCAACATGTGCGGCGGCGGAGTGAGCGGTTGCCCCTGTTCGTCGATCCCCACATCGTACACGCCGAAGAGCCGCAACATGCGCAGAAAGTCCGCCGGCTCGAACAGGTCAACGCCTTCAAAACGCTGATCCAAATGAGCGAGCACCATTTCGACCTCCGCCTGCAACTTGTCGCCGATGTGGCTGGAAACGTGCAGGATGCACCCGTCCGGCTTGAGGTCTTGAATCTCGGCCGTATAGCGCAGAGTATCCCCCGGCCGGGCGACATCGTGAAAGACGACTTTGCCGATTTTCGCCAAGACCACCCGTTCGAGAAACTGGTTCACTTCCCCGGCCAACAAACCGCCGGTCTGGGCCATGCCCTCCACGATCAGCGAGTTGGGCATGTGCGGATATCCGGGGCAATAGTTATCGATCTGCTCCTCGGTCAGCGCAACGCACTTGATCGCCACGGCGCGCTTGCCGCGCTTAAATTCGAGGAATCGATCAATCCACATCCAGCGCATGGCGCCCACTATTCATCAAGGCAACGGCCTGGCGTTGCGAACCCAGAAAACATCGCGCAAATGCGCCGCCGCCGCGGAGCGCTGACCTGTTCAGTCCCTTACCTGTCCTGAACCTTACTTTCCACGAAGCGGCAGAGGTCGTTGACCGTCAGCAGGTTGCCGAACTCGGTCACGACGGGGTTCGCTTCGAACTTGCTCAAGTCGGCGAACGGCATCCGCCGCTTGATTTCCGCGATCCCTTCAGGCGTCACCTTCCCGTCCTGCACGTAGGCGGGATTGGTCAGGACATCCTCCGGCGTCAATTCGCTACGTGGAATTTCAATTCCAAACGACTTTTCCAGGCGAAACACGATATCGAGGAAGTCGATGCTCTCGGCGCCTAAGTCGCCAATAATCGTCGATTCCGGCTGCACCTCGTCATCGTCCACGCCCAGGGCGTCGACGAGCGCGGTGCGGACTTTTTCAAAAACTTCCTCATTGGACGGGGGCATCTCTTAAAACCTCCAAAAGTCACTGTCAAACATTGAATGCAGATTTGTTACTAGCTTGCACCCGCGGGACTGTCGCCACTAAGACCTAAACCAAGGCCTGCTCGGGCAAAGCGGGTTGATAGATTTCGTCGAAGTATTCTTTCATCCGCTTGCGTGTGAAAGGGTCGCTCTCGGCGCGGGTGGCGATCCGGTCGGCAATCTGGCCGCGCTCCAGGATGAGACGCGCGCTCACCGCCACATGGCCTGCGACCATTCCTTGCGCTTTCAGCGTCGTCAAATCACCTTCGCGTTTCAAAATCTCCGCGGTGACGTGCAGCACCTGGCCTGGCGCCACGAAGTCGGCATATTTCACATTGCGGGCTTCCTTCAACAGCACCAACGCATAAGCGAAGTGATCGGTGCTCCGCACCAACCACGCCGATGCTTGATACATCGCTTCCAACATCAGCACGCCTGGCATCACCGGAAACAGCGGAAAATGATCCTTGAGGTAATCTTCGGAACCGGTCAGGGCTTTCACCGCCGCGATGCGGACTCCCGGCTCGATTTCGTCGATGCGGTCAATCAGCCGAAAACGCATGGAAACACTCGAGGCGCTGCGCCACCCTAGAACCTCTCCCAGACACGAATGGCGTGCGTGCCGTTAGCCTTGGATGCCGGATTGGTCCAAAGCGTCTGAGTATAACTTCCACTTTGACGACCGACAACCGTTCCTGGCTCCCTACAGGGGCTCAAATGGCGTATTCTCCACGCATGGTGTCCTGGCAGTAGTCTTTTGTCCACTGTGCGAACCTAACCAATTGCCAGCCCAATGCTTACGGTATCTTTATCGCGCCCCGCCGTTTGTTCTCGCGCGGGTTGCGTGTTAGATTTCTCCCATGCGTAAAGGAATTGCGGTATCGCCCGGCGTGGCGGTGGGAACGGCGTACGTCATTCACGAGATCTTCGTCAATCCCGACACCAAACGCTTGGAAGATCAGGAAATTTCAGCGGAACTGGCCCAATACGAAACTGCTCGCGATCGAGCGGCCGCGGACTTGCGCGCCTTGCAACACAAGGTCCAGGCTCAGGTCGGCGGCGAGGCGGGGGCGATCTTTTCGGTCCACGAGTCCATTCTCCGCGACGCCGCGTTCACGAATCGGGTCCGCGGCTGGATCGTCAACGACCGCCTCACCGCTCAGGCAGCCTTGCACCGCTTGCTCGAGGAGTACACGGTCTTATTCGCCAAGACCAAGGACGAGTATCTGCGCGAGCGTTTGACCGACGTCCGCGACGTTATCATCCGCCTCAGCAGTCATCTCAGCGATGTGCTCAAACCGGAACAGCACGCGCTGGAGGGGCCGATGATCGTCGTGGCCGATGAACTCCTCCCGTCGCAGGCGGTCGCGCTGGGGAACCTGGAAGTCCGCGGCATCGTGACCCAAGCCGGCAGTCAAACGAGCCACGCGGCGATCATTGCCCGCAGTCGCGGCATCCCCGCCGTGTCCGGCGTGCGGGGCATTCTGAAGCAAGTCAAGACCGGCGACAGCCTGGTGGTCGATGGCCGCGAAGGCTGCGTCATCGTCAATCCGCAACCGGAAGTTCGCAGCGCTTACCTTAAGCTGGAGCGGGAGTTCTTCCTGCTTCGCGATCAATTGGCCGCCAATCGCGATCAACCGGCGGTAACGGCCGACGGCGTCGCGCTCGAGCTCTTGGGCAACATCAACAACGCCGCGGACGCGAAAGCCGCCTTGGCGATGGGAGGGAGCGGAGTCGGACTCTTTCGCACCGAGTATCTCTATCTCACGCACGCGGATATTCCCGACGAAGACGAGCAACTCGCAGCCTACGAGCAAATCATCCACGCCTCGCCGCAGCACCAGGTCACGATTCGCACACTCGATATTGGCGGGGATAAAACGGTCCCCTACCTCGGACACCACAATCAAGAAGCCAATCCGTTCATGGGCTGGCGCAGCATTCGCCTGTCGTTCGAACACCCCGAATTCTTCATGACCCAAATTCGCGCGATCCTGCGGGCAGGCGTCTTGGCGGAAGAACTAGGCGGCCAGGTGAAGATGATGTTCCCGATGATTACCACCGTGGAGGAACTGCATCGCTTGCGGCTGATGGTGCGCCGGGCTTGCAGCCAACTGGCCAAGCGCGGCCTCAAGTACACCGAAGTCCCCCTGGGGATGATGCTCGAGGTGCCGGCCGCTGCGATCACGATCGATGTCATGCTGCCGTATGTGGACTTCGTCTCGATCGGCTCGAACGATCTGGTGCAGTATTTGATGGCGGCCGATCGCGATAACCCCAAGGTGAGCCACTTATGCCAACCGTTGTCACCCGCCGTGCTGCAAGTCTTGCGGCGCGTGATTCGCGCTTGCCGGCGAGCGAACAAACCGCTCACGCTCTGCGGTGAAATGGCCGCGTCGCCTCGGGCGTTCGTGCTGCTCTTGGGGATGGGGCTCCGCAATTTCAGCATGAGCCCCGCGTTCATTCCGTCCATCAAGGATCTGGCCACTCACATCACGTTGCCGGAAGCCCAGCGCGTGCTGCGCAAAGCGCTGCGTCTGACAACCACCACCAAGGTCAGCAAATACATGGAGAAGGAACTCAAACGAATCGCCCCCAACCTGTCGCTGCTCGACATGGCGTAAGGGGCGCACGGTAAACAACGCCGCATCCGCGCGTTTGTCCCTTCGCATTTGTCACGCGGCGGTTAGCCCACCTTGCGCGACTCATCGTCCTTCGACTCTTCAGCGACGCCAGCCAGACGAAGCGTGGCCTTGGGCGGCGTGCGGCGTTCTTGCACGAAGCCCCGTTTGCCTTCAGCGAAGAATTGCGTGAACGCGCTTGCCGGACCGGTGGTGAACCGTTCACTGAGCGCGGCCTGTACTTCGCTCCAGCGAAGGCCGCTGCGATAGATCACGCGATAAGCGTCCTTGAGTTGCTGCATGTCCGCATCCGAGAAACCAGCCCGCTTGAGGCCGATCTTGTTAAGTCCGACGATCAAACTCGTCACGCCATCGACGGTGACATACGGCGGGATGTCTTGCGAGATGTGCGACTGGCCGCCGACCATCGTATAAGCGCCGACCCGGCAAAATTGATGCACGCCGACCGCGCCGGAAATATATGCCCGCTCGCCGACGCTGACATGCCCTGCGAGCATCGAGTTATTCGCCATGATGACGTTGTCGCCCAAGTGGCAATCGTGCGCGATGTGCACGTTGATCATCAACAAGCAGTTATGACCGATCGTGGTCACGTCCTTGCTCGTCAGCCCGACGTGGACGGTCACGTGCTCGCGAAAATGGTTGTTGTCCCCCACGATCAAGCGACCGACTTCCGCAGGCGCGCTGAGATGTTGAGGGCGACCGCCGAGCACCGCTCCTTCGTGCAGCACGTTGTTCTTGCCGAGGATCGTGCCCCGCTTGATCGACGCCCGCGCGGCGATTTTACAACCTTCACCGATGACGACGCCGGCTTCGATGACCGCGAACGGGCCGACCTCGGTGTCTTTGCCTACGACCGCCTCGGGATGCACCACCGCGAACGGATGGATCTGTGCCACGGCATGATTCCTGACAAGGCCGCGCCGGTAAGGCTCTCTGGCGCAGCGTGATAAAATGCGACTCGCGCACCACGCGCGACTGCTTCCGTGCCTGCATTTTGCCTAAGCTTGAGTTATCGACTTCCGACAGCGGACAAGTGAAGGCGTGATCCCACTAATTGGCGCCGCCCTCCGGAACAGCGCCGCTAGCAGACGTCGCCTGGTCCCATTGCGCCGCTAGCATTCTTTGCTATACTTGCGAAAGACCCTCGCCGCGTGCAAACGCCAACTTAAGCGGCGAAACCTTACCGCATTTTGGTCCTGAAAGGAATACCGATGCCCTCCACCGATGAACTTTATCAGGCTGCCGAAAAGCTCAAGGACGCCGGCCGATACCCTGAGGCCGTGGACAAGTTGAACGAACTCTTGGCCCAGGACGAAAAGTACGTCCTGGCCCACCTCGCGCTCGCGGTGATCTACGGCAAGCTCGAACAGCAGGAGTTGGCCGTCAAACATGGCGAGCGGGCGGTTGAGATCGAGCCGACCGACGCCTTCAATTTCACGGCCCTCAGCGTAACGTACCAACGAGCCTGGCAAACGACGCAACTGCAACGCTACATTCAACTGGCCGAAGACGCCAAAGCCCGCGCAGCCATGCTGGCCGGCCACGCGCATTAAACCTCGCAAGAAACGCCGCACGCGAGCGCGCTGCAGGCAACGGCTCGCGCGATCGCGATGGGATCGATGACGCTATCGCTAAAACTCTTCCCGAGCCGCGCGCTCCGCTTCATATTGACGCATCGCCGCGGCTTCCTTGCTGAGCTTGAATTCTGGACCCGGTGGGAAGTACTGGACGTCGTCTGTGTAGTACCACGGACTAGGGAGCGTCTGCCCCCCGGTTGATACCTGGCAGCCTGTCGAAAGGCTAACGAACGCCAAGCCCAGTAGGGCGCAAGTTGCGCGGGCGCAGGTGACGCGAGTCCAGTGCGGTGTGCTCTTCGCCTTCATGGTCGACATTCTCCGGGTTGCGAGCCGGCGGCGCGCGGATTGGAGGCGGGAACCGACCGGTTCATCCGCGATCCCCCCGCGCCGTTAGGTTCGGCGTAATCGTCACAACCAGATATCGTCCACGGGCGGGTCGAACTTTGACGATTGTGGCGAAAACATGGATCGCAAGCCAGATTGAGCCTAATTAACGGGCGAGCAACGAGTCTTATTTCGTCTCCCACCTCGCCGGGACTGCACGAAAGTATACCACCCAGACCGCATGTCGTCAAGATGTATTTACCATTTATTACAGAAATACCCTCAGTTGCTCGTATTCAGCATTGCGAACCAAAGCGTTACCATCGCTCAAGCACCGGCCCTGAAGACCAACGTTCTTGACCGCGTTCCCCCTCGCCCCCCACCAACAACGGCGATTATTAGCCCCTCTGCGCAATCATCGCCCCCTCCGCCGCGCCCCCACGACCCCATCGGGCTCGTCCCGTTGGTGGGCAAGTCGGCGAGCTAACCCCTCGCGGTCCCTCCCCTCTCACGACCCCATCGGGCTCGCCCCGATGGTGAGCGAGTCCCCCTCAACAACTTCCGCGCAACCGCCCCCCACCAATAACGGCGATTATTAGGGCCGCGCGCAATCACCGCGGCGGCGGTTCCGCCGGGGTGTTTCGGTTACGACGCACGTCACGCTCGGCATCGCCTGCGCTATCATCGCGTCCGCGATTCCCCAGGGGCGTTTACGCTCCTTCTCCGCGCAGCGGTATTAGGCCCGTGCTTGAGCACGGGTACATGTCGCCCCGCCTGATCCTGTATTTC
The DNA here is from genome assembly GCA_963205385.1 of Planctomycetota bacterium. Lineage (GTDB taxonomy): Bacteria > Planctomycetota > Planctomycetia > Pirellulales > Pirellulaceae > JAEZGD01. The sequence continues at coordinate 286 of CAUJKE010000368.1, read as the reverse complement.
AGGGGCGTTCACGCTCCTTCTCGCTGTTCGGCTTTAGCCGTCGTCGTCCCGCGTCGGGTCCAGGGGCTGAAGCCGAACAGCGAGAAGGGCCATGAATGGCCCTCCGGCGGTTTCCGTGTGGGGCTGCGTCACCCGTGCTGAAGCACGGGCCTATTACCCGCCTGACGGCGGGAAAGGACCGTAAACGGCCCTGAATACCGACGTTTTTTACCGCGAATCCTACGCTCGCCCCCCACCAATAACGGCGATTATTAGGGCCGCGCGCAATCACCGCGGCGGCGGTTCC
>CAUJKE010000367.1 GCA_963205385.1 Planctomycetota bacterium | reverse complement strand
CGCGTACATCGAGCAGTTCGAAGCAGCCGATAGTCCGGCCAGAAAGGCGGAGTTGCTCAACTGGACACTGAATCACTTGGCGACTGGCATCACACCAAACCTTCGCCTAGATCTGATTGCCAACGCTCAAGCGCAGTTCACGCGACTGGCGAAATGATTTGCGGCTGATCGCTTTCATCTTCTTCAGCCTCGCCAATCTCAGCTCCATCCGCAACAACCGCCGCCGCTTTGCCCATGGCTCTTTCGACCAGCTTGACCAGAGCGGCCTTTCGGCTTTTGTAGAAGTTGTCAAAGTTGTCAGCCCGCAGGGCGGTCGTATCGATAAGATGCGAACCAACAATGGCGTTCATTGGCTCATCTGCAAGCTGGACCTGCGTATGAGCCTGCAATTTTGACAAATAGATCGATGGCGCATGCCCGCCGATCATACGGTTTGCTTTGTAGGAAATTGGGGTTTTGTTGACGACCGTGTTGTAGACCGCGCGCTTAATGCCGTTCTTCTCACACCAGTCCTGCGGGAAGATGTGATGAATATCCAGCGCAAGTTCCTCGTCGTCGAGTTCCTGGATCTTTGCCTTCCAGAAGAAGTCTTGCGCGCCTTCCCGAAGCACCAGCACATTCAGGCCCTTGTACGCGGCTGACAGGCGCGACGTCATCGTGTCTAGGCGGTCTGGGCTGAACGCCGCATCTGCAATGGTTCGAGGTATTGCGTCGTCACTGTCGATCCACTGCAATAGATCCTCGACATCGTTCGCGATCCGGGTTTCGATGGCGCTGCCATAGAGCTCGCCGAGAACGCCACTCCAGTACCAGTGAGAGAGTTTTTGGTAAATGCGCGGCTCAAGCCAGCGTTCGCGCAGGTGCGCGAGTACCGAGGCGAGCGGGGCCAGCTGTGTTCGATAGGGCAGTTCGCGCGGGCTTTTCACACATTCTTTGCGCAGGAACTTGGCCGCAAGAAGGAAACCCGCTTCGACTTCGTCCGCCCACTTGGCATACGCGTTCAAGGGCATCGCAAGTATTGAGACACGCTTTGCGCTCACCGGTTGCACGGACTTTCCAGTTTTCCCCGACGCCACATCGGCGCGGCGCAACTCCAGCGTGTGCAGCATTGATACGGCCTGCAGGAAGTCCGTGGACTCCACCTGTGACAGCAGCGCCTCTTTGCACAAGCGCTGATACCGGCCCGAGACATTTCGGGCCGCATTGCCATGCCAGTCATCACGCAGATTGAAGCCGTCGGCCGCATAGGTCGCCGTGACGAGCTCGAACACGTTGAGGGGAACGCCGCCGGTGTTTACCTTCTCGAAGACCAGGCAAACGGCTTCCTTCGTCGTGGCCTTGCCCAGCTGGATCACAGGTAGCTGGTAGTTGCGGAAGGCATTCAGTACCTGTCGACGGAATTGCATGTACAGGCCGAATTTTTCGGGAGCGTACTCTTGCAGAGCTTCTTCCCATGCATCCGAGTTCAGGATCTGATCGCACGGAAAGTAGAGCTGCTCGCACTCCTTCTGCGTTGTACTCAAATCAAGATCGATCTGCCTGCCAAAATTGGAGCGTTTGATCTTGTCTTCTTCGATGGCCTCAATGGCATCCTCCAAGCGGTCTCCGCCTTCCAGCGCCACTTCGATGTTCCAGTAGTAGTGGCGTCGAATGGGCTTGCCTTTCTCTGTGCGGGTCTTTACCGCATCCTTCGTGGCCAGGACTTGCGTCAAGGTGGTCAGGCGTTGTTGCCCGTCGAGAATCAGCAGCTCCGCATCCAAGGCACCTGAGGGTAGCGAAACTCCTTCTATAGGTCGAACCTGGAACTTGGCCTCGCCGCCGGTCTCAAGGAGCATGACCGCCCCAACCGGAAATGACCTGGCGATGCTCACCAGCAGACTGCGAATGTGCTGGTCATCCCACACCCATCCACGCTGGAAGTCCGGCAACTGAATCTTCGCCTTGACGATGTCGGAAAGAATCTCTGGCAATAGGCGCTTGGTGCTGTCGAAAGTGCTCATCGTCTTGCCTGCGTTTTCATTTCACGATTTCCATCAATCTGCCGAAGCTGTCCACCACGTCATACTTGACGTTCTCAGGGGCGTACCGCCGATTCATTTCATCGAAGAACTTGCGGGCACACTTGATCTTGGTCTTCTCGATCTCGCGCAGATCCATCGATGACATCGAACCTTTGGTCTCGGCCACGAAATAGATGTGCTTGACCGCGCCATCCTTGAAGCTGATGGCCCAGTCGGGGTTGTAGTCGCCGACTGGTGTCGGGATCAGGAAGCCGCGTGGCAACTTGGCGTACACGACCACTTCAACGCTGGCCTCCAAGGCCTCGGCAAAGTCACGTTCCGGCTTCGATCCTGAATCGGGCAGCACGAAGTCGTAGATGTGGTGCTTGGGCGTTTTGACCGCGTTGCTGAAATCCTGCTTGGTCTGCCCGGCGGTGAAGATGTCGAGGTCGAACTTGTCCTCGACCGGGTCGTAGGCCAGATGCTCGATGATGACCGTGGCCTTCTGCTCGTTAATGAGCCGCGTGGCCTCGGCAATGAAGCTCTCGGGGTTGGTCTTGAACTGCGCAAACACCGCGACGTTGATCCCCTTGAGGATTTCCGCCACCGTTCGGCGAGTCAGTTGCGTGCCTTCGGCCAGCTTGCCGACAAGGTCGTACTTGACCGCCGAGTGGATCGAGTTGCGGTTGGTTTCGGTTTCCGTGGCCTTCAACTCAAAGGCATTGCCGCCCTTGATGCCGTCGTAGGTGACGGCGGCAGCCTGCTCGCCGTGCTGGATGGTGTATTGCAGCGGGGTCACGCGCAGGGCGGCGTCCAGCTCCGTGACCGCCTTCTGCACCAGCTCGTCCGAATCGAAATCGACGCTGTAGGCCGCCTTGCGGTTGATGCGATTCCACAGCGCCTTGAACTCCTGTTTGTCGAAGTTGGCGTTGAGAGGGTTCTTCTTGGGTTTGCGGTCGTCGCCAATGTCGGGCAATTGGCTGGCGCTGAAGACGCTGTCGATGAGTTGGAACACCTGCTCAGCGTGCGGCTTCAGCTCTGGCGGCAGATCGGCCAGCGTGCCAGCTTTCTTGGCATCGTGATACGCGCACGCGATCCCATCCGCATCGTCGGTGTAGTCGTTCTTGACCAGATAGCGGTAGATCTGCTTTGCCAATTGCGGGGTGACCTGCACGTCCCCGGTCGGCGTCTTGAGCACCTTGCCGGTGAAATAGTCCTCGTTCGCAACCTTGGGTCGCGCCGACAGCGACTCGCTGATGTCTTTCTGCAGCGCCGCGACGAAGTCCTTGTAGCTCTCGCTGGCCACCACAGTCAGCACGTTCACGTCGTGTACCGTGGCCGGGTGATCCATCCGGTCACCACTTTGGTTGACGGACAGCCGCAAGCCACGCCCCACCTCCTGACGGCGTGAAATCGTGCTGTCACTGTGCTTGAGCGCGCAGATGACGAACACGTTCGGGTTGTCCCAGCCTTCGCGCAGGGCAGAGTGCGAAAAAATGAAGCGTACGGGCTCGGCAAACGACAGCAACCGCTCCTTGTCCTTCAAGATCAGGTCGTAAGCGTCCACGTCGTCCGAAAGCCCCGCGTTTTCGCCACGCGCTGCGACCGTGGGGTCGGCCAGTCGTTTGCTCTTCTTGTCAATGGAGAAATAGCCGCTGTGAGTCTTTTCGGCAGAAATGCCTTTTAGGTACTTGATGTAAGGCGTTTCATCAAGATCCAGCACCTCGTTGAGGTAGAGTTGGTACTCCTCCTCGAAGATGCGGGCGTACTCGCCTTTTTCGTCGGGCTGCGAGTAGTCGCGGTACTTGACCACTTCGTCGATGAAGAAGAGCGTGAGCACCTTCACCCCTTGCTGAAAAAGCGCCTGCTCCTTGTCGAAGTGCGCCTTAATGGCCTCTCGGATCTGTATGCGGCGCAGCGCGGCCTCGGTCACATCACCAGTCGCATCCCCGACGGTGAGTTCAACGCCGTTGGTGTAGGTCAGGGTGTCGGAGTTTGCGTTGATATCGGCCACGACAAAGCCATCCCGATACTGATCAAGCCCGTTCGACAGGTCGAACAAGTTGTCGCCTTTGGAGAGCTTCCTCACCACCCGTTTGATGTTCCCGCCCGCCAGCTTCTGCTCGAACTCCACGCGAGCCTCTGGCGGCTTCTTGCTCGATATCTCGATGGATTGCAGGTACAGATAGCCCGCCGTTCCCGCCAACCCCTTGACCGCGATGCCGCGCACGGCAATTTTTTTCACCAGTTTCTGGTTGTAGGCGTCCAGCGCATCGAGGCGGTGAATCTTATTGTGGGTGGTCTTGTGGGTGGCCGAGTAGCGCAACACCATCAGCGCCTTGAACTCCTCTAGCGACTTCAGCGTCGCCGCGCCCTCCATCTTCTGCGGCTCATCTAGGATGAGGATGGGTCGGTTGGCGCTGATCACGTCAATGGGCTTGCGCGACTGGAAGTCATCCAGCACGTCATAAATGCGGCGATTATCGGCTCCTCGTGCGGCGAATGCCTGCACGTTGATCACCATCACATTGATCCCCGCGTCCGACGAGAAGCTCTCAAGGTGGTGCAACTGCTTGGAGTTGTAGATGAAGAAGCGTGCCTTCTTGTGATAGGTCTCCAAAAAGTGCTCGGCCGTGATCTCCAGTGACTTGGCCACACCTTCACGGATGGCGATGCTGGGCACCACGATGATGAACTTGCTCCAGCCGTATTGCTTGTTCAACTCGAAAATGGTTTTGATGTAGCAGTAGGTCTTACCGGTACCAGTTTCCATCTCGATGTCGAGATTGACCTTGGCCACCTTGGTCTTGACCAGCACGTCCGATAGCGGCAGATTCTGCGCGCGTTGCACGTCGTGGATGTTGGCGAGCAGGGCCGCATCGGGCAGCGAAAGGTCGGCGTTCTTGAAGCCAGCCTCGGAAAAAAGGCTGTCCATCCCGGTTTTGGCTTTACCCGGGTCGACGCGATAACTCATGGCTTCGATGGAAGCCGGGGGCTGCCCCTTGAAGCAGTCCACCACTGCATGCACGGCGAGGGTCTGATAGGCTTGGGTCTTGAACTTCAGCTTCATAGTCTTTCCTGCGGCAAGCGGATCACAGTTTCCAACGCCGATCCGGTGGCGTCTGTTTGCATTCGGCAATCAAGGCGTCAAATCGACTGGGATCGATGGCGCGACGGACGATTTCGAAGTCGAACTTCCCACGTCCCCGCTTGGTAAAGATGAGAACGCAAGGTCGGCTGCTGTATTCAAGCTCGCGGATCGATAGGCGAGCGGTAGAGTTGCGGTTGAGCGTGAAAACGAGTGTGCGCGATTCCTGAGTGTCAGAGTTATTCAGCTCGAGGTTGATGCTGCCTCCGACCGTATTGCCCAGCCCGAAGAATTTCCGCGCGACCGCCAAAGGTATCTGGACCTGGCGCCCCTCCTCGCTGGTCTCCCGGGGCATAACTTCAAGGATCAACCCAGGGCCGCCAGGCCCAACAGCCGCACTGACCTTAGCTTTAGGTTTCTTTACTGAAGCGCCGCTTGTCCGCTTCGACCAAGTGAATTCGCCACCCTGGCCGGAGGTCGCCCGTCGCTGGCCGTACTTCTCTTTCTCCTTCGCATAGGTCTTGATTAGTGCTGCCGTGGCGGGTTCGCTAGCCTTGTGGATTTCGTCGTGCCACGTTTGCAGATTGGCATCGACTTGGGGCAGCGTCGTGACAGTTGCGAACTCGATGTTATTACGCAGCCCATCCTCGGTCAGGTTGTTGCTCCCGGCTAGGATGGTGCTACCAGGGTTTCCGACGAACCAAATGACCTTGGGGTGGAAAGTGCCTCTGTAGTGGCGCATTAGACGGACTTCGACTCCTTCGCCCTGCATGGCCTCGAGAGCCGCAGCATCCGTCAGTGCGTGGTCCGTTCCGATATAAGCCGTTACGACTCGGGTTTCGTGTGATTTGCGCCAGTTAAGGATGCTCTTACGAATCCGCTTCCATCCTGATTCGGTAGCCGCATAGAAGTACATCCTCAGCTGAAGGGATTGCTTGTCCGCCGCGCACACTTGCTCGACAGCAGAGAGAAAGTCGGTAATCGCCCATGCGGCAGTCCGCATAGTCGGTGCTGCCTGCGACAAGGCCGCCGGTGTCTTAATGATTTGGCTCACAGTACCTTGATCTCCGTTCCCGGCGACAGCAGCCTGAAGATCTGCTCGATGTTAATTCTTACAGCACTGTTTTGAAGGCCGCCATCGCGGCAGACAAAGCGCAGTGGTCTGTAGGTCGCCAGTTCCTTGATGAAAGATTCGTCGACGCCACCATCGGCGTCGAAGCAGCAGGCCAGCACGTCACCGTCAACGAAGTGCACGTCCTTGCCCTGCACGACTTTCTTCTCGATGGACAGGGACAGATCCACTCCCCAGTCCAGCATCACCTGAAACAGCAAGTCCTCGGGCGTGCGGTCGGGTTTGAAGTTTTCGACGAGAAGATCGAGGTTGGCTTTGTCTAGAGCGTCGGGTTCATAGTAGACGTCGGCCATATTCGACGTATCAATCTTGAGCACACGAAAGCCAACGTCCTTGCTCCAATCTTCATGGCACTGTCTTTCCAGGGCCCGCTTGCCGGCGCGGCGAATGCGTTCCTTGCTGATCTCAGCGATGGTGTGATAACCGGCCTTGGAAGCGTCCGAGTTCGTCTCGCACGGCTCGGGTAGCTGGACCATGATGAACCTGCGGTTGCCGCCGTCTTCGGCGTTCAACTGTATTACAGCATCTGCGGTCGAACCCGAGCCACAGAAGAAATCCATAACCAATGCATCCGGATCATCGTAGGTGACAGCGCGACACAGCACCCGGATGAGGCTCGAGGGCTTAGGGTTGTCGAACAGGGGCGCTCCAAAAAGGCTTTCCAGCTCCGCAGTTGCATCTTCGTTTGTGCCGGCTTGATACGTTTCCGGTGTCAGGAGGTTGTGCATTTTCTTGACCTCACCTCCTGCCTTGACGTGGTTAGGCCTGAACGGCGCCTTTGAAATCGTGATTACCTCGCCAGCTCGAACGATCTCGTCGAGCCGGCTCTGGCTGTATCTGAATTCGCCCTCCAGCCGAAAAGCGTCGACGTTGCGGTGATCGGCTACGACGACCTTGTCGAGCAGCCGAGTTACGATGTTTCCCTCACTCATGTCTTGAGGTTCGTAGACAGCATTTTTTTGCACGAACTGTACGGCCCCCGCAGGAAAGACGAGCGTCCCCAACGAGTTGCCGGCGTTGTTAACCGGATACTTTTTCCCGACGGTTGTGACATCGACCGAGAAGGGTGGGGCGAAGGCTCGGTTCCGCGCTACGCAAACCACGTACTCGAACATCGAGCCGACATTGGCGTGCAGGAACGACGGCTTTTTCTTGCGCTGGCGCAGGAAGGTCGTGACAAAGTTTTCTTCGCCGAAGACCTCCTTGGTCAGCCGCAGCAGGTTGTCGACCTCCTGCTCTCCGATGCTGATGAAGAGCAGGCCATCATCTGTGAGAAGGGTCCTGGCAAGCTTCATACGTGGATAAATCATCGACAGCCAGTCCGAATGGAACCGGCCATTGGTTTCGGGGTTAGCGATCAGCCGATTGCCCTTGTCATCCTTCTGGTTGGACCTCCTTAGAAAATCCTCTGCGGTTTCGGAAAAATCGTCCTCATAAATAAAGTCATTCCCAGTGTTGTACGGTGGGTCGATGTAGATCATCTTCACCTTGCCGAGGTAGGTTTCCTGCAGCAGCTTGAGCGCGTCAAGGTTGTCGCCTTCGATGAACAGGTTTTTCGTCGTATCGAAGTCCACACTCTCTGCCCGACAAGGCCGCAGCGTCTTGGCAATCGGCGCATTGGCAGTCAGCAAGGCCTCGCGCTTGCCGGGCCAGTTCAGGTGGTAGCGTTCCTGCGGCCCTTCGACAATCGAATCGGCCAGCTCCTGGCGCAACTGGTCAAAATCCACCGCCAGCTTCACGCTGCCGTCATCCCCCTTGGCTTCGGTCACGCAGCCCGGAAATAGCTCAGCGATGCGGGCAATGTTGTCTTGCGTGAGATTGGGCGAGTGCATTTTCATTTTGTCCATGTTCTTTCCTCTGGTCGCTGTGCTTCCGGTATCGGTGTTCAGCAGCTCAATTGTTCAAGTTCGGATTTCAGTTGCCGCAAGATTGCGTTGATCTCGACCTTGCGGTTGAATTGCTTTTCCTTGGCCAGCCTCGCCTGGGTCTTCTCGACCTCACGGCGTTTGGCTGAGGCCAGCTCGACGCGCGCTACCCATCCGGCCAGCGGTTCCTGCGGACGCGCTGACAACGGCAACAGGCCTTGCAGCAGAACGGAGTACAGGTGGGCCATGTCGAGGGCCAGCGGCATAGCCGTGCGGGCAGTTGCTGCTGGCATCCAGTCGCCGGTGAAGTAGCTGGACAGCACCCAGCGACTGGCGTCGGCTTCGCTCGGGCGCTTGTAAGCTGCCGCTACCTGCGTTTTCGCCTGATCGCCCTGGCCTTGGTTCAGTTCAAACAGGATAGGGAACTGCACCGCGCCATCAATGCAGCGGAGCACGTCTTCGTGCAGCTCGGTGGACTTGAGCTGGATGCTGAAGACCTGGATTTCCGGCACACCGGGCCGCGCAGGCAGGTTGATCGTCTCCGGGGCGAGCTTGTACTGCCAGACGATCTGCTCGACCTGCTCGACGAACAGTTCCTTCAGCCGGGTGTTGGCCCCGCTGTGCTCATAGATTTTGTTCTTGGGCAGAACGCGCCCGAAAGCAGCTTGCTTGGGGTAGGCAATCAGCGCTGGCTTTTGTGTGGTCGCTCCTTGACTCATCCAGCCTCCTGAATCACGAGGAAGCTGATGAGTTCGAAGTCGTCCAGGCCGGAGATGGTGTCTGTCAGTGCTGTGGTCTTGCCACCGCTGAACAGGCTGTCCAAGTCCTTTTCTTCTTTTACCTCGATCATTGAACGGATGGACTTGCCCAACAGGTCGGAGTACGGCTGCATCCGGCGGCCATCCGCCGTTTCCTGATTGAAGCGCTGGCATACGTCGACGATGGGCTTGTCCTGGCCTTTGCAGCAGGTGCGTACCAGATCAAGCAGGCGCTTCACCTCGGTGTGGTCATGAATGACCTCTCCCTCGCGGTTGATGTAGACGAGGTAGTACGGGTGCAGGCGGTTGTGCTGGTTGAGGCTGATCCCAGCATTACGATTGCGCAGCGTGAAGATCGCGCCCGGTCGTAGGCCCATCTCGGGTCTAGCGGGAACCACTGCGTGCATCCCGTTGGGCACATTGCTCAGTTCGCCGTGGGCTTTGACGTAGTTGAGCAAATCCATGCGGAAGTCGTTGAGGCCCAGGTCGGTGATCGAGACACCGGTCTTCAAATCCTCCAGCTCGATGACTTCCTCCTGCAGGCGACGCAGTTGCTCCTTGCGGTACGACACGTCGTTGGCCTGCGCAGACAGCACGTTGTCGTCACCCGTCGCGGTGACGTCGGCGATCATCATTCGGCTCTCGACGCGCTCCTTGAGGTTGATGTACTCGTCGAGCGAAATGTCGGGCCAGTAGTTGACTAGCTGGATGCTGCTGTTGGGCGAGCCAATGCGATCTACCCGGCCAAAGCGCTGGATGATGCGTACTGGGTTCCAGTGGATGTCGTAGTTGATCAGGTAGTCGCAGTCCTGCAGGTTCTGGCCTTCGGAGATGCAATCGGTGCCGATCAGCAGATCCACCTCGTGCGGCTCGTCCGGCAGTACCACCGCCTTCTCTTTAGAGCGAGGGGAGAACAGGGTGAGCAGCTCCTGGAAGTCATAGCTGCGCTTCTGAGTTTTGCTCTTGATGGTGGACTGCGGCGCCCCCTTTCCGGTGACCTTGGCCGTGTGGATGGCGAGCGTGGCCAGCAGCTCCGGCGCAAGGTTGGCGTACAGGTAATCAGCTGTGTCAGCAAAGGCTGTGAAGATCAGTACCTTCCTGTTGCCGGGGTTGATTGGGTTTGCAATCTTGCCGAGCAGTTGCGCTTTGAGGTGCTGCAACTTGGCGTCGTCCTGCGGCGTGATCTTGTTCATCGAAGCCAGCAAGGCATCGATGACCTGTAAGTCCACCTTCAGTTCGTGCTCCCAGGACGGTAAGTCCATGTCGGCGAGGCTGATCTTGATCTTGCTGCCGATCTCGCCGCCCTCGTCGCCAGGCATTGGCAGCTCATCGTCCTCTGCATCCAGCCCTTCCAGCACTTCCGTGAGGTCCCCCACCGTGACCGCGCCGCCGGATTCGTTGAACGCGGCGATCTTTGCGAGGGTG
>CAUJKE010000366.1 GCA_963205385.1 Planctomycetota bacterium | reverse complement strand
CGACCCCCGGAGGCGAGTCGACGCGGTTGGTCACAGGGCGACTGTACGCCTTTGACCGCGCGACGGGAGCACCGTCCTGGCAAACGCCTGCGTATGTCAGTCAGCATGGCTTCCCGCTTGATCAGCCGCGCGAACTGCCGCTGTTGACGTACTTGCGACATCGCAGTCCCACGACCGGCCGCGACACGCAAACCACTACTTCGGTGCTTTGCCTCGACCGCCGCGACGGCAGCCTCGTGGTGGCCGAAGAGAACATCCGCATGCAGCAAATCAATGTTTACGAATTTATCGGCAATCGGCTAGAGGATTCGGTCACGCTCACCCTCACGCCGATGCGCGGCTCGGCCAGCGCGAAGCACTTCCGCTTCCGCCTCACCGATCAACCGGCGCCACCGGCGCCACCGGCACAAATGGGCGCCAAGTCGAGCGTGGCGGCCAACGAGCCTGGCCGCGGCATCTTCAGCACGTTTGGGCGGATACTTGGAAATGCAATTGCCGAGCCTGGCGGAGGAACGCCCGCCGCTGACGACCTGTTTGATTTTTCAGTCCCCAATCCACGCCCGCGTCTGGTTCCGGCGAAACCTCGCGGCAATCCTTAGGCACGCGCGTGGCAACCGACGTCCGGTCAGGCCGGCTGCTACACCGGCTCCCCTTAAAAGTATTGGTTTCTCGCAAGAATCCACCGAATGTTGCGACAATTGCGCTCCCATAAGCTTGCAAATGTGCGACACTTAGGGAGTGTCGGCGGAGGTTGACAATTGAGCGTGCCTAAGGGCACCTGAACTTAAAGCCACACTCGTCGCACTAACTTCTGCACTCGCGGCAAGTTACGTGCGGGCGGCCGCCGTTATTCGCCCCTCCTTTGAGCCTCTGGTAAGACGAACGCCTATGACTCAAGAATCCCCTTCGTCCGACCCACATGCAGCCCATGTTTCCCAGTCGGACGCCATCCGCAAACTAGGCGCCGCGCGCGAAAAGATCCTCGCCCAACTCTCGCAAGTCATCGTCGGCCAACAGCAGGTGATCGAAGAGTTGCTGATCTGTCTGTTCAGCCAGGGACATTGCCTTTTGGAAGGCGTTCCTGGTTTGGCGAAGACACTGCTAGTCAGCACGCTGGCCAGGACGATGAACCTCTCGTTCAGCCGCATTCAGTTCACGCCAGACCTGATGCCGGCAGACATCACCGGTACGGAGATCATCGAAGAGAACCGTACCACGGGGGCACGCGAGCGGCGTTTCCTGGAAGGCCCGCTCTTTTCGCACGTCATCCTCGCCGACGAAATCAACCGCACGCCTCCCAAGACGCAAGCCGCGCTGCTCGAAGCCATGCAAGAGCGCCAGGTCACAGTGGGCCGCGTGCGCCATCCCCTCTCCGATCCGTTCTTCGTGCTGGCGACACAGAACCCCATCGAGCAAGAAGGAACCTATCCGCTGCCGGAAGCGCAGCAGGATCGCTTCATGTTTAAGGTGTTCGTGAACTATCCCAGTTTTCTGGAAGAGTTCGAAGTCGCGCGGCGCACGACGACAGTGAAGAGCGATCACGTCGTGCCGGTGCTTTCCGCGCATGAAATTATTGAACTGCAACGCATCGTGCGGGAAGTCCCGGTCACGGATCACGTCATCCGCTACGCTCTCTCATTGGTGCGGCAAACGCGCATCAACAGCGCCGGCGCGCCGGACTTCGTGCAAGAGATGGTGAACTGGGGCGCCGGACCTCGCGCCGTGCAGTTCCTCATTCTCGGCGGCAAGGCGCGAGCGCTGTTGTATGGCCGCACGCACGTTTCCACCGACGACATCCGCGCGCTGGCCAAACCGGTGCTGCGGCACCGCGTCGTGGTCAACTTCGCCGCCGAAAGCGATGGTGTCACCACCGACAACATCATCGAACGACTCTTGGAATCCACGCCCACCAAGGAAGACGAGCTGTTAAGCGATGCACGATTCAAAAAGATTTTTGCATCCTGAAGCGATCAAGCGCATCGCGCGGCTCGATCTGCGGGCGAGGCATGTCGTGGAGGGGTTCCTGTCCGGCATGCATCGGAGTCCGTATTTTGGGCAATCGGTCGAGTTCCTGCAACATCGCGAGTACGTGATGGGGGATGACCTGCGCCATGTGGACTGGAAAGTCTGGGCACGGCAGGACCGGCTGTACGTCAAGCAGTTCGAGGAAGAAACCAATCTCCGGTGCACGTTTCTGGTCGATGTTTCGCGGAGCATGGAATACGGCCGCGGCCCACTCAACAAGTATGAATACGCCTGCACCGCCGCCGCTTCGCTGGCCTATTTGGTGCTGCGGCAACAGGACGCCGCCGGATGCGTTTCGTTCGACGACAAGATTCGCCAGCGCGTGCCGCTCCGCAGCAAACGCAATCATTTGCTGGCGATTGCCGAAGCGCTCGCGGTGAGCGAGCCGCAAGACAAGACCGACATGTTCGCCATCTTGAGCGGCGTCGCGGAAACCTATCCACGCCGCGGCATGATGGTGCTGGTCTCGGACTTGCTCACCGATCAAGGGCTTCTGCTCAAGGGCCTCAAACTGCTCCGGCAGCGCGGACATGATGTGTTGGTACTCCACATCATGGACGACGACGAGCTTGATTTTCCGTTCGCGGGACCAACGCGGTTTGAAGGGCTGGAGTCGCCGGACTTCCTCAATTGCAATCCTCGCGCGCTCCGCGATGGTTATTTGGAAGCAGTGCAACAATTTTTGGACCACATCCGTCGCGAGTGTGCGAAGAACTCCGTGGATTATCAGTTGATTCGTACGAGCGAACCGCTCGATGCCGCGCTGGTGACGTTCATCAGTCGGCGGCTGGGTTCGATGAGTCGAAAGTAAGACACAGGCCAATTTACATAAGATCTTCATGCAGTTCGTTTACACAGCTTTGACCTGGGGCTTCCTGCTAGCGCTGGTTCCCTTGGCGATCCACCTGATCAATATGATGCGGCATCACCGCGTCCGGTGGGCCGCCATGGACTTTTTACTCGCTAGTTATAAGAAGCACCGCAAGTGGATTTGGCTGAAACAACTGCTGCTGCTGTTGATGCGCATGGCGGCCGTAGCGCTCGTTGTGGCGATGCTCGCGAAGCTCGTCTCGCGGAATCAATGGAGCGCTCTCTTGGGGAGCAAGGCCACGCACCATTTTGTGCTGCTCGATGACAGCTACTCCATGTCCGATCGGACCGGCGCCGCGACGGCGTTTGACGCGGCCGGGCAAGTGATGGCCCGCATCGCGGCCGAAGCGGGGCAGAGCGATTTTCAACACAAGTTCACGCTGCTGCGCTATTCGCAGGCGTTATCGAATGGCAGTGCCGGCGGCAATGGCCAAGACAAACCGGCCGATACACTACTCGACTTCAACGCCGAAACCGTCGATGCCAACTTCGATGTTCGCCTGGAAGAGAAACGCCGCGGCTTTGAAGTGACGGAACTCAGCATCGGCCCCACGGCAGCGCTGCAGCTCATTCGCCAATTCGTGACCGACGCCACGCAAGACCAGAACATTGTCTACGTGCTGTCGGACTTTCGCGCCATCGATTGGGAAGCGCCGACCGCAGCCAAAGAAGCGCTTAAACAACTCCAGGCCAGTGGGGCGGAAGTCCGCTTCGTGCGCTGTGTGCGAAACGCGCAAGCGAATCTCGGCATTGAAGCGATCGAGCCAACCGGCGATACCCGCGCCGCTGGCGTGCCGCTGTTTGTGAATGTGACCGTGCGCAATCACGGCGATCAAGCCGTCCGCCGCGTGCAAGTCAAGCTGCGCACCACGTTCTTCGACGCCAGCCAGCTTAATACCGCCGCGCCCCAAGCGAATGTCGGCGTGAGCGAGGACTTGCCCGTCGTGCTGATCGACGAGATCCCGCCAGGCGAAACAGCGACCGAGCGCGTGCAAGTGTACTTCCCCGCGCCGGGGCAACATGTGGTCGAAGCAACTTTGCCGGACGACCCCATCGCCGCGGATAATCACCGCTTCTCCGTCATCGACTTCCCCGCCGGCGAGCCGGTGTTGGTGATCGATGGGAACGCTCAGCAGCGCAACGCGTTTTATCTCACGTCGGCCTTCGAACCGGGCGCTCGAGCCAACACCGGCATTCGGCCGGAAGTACAATCGCCGGACTATTTGCGCGATACAACCGCCGCCGCACTTCAGCGATTCCGCACGATCTATTTGCTCGACGTCCCGCAACTCGATGCCCGCGGTGTGAAGAATTTGGAAGCCTACGTGCGGGGCGGCGGCGGGCTCGGCATTTTCTTGGGGCCGAACGTTAATTACGCGTCCTATAACTCGACGCTCTATCGCGCTGGCCAAGGGTTGCTGCCAGCGCCCTTGGATCGTGAAGACGAACTGCTTGCCGATCCGATCGAGCACAAGCCGGACATTGAAGCGGAGCGGCATCCGATTTTCGCGCCGCTGCTCGACGAGCAAAACCCGCTGATTCGCCTGGTGAATATCGAGCGTTATGTTCGCGTGCCGGCGTCGTGGCAACCGGCGAAAGACGGCACGGCGCGCGTGCTGGCGCGACTCCGCAACCTGGCCCCGCTGGCGATTGAACAAGCCTATGGCGAGGGGCGGGTGGTGTTGTTTACGACCACCGCCGCGCCGGATTGGAACGGCTGGGCCAATGATCCGACGTTCGTGGTTCTCGCGCTCAAGCTGCAGTCTTATCTCGCACGTCCCCCGGCGAGTGATCAAGCCCGCCGCGTCGGGACGCCGATTGTTGTGGAGCTTGAAACGAGCCGCTATCGCCCCGAAGTAAAATTCCTGGTCCCAGGCCCCCGTGCAGGCAATCGCATTGTGATCGAGCGCGCCACCGCGCCGCCAACCGATGCCACAACATTCACCGTCGCCGTTGGACAATCGCCGACTTCCCCCACCGGCATCGGTGAAACCGGCCGCGCTGGTTATTACGATGCGTGGCCCACAACGCTGGAAGGGCAAGTCACGCCGCGACGCCTGGCCCTCAATGTCGAACCGCGTGAAGGCCATCTCGCTTTGCTGGAGCCCAGCGCGATCACCAGCAAGCTCGCCCCTGCGAAGATTGAATTCTCGCACTTCGACGACGACCTCGGCGTCACTGGCGACGCTGGCAATAATTTGAGTCTGCCGCTGCTGGGCCTGTTGGTGGCGCTACTTCTAGGCGAACAACTGTTGGCCTATTCGGCCAGTTATCACTCCCTTCCGCAAATGGTGCATTGATGGCTACGACAATTCACCTATTGGCGGACCAAACCACGGCGCACTACTTTCGCCTGGCCCGGCTCGGCGCGCTGGATGAGTGGTGGCATTGGCTCTTGCTGGGCAGTGCGATCGTGCTGATTGTCGCCTACGTCGCCTTCATGTATCGCCGCGATGGCGTCGAGCTGCCGCGCGGCTTGACGATCCTGCTGGCCGTACTTCGCCTGGCGGCGTTCGGCGGCTTGCTCGTGTTCTTCCTGCAGGTCCAGCGGCGGGCGGATCGTGAAGTGACCAGGCCCTCGCGCGCCGCAATTGTCGTCGATACGAGCCAAAGCATGGGCCTCCCGAGTTCGCTCGACAACAGCGACAGCGGCGCGACGCGCAGCCAGCAAGTCATCGACGAATTGCAATCCGGCACGCTGCTCCCGAGTTTGCGCGCTAAGCATGAGGTCGTCGTTTATCGTTTCGACCAGGCCGAGCGCCCCACGGAGATCGCGACGTTTCCGCGATTGTCCCGCGAGGACGAGAGCGCCGATCCCCAAGTAGCGGCGGTCGCCAACTATTTCCGCATCGCCCGCGAAGCGCGAGTCTTGGCTGTCATCGCAGGCGGACTGCTAGGTCTTGCGCTTTTGGCTGGGCTAGTGCACTTGGTCTTGGGCCGCGCGCCGGGTCCAAACCAGCAGGAATCGTGGTCGCTGCTGCTCGCGACCGTAGCGCTCATCGTCGCCGCCGTGGTGCTTGGTGTTGCGAACTTGCGTGCGCCGGAAGTTCCCTGGCGCGTGCTGATCGGTATGCGTCCGCCCCACGCCGACGACGTCGCACCACCTGCCCCGCTCGTCACCGACGAAGACGACGCGCCGAAAACGGAGCCGACACTGGACTGGGTCGCGGAACTCAATCCACGCGGTTTGGAAACGCGCCTGGGCGATGCGCTCCGCTATCTCGTAGGCAAGGAGCGCGGCGGGCCGATCGCCGCGATCATCGTCATCACCGATGGCGGCCAAAATGCCGGGACCGAAACGCAGGTCGCCATCGCTGAGGCCCAAGACGCCGCGATTCCGATTTACACCGTCGGGCTGGGTTCTGACAAGCTGCCGAGAAATGTGAAGCTCGTCGATCTCGAAGCGCCCCAGCGCGTCTATCCCGGCGACGAATTCACCATCACGGCCTACGTGCAAGGGACCGGTCTCGCAGGCTCGCCAGCCGAACTGCGACTCTTCTCCGGTCCCGCAGATGCGACGGAGTCGGAATTGGTCGAAGACTTATCGCAACAACAGACGCTCCGGCTAGGCGAAGATACGGAAGTCACGCCGGTGCAATTCAAGGTCAAGCCGCCGGAACTCGGTCGGCGCCAGTTCCAAGTGCGCGTCGGAACCAGCGGCAGCGATCACGATCCGCGCGACAACCAGCGCGTCGTGGTGGTGGAAGTCATCGACCGCAAATCCAAAGTCATGCTCCTCGCCGGCGGACCAACGCGCGAGTTTCGGTTCTTGCGCAATCAACTCTATCGCGATCCCGACGTCACCCTCGACGTGCTCCTGCAAACCGCAGCCCCAGATATCGCGCAGGAAGCAGACCAGGTGTTGGCTGCGTTTCCATCGACCGAAGAAGAACTTTTCAGCTACGATTGCATTCTTGGTTTCGATCCCGATTGGGAATCGCTCGACGAAGTGCAGATGAGCTTGCTCGAACGCTGGGTCGCCGAGAAAGCTGGCGGGCTGATTGTGGTCGCTGGGCCGGTGCATACGCCGCAGTGGGCCGGACGCCGCCGCGGAGACAATCGATTCGAGACGATCAAAGCGCTCTACCCGGTCGTGTTCTACACCTCCGGCTCCGCGACACTCAACCTCAGTCGCACCGGCGGCGACCTGGCCTGGCCGCTGCAATTCACGCGCGAAGGGCTCGAAGCGGAATTCCTCTGGCTCACCGATGATCCTCTCACCAGCGAAACGGCGTGGGAATCGTTCGGCGGCGTGTATGGTTACTTTGCTGTGAAGGATCCCAAACCCGGGGCCAAGATCTACGCCCGCTTCGCCGACCCCAATACGTCCATCGATAACGAACTTCCCATTTATCTCGCGGGGCAGTTCTACGGCGCCGGCCGCGTCTTCTTTCAAGCCAGCGGTGAAATGTGGCGCGTGCGGGCGGTCGACGAAGCCTACTTCGAAACGTATTACACCAAGCTCATTCGCTGGGCTTCGCAAGGGCGGTTGATGCAAGATTCCAACCGCGGTGTGCTGCTGGTCGATAAAGAGCGGGCGCTGATCGGCGAGCCGATCGTCGTCCGCGCGATCCTCACCGATGCGCAACGCCAACCGTTGACCGATCCCGAAATTAGCGTTGTCGTTGTGCAGCCGGATAGCACCCGCAAAACGCTCCAGCTGCCGCTCGTAAAAGACGCACCGCGGCCGGGAACATACGCCGGACAGTTCACGGTCGCGCAGCTTGGCGACTTCCGCGTGGAACTGCGCATTCCGCATACGGTCGATAACGAGCTCCTCACGCGCTCAGTTCGTGTCGCTGCGCCGCAGCGCGAGGTCGAACGCCCGCAGCGCAATGATGCGCTGTTGCGCGAGATCGCGCAGAAGACCGACGGCGCGTATTACATCGGTCTGGCCAGCACCGTGAATAACAGCGGCTTGCCCCCGCTTGCAAATTCGATTGAGCCGCAGGATCAAATCACCATCATCCCCGGCACGCCGGATCGCGCGTTCGACCGCCTGCTGATGACGTGGCTCATGGGGCTAATTGTTGGTTTTCTCTGTTTGGAATGGTTGTTACGGAGATTGAGTAAGTTAGCGTAAGTCGATTCGTGTCGACGCGACATCCCTGGAAGTGGTATAATTTCGAGCGCCGCTGGTGGCGCTCTGGCGGATTTCGATAAGAGCAATTCATGACGGCCACCAAACTCGCCGTTGAACTCGCCCCAAGCATTCGCGCGGCGCTCGCAGGCGTTCGGCGCAGAATCCGCGTCTACGTTTGGCTGGAGGGTCTCTCGCTCGCGGTGCTCTGGCTCGGCGGAGCGTTTTGGCTCGCGCTCGCGGTGGACTATTTCCCCGTGCTCGTGTGGGCAAGCGAGATGCCGCGGGCCGCGCGGGGAGTGATCCTGGCGGCGGTCATTGTGGGTGGGCTGTATGTCATTTATAAGTACCTCCTGCGCCGCGCCTTCGTACCGCTGGCCAATCGTAGCCTGGCCGTGCTGCTGGAACGACGGTTTGGCGATTTTCAGGATAGCCTCGTCACCGCGGTCGAATTGGCCGATGGGCATCACGATACAAGCGCGTACAGCCTCCAAATGCTGGAGCATACGCGCAAGGATGCGGACATCCACGCTCACCGCGTCCGCACCGCCGCCGTCTTCAACTATCGTCCGCTGGCGATCAAGGTGTTGCTCGCGCTGCTCATGCTCGCGTCGCTGGCCGGTTTCTATGTTGTGAATACGTCTGCGTTCGAAATCGCCCGCGACCGCTTGATTCTGCTGCAAGACATTCCCTGGCCCCGCAGCGCGGAGATTGAAGTCGTTAGCCTGGAGGTGCAACACGCCTCCGCCGACGCCGAGACCGCGGCACACACGCAAGTCCTGCAGTGGTCAGGCGGCGAACTGAAAGTCGCCCGCGGCGCGAATGCTTTGCTGCGTGTGCGGGCGAGTTCCACAAAGCGGATTCCGGAGACGTGCCGCATTCTCTATCGCACCGGCGACGGGGAGCGAGGCGAGGCGCCGATGAAGAAGGTCGGGCGCGTCAAAGACGGCTTCCAATATTACACGTTCGACGGCAAACCGTTTAAGGGGATGTTGACGGACCTCACATTTGACGTGATGGGCTACGACCATCGCGTGCGGGGCTTTACGATTGGTGTGGTCGATGCGCCGGTCATTGTGCAAACGGACCTTGTGTGCGAGTTTCCGAAGTACATGGTCGACGTGATGCTCAGCCAGAAGTTGGCGCGCACCGTGTCGCTCACACCAGCGACGCAACTCCCGATCGGGACGCGCGTCACCATCGCTTGCCGCACCAACAAAGACTTGCAAGCGATTGAAGTTCGCGACTTGGAAACCGGCGAACTGCTTTCGACGCCTGGCGCCGTCGCTAGTGACGCGGCCGATCGTTTCACGTTGCCGGAGCTGACGCTCACGCGGAACCTCACGCTGGGCATCTCGTTGCTGGACACCGACGGCGTGCTGAGCGATCGCCCGCAACGGATTTTCGTGGCTGCGATCAAGGACGACGCGCCGCGCGTCACCGTGTCGCTCAGCGGCATCAGTTCGATGGTCACGCCGGAAGTGACAATTCCCGTGACTGGCCAGATCGACGATGACTACGACGTGGCGAAGTCCTGGTTCGACTTGCAAGTCAATGACACCCCGCCGGCGCGCTTTCCGTTTACGCTGCCGCCCGATTGGAAGGTCGAGCAAGAACTAGACTTCCGCGAACTGCGGAGCGCCGGGACGCAAACGCTCAAGCCGCAAGACAAGCTCACGCTCGTCGTAGTTGGACAAGACAATCACGACTTGGAAGGGGGCGCACATACCGGCTACGGCGATCGCTGGGAGTTGCAGGTCGTCACGCCAGACGAATTGCTGACGTCGCTCGAAGCGCGCGAACTGGGTTTGCGACGCCGGTACGAACAGATCATCAGCGAGTTGACCGAGACGCGCGATGAGCTCCTCCGCGCCGCGGCGGAATCCAAACGCCCAACCCAGACGGATCAAGAAGCATCGACCGACACGCCGGACACCATTGAAACCGAAGACGGCATTTCCGTCTCGTTGCGGCTCTTGATCGCCCAGCGGGCCTTGCAGCAAAGCCAGAAATCGGCCCAGGAAGTCCGGGGCGTCTCCGCGTCGTTTGCCGATATTCGCCAGGAATTGATCAACAATCGAGTCGATACGGCCGAGCGCAAACAGCGGCTCAAGGAACAAATTGCAGACCCGCTGGCGACGATCGTGGAGCAGCGGTTCCCCGAGTTTGACCTTCGCCTGGAGCGCATGGCCGCCGAAGTGAACAACACGGACAACGCGCAACTAGCGGTCGATGAGGCCAACACGCTGCTGTTGGAACTCGACGCGGTCTTGCAGCGGATGCTCGATTTAGAAACGTACAACGAGCTCGTAGAACTCGTGCGCTCGCTGATTGAAGAGCAAGAACAAGTGACCAGCGAGACGAAGCAGAAACAAGCGGCCGATTTATTCCAGTAGCTGAGAAGGAGGTCGCCATGCGCGCCTCAGCGATGTCCATCATCCTCTGCACCATGTTCTTCGGAACGATGTTCCTCGGGACAGCGGCCACGGTCTGCGCGCAAACCGGCGATGCGCCGCCGGCCAACGCGGAGAGTCTCGCGTTGCGGCAGGGGCGGATCGCGGATAAGTACGCGCGGCTGGAACAACTGATGCTCAAAATGGCGGAGCTCGATGCGGCTGAAAATCCACAGCGCGCAGCGCTGCTCCGGCAAGCGGTGCAACAGTCGAAGGATAGTCTCACGCGCTCGCGACTGGAAACCATTGTCTCGCTGCTCGACAAGCAACAACTCAAGCGGGCCGTTGATGGGCAAACGGAAGCAACGACAGAGATGAAGGGGCTCTTGGAGCTTTTGCTTTCCGAGAACCGCACCGATCGCAACAAGTCCGAGCAAGACCGCGTCAAGCAGTATATCAAGGAAGTCGAGCGACTCATCCGTTTACACAAAGATGTGCAAGGGCGCACCGAAGGGGGTGAGAAGACCGAGAGCGTCGCTAAGGATCAAGGCAAGGTCGCGGAGCGGACCGGCGACTTGTCGAAGCAGATTCAAGAAGACGAAGCCCCCGCCGATCCCGGCCAACCAGGGAGCGAAGCACCTGCACAGCCGATGGATCCAAACCCCAGCGAACAAACACCGGGGAACAAGACTCCAGACGAACAGCAGCCCGGCGAAAAGCAACCAGGCGAGCCGATGCCGGGGGAGCAGGCTCCCGGCGAGCCGATGCCAAGCGAACCAATGCCAGGCGAAGCGAATCCCGGTGAAGCGAATCCAGCACAGCCGATGCCGGGGCAGCCAGGTCAACCGGGCGCAGGGGGCGAGAGCCAGCCGACGCCGCCAATGGAGCAGCCTGAGCAACAGAATCCCGCCCGCAAGCGTTTGCAGGCCGCCGAGCAAAAGATGCGCGAGGCGCAAAAGAAGCTCGAAGAGGCGAACCGGGATGGAGCGAAAGACGATCAGGAGAAAGCGCGGCAAGAGCTGGAAAAGGCCAAAGCCGACTTGGAGGAAATCCTCCGCCAATTGCGCGAGGAAGAAATTGAGCGGACGCTCGCGCAACTCGAGGCTCGCTTTCGCAAAATGCTTGAATTGCAGTTGAAAGTGAACGATTCCACGCTCCGGCTGGAGTCAATTCCCGCCGCGGATCGGGGGCGCGAAGTCGATATTGCCGCCGGTAAACTGGCCGTGGATCAGCGCAAGATCGCGCTGGAGGCCGAAAAGGCGTACAATTTGTTGTTGGAGGAAGGCTCGTCAATCGCTTTTCCTGAATCGGTCGAGCAGATGCGGAGCGACATGGAGCAAGTGGCCGAGCGTTTGGGACGAACCAAGCTCGATCCGCTCACAATTGGCATCGAGGAGGAGATTGTTACGGCGCTCAACGAAATGATTGCAGCGCTCGACAAAGCCCAGAAGGATAAGGAAGACAACAAACAACCTCCACCGCCGCCGCCTGGTGGCGAACCTCAAGATGAACCGCTGGTGGATCAAATCGCCGAACTGAAAATGATCAAAGCGCTGCAACTCCGCGTCAACGAGCGCACCAACCGCTACGCCAAAATGCTCGTCGAGCCGGAGGACGTGATTGGCCAGGCGACCGAGCGCGACCTGCAAGACGCCATCGAGCAGCTTGGCGGACGACAGGAGAAGCTGCATCAAATCACGCGCGACATCGTCCTGGGACGGAACCAATAGCGTCGGCCACGGAGAGAATCCCATGTATATCCATCGCATCCTCATCGCCATCGTCTGCGTAGCGCTGGGCCTGCTAAGCGGCGCCGCAGCGGCCACGGATCTCGAACGTCCAGCCTCGTGGTCCCTGCCGGCGGCGGCGGAAGTCAAGACGCAACTCGATGACTGGCTGCGGGGCCAAGAACTCTCGGACGTGCAGCGCGCGCAGGTCGAATTGCTGTGGCCTGCTAGCGATGACCGAGTAAGCGGTGATCAACTTCTCGAGCAAGTCGTCACCACGGTCGCGGCGGTCGCACCCACGGCGAAGGAGCTCGTCCAGTTCTGCCATGCACCACGTACGGCCGCGCCGCTCCCCGAGTTTGCAATTCTCAACGACCAGGCGCAACCCCCGGTGGTGCACAACAACTTGCGGCTGATGTACGGTGTATGGCTCGCGCGAAACGACCTTCACGAGGAAGCGCTCGAGCAATTCGGAAGCCTCGCTCCCAACGATGTGGCCGATCCGGCGGCGCTCCTCTTTTACCAAAGCGTTTGCCATCATCGGTTGCGCGACAAAGAGGCCTGCTTGCCCGCGATTTCGAAGTTGCTGGAGCGGGAGAGCGAAGTGCCGCGGCGGTTTCGCGAAGTGGCGGAGTTGATGCGCGTCGATCTGGCGCCGCTCGAGCCTGACTCGCTGGACGAAGTCGCCCGGCTGATGGACAGCATCCGCCGCCGCTTGGAGCAGGCCCGCGTTGGCAAGCGGGTGCGAAAGGAAGAGGACGACGTGATCGCCAAGCTCGATAAGCTGATTAAGGAGATGGAGGACAAGGCAGGCGAAGGCCCCGCGAGTCCCAGTAGCAACCCCAGTCCCAGCAGTCCGGCCGAAGAGGCCCAGCCCGGCGGCGTGCGCGGCGAGGGGAATGTCGATAACAAAAATCTGCCAGGCGGCGGCAATTGGGGAAACCTTCCGCCCAAAGCCCGTCAGGAGGCGTTGCAGCAAATCAGCAAGGAATTACCGGCCCACTATCGTGAGGCCATTGAAGAATATTTCCGCAAACTGGCCCGCGAAGGGGCGAAGTAGGGGCTCTTAGCGAGTCTTGCGAAACGCTGAACCAGCGTTGATTATTGGGAATTGCAAACGGCGCACGGGAGTGTGCTTGCTATTTTGGATATTGGCCTATGTGGTGGATGATTGTAACAACATGCCTTTTAACCGCGCCGCCTAGTGCGCAGGTGACGACGCTAGCTGGGGCGGAAGCGCGGGGCGAAGTCGTGCGCATCACCACGGACGAAGTCGTGCTGCTCGTGGAAGGCAAGCAAGCGCGATGGCCGGCGGGTGAGTTGCTCGCGGTGAAGTTCACCGCGCCGTCATCAATCGCCACGCCGGGCCCGGCAGTCTGGATCGAATTGATCGATGGTTCGTCACTCCTGGCGCAGGCCATTGAAGTCAGCGCCGGGGTCGCTAAAGCGAAGCTCACAGGGGGCGAAGAAGTCGAAATCCCCGCTCGCTCGCTCCGTTGGGTGCGGTTGCAAGAGCACACGTCCGACCTGGCGAAGCATTCGGAGTTGCCGCAGCAGTGGCAGACGATCTTGGCTGCCAAAGCGACCGGCGACTTGATCGTGGTGCGCAAGATCGCCGCGGTCGCTGAAGGCGCCCCTGCGCTACCGAAAGCCGCGCCACCGAAAGCCACGCTCGACTATCTGGAAGGAATCGTGGAAGAAATCGGCGCGGAGCAAGTGCAGTTCCATTACAACGAGCAGGTGATTCCCGTGGATCGCGCCAAGGTCGAAGGGGTCGTCTACTTTCATGCCGCCGGACGTGAACTCCCGGATCCCTTGTGCCGCGTGGTGGATCGCGCAGGCTCGACCTGGTTCGTCAAATCGCTCGCGCTCCAGGACGATAAACTGCAACTGGTGTCAACCTCCGGCGTGCGGGGCGAGATTCCGCTGGCCCGCGTCGAAAAGCTCGATTACTCCGCGGGGAAGATCGTCTATCTCAGTGACTTGAAGTGGGAGTCGTTAGATTGGCGGGACTATTTCGGCCAGCGGCGGGATGCTTCGACCGCCTTACTGTTTTCCCCACGCAACGACGAATCGTTCGCCGGCGAACCACTGACCTTTGGTAAACAGACGTATGCCAAGGGGCTCGCGATTCATAGCCGCACGCAGCTCGATTATCGCCTGCCTGGCAAGTTCAGCAAATTCCTGGCGCTCGCGGCGATCGACGACCACGTGCGGCCCGCTGGGGATGTTGTGCTGCGAATCTCGCTGGATGGGAAACTGCTCGGCGAGCAGCATGTGACGGGGAAGGATGAGAAACCGATTCCGCTCGAATATGACCTCACCGGCGGGAGTCGGCTTTCGATCCTCGTGGACTTTGGCGCGGGGCTGGACCTGTCGGATCGCTTGCACCTGCTCAATGCGAGGGTCACGAAATGAGAATGCTGATCCTCGCAATGCTCCTGACGATCGCGCCATGCACACGCGCGCTGGCGATCGACGTGCCTGAAAGTGTGCTGGCCGCGGAGCAGCAGCGCATCGCCGCGATTGCGAAAGCGTCTGCGTGCACCATCAGCGTCTTCTCGCCCGGCGGCGGCGGAGGAGGCTCCGGCGTGTTGATTTCGCCGGATGGTTACGCCGTGACGAACTTCCACGTCGCCAAGCCTTCTGGCAACTTCATGAAATGCAGTTTGCCCGACGGCAACCTGTACGACGCGGTGATCGTCGGCCTCGATCCGACCGGCGACGTCGCCTTGATCAAGCTCGTGGGGCGCACTGACTTTCCCGTCGCCACAGTCGCCGATAGCGATCAAGTTCAGGCTGGCGATTGGTGTTTCGCGATCGGCAATCCGTTTTTGCTGGCGACCGACTTTCAACCCACAGTCACCTACGGCATCATCTCCGGCGTGCAGCGTTATCAATATCCCGCAGGCACATTGCTCGAATATACGGATTGCCTGCAGACCGACGCGGCCATCAACCCCGGCAACTCTGGCGGGCCACTGTTCAACGCCGCGGGGGACTTGATCGGGATTAACGGACGCGGTTCGTTCGAAAAGCGCGGGCGAGTGAACGTCGGCGTCGGCTATGCCATTTCGATCAATCAGGTGATGCACTTTCTGGGCGACCTCAAGAGCGGCCGCATTGTGGACCACGCCACGCTCGGCGCTAGCGTCGCGACCGACGACAGCGGGCGCGTCACCGTCACCAACATCCTCGACTCGTCCGATGCCTACCGCCGTGGCTTGCGTTACGGCGACGAAATCATCGCGCTCGGCGGGCGAGCGATCGGCACCGCCAACGCGCTCAAGAACGTCCTGGGAATCTATCCCAAAGGCTGGCGCATCCCGCTCTCCTACCGCCGCGACGGCCAGCGCTTCGATACCTACGTGCGGCTCGCTGGCGTGCATTCCCGCGAGGAACTCTGGGAACTGGTACAAGGGCCAACCCCAGCGGAAGATGACCCCCAGCATCCAGATGGCAAGAAGCCACAGGGACCGAAACTCCCGAAGATCCCCATTCCGCAGCTTCCCAAGCAAGACGCCGCCCCCGAAGCGGTCGCCAAGCTGTTCCAGGAGAAGCCGGGGTATGCCAACTATTACTTCAACGCCTTGGAGCGGGAGCGGGTCTGGAACGCGCTACTGACGCACACGAATTGCTTGGGCCGCACGGGGACTTGGGAGCTGCGCGGCGCACTGGCGGACGGCGGAGAGTTCGCGTTGCAACTGCGCGATGACGGAGTCACCGCCAAGTGGCCGAATGCTGGATACAGTTTCGACACCGAACACGATTTCGATGCGCAGCTCGCGCCTGAGCACAGCGGCGGGCTGCTCGTGGCGCTGCATGTGTGGCGGCGAATGCTCGTCCGCGGCCCCGCGCAGTTCGGCGACGTGTTTTATCATGGCCAGGCCCCGCTGCCGGAGCACCCTGGGCTGTTCGACGTGCTCGTCGGCACGCATCAAGTCGTCGAGACGCGGTTTTTGTTTGCCGAAAGTGACGGGCAACTTGTCGCGCTTGAAATGTTCCCCGATGTGCAGGTCGATCCGTGCGAGCTCTACTTCTCGGACTTCCGCGCAGTGGATGGTCAAGCGCTTCCGCACGTGATCGAAGTTCGTCACGGCGAGCGCGTCTTCGCGACGCTCAAGCTCGAACAAATCACGCTCCCCGCCGCCACGCCTGAAGATGCAAGCGAGGAAGACGCCCCATGAGCATGCGCACTCTCTACGCTTGTGTACTTGTGACCGCTTGCGGCCTCGGCGCGAACATTTCGCAGGCGGCTTCCTATGCGGACACCATCGCCACGGTGCAGCCCAAGCTCGTTAAGATTTATGGGGCCGGCGGCATTCGCGGCTTGGAAGCGTATCAAAGCGGCCTGTTGATCTCCGCAGACGGTTACGTGTTGACGGTGTGGAGTTATGTTCTCGATAGCGACGTGATCACGGTCACGCTTGACGATGGCCGTAAACTCTCCGCCGAACTCGTCGGCGCCGATCCACGTTTGGAAATCGCCGTGCTGAAACTCAAGGCGACGGAGTTGCCGTTCTTCAATCTGGATGCGGCGATCGGCGTCGATGTCGGCGCGCGGGTCTTGGCGTTCAGCAACATGTTCGGCGTCGCGACCGGCAACGAGCCGAGCAGCGTGCTGCATGGCGTGGTTTCGGCCAAGACGGAACTCACCGCCCGCCGAGGTGTGTTTCGCACCACGTATCGCGGCCCGGTCTATGTTCTGGATGCCATGACCAACAACCCCGGCGCGGCCGGCGGCGCGCTGACCGATCGGCAAGGACGCTTAACTGGCCTGCTCGGCAAAGAGTTGCGCAACGCCCAGAGTAATGTGTGGTTGAACTACGCGCTGCCGATTGAAGAGCTCGTCGCTGCAGTCGAAGATATCAAAGCCGGCAAGACTCGCCCGCGCAGCGCAGCGGACGACGTAAAACGCCCCGTCGACGCCCATTCCCTCGCGGAACTCGGCCTGGCGCTGGTGCCTGACGTCCTCCCCAAGACGCCGCCGTTCATCGACCGCGTGGTGCGCGATTCCCCCGCTGGCAAAGCCGGTTTGCGTCCTGATGATCTGGTGCTGTTCGTCAACGGGCGAATTGTCAACTCGTGCCGTATGCTCGCCGATGAATTGGCGACGCTCGACCGCTTGGAAGAGGTCCGGCTCATCGTGCAGCGCGAGAATGATCTGGTCGAAGTCGTGCTTGGCGGTCCGTAAACCCTAACTCACTACTCACTCGGCGAAACCGCATGAACATGTTGTCGCAGCGAACGACCTGGCTGGCCAGCGCCGCACTAATCGTGCTCGCGTGCGCGCCGGTTGCCTGCGGCGCGGACGACGTAGGCGCCGAAGAAGAGGCCGCGTTCAAAGCGGCGGCGCTATCGGTCGCGCCGTCGGTGGTGCGGATCGAAACGGTCGGCGGCACAGAAAAAGTCGATGATGTGCTGGTCGGCACCGGGCCGACCACGGGGCTGATTGTTGACGCAGACGGCTACATCCTGTCGAGCGCCTTCAATTTCGCCCAGAAGCCAACGTCCATTCTCGTCACGCTTCCCAGTGGTCAACGCACCGCGGCGAAGATTGTGGCTCGCGATGACAGTCGCATGATGGTGCTCTTGAAAATTGAGAGCGAGGAAAAACTGCCCGTCCCCACGTTTGGTTCGCGCGACGAAATGGCGGTGGGGCAATGGACGATCGCCGTCGGCCGCACGTTTGACCAAGCGCTCCCCAATCTCTCGGTCGGCGTGCTCTCCGCCAAAAGCCGCGTGTGGGGCAAGGCCATTCAGTGCGACGCTAAAATCTCGCCGGCCAATTATGGCGGACCGTTGGTCGATATTCGCGGGCGAGTGCTCGGCATTCTCGTGCCGCTCTCGCCGCAAGGGCAAGGCGAGGTCGCCGGGGCGGAGTGGTACGACAGCGGCATCGGCTTCGCCATTCCGCTCGCTGAATGGTTGCCGCGCTTGGAAACGCTCAAGCAAGGAGGCGATCTTCAACCGGGGCTGATGGGGGTCTCGCTGAAGAAGGGGGACATGAACGCCGACCCCGCCGTGCTGGTCGCCTGCGCGGCGAACGGCCCGGCGGCCAAAGCGGGGCTGAAACCGCAAGACAAGATCATCGAAGTCGATGGAACGCAGATCACACGGCAAGTTGAATTTCGCCACGCACTGGGTCCGAAATACGCCGGCGACGTCGTGCGCGTGGTTGCGCTGCGGGGCGAGGAGCGGATCGAGGCGGAACTCGAATTGGCCGCCGAGCTCGCGCCATACGCGCATCCGTTCATCGGCATCTTGCCGCGGCGCGATATCGGTGACCAGCCTGGCGTCGTGGTTCGCTACATCTTCGCCGCTTCGCCTGCGGCGGAGGCTGGCTTGCAGGCTGGCGATCGCATCACGAAGCTCGTCGATTTAGAAGTCGCCGATGCCGCGGCGCTCGCGGAAGCACTCGCCGCGCATGCGCCAGGCGCGAAAGTTTCGCTCACGTACACGCGCGGCGAGGAAACGCGGAGCGCGGAACTCACGCTCGCCAAGCTCAGCGCCGCAATGGTTCCCGAACTTCCGCCTGCCCACGGCGAACTGCCGCCGCCGGAGGCACAGGCGAATGTTGGCGTGCTCGACATCAAGATTCCCGAGGAGCAAAACGAGTGCGCCGCGCTGGTGCCGGAGAATTATCATCCTGGCGCGCCTCATGCGTTGCTGGTCGTGCTCGCGACGCCGGGCAACTACGATCGCGACCAACTCGTTGAGCGTTATCGCAAACTCTGCCATGAGCACGAAACGATTGTGCTCCTCCCGCGTCCCGCCGATGCCAAGCGTTGGGACGTCGCGGACGCCGCGTTCATTCGCAAAGCGATTGAAGATGTCGCAGCGCATTACAACATCGATCGGGGTCGCATTCTCACGAGTGGTTATCAAGTCGGTGGCGCGATGGCCTTTGTCACCGCGTTCGCAGAACCGGAACTCATCCGCGGCGTCGTCGCCATCGAGGCAGCGCCCCCCGCTCGGGCGCCGCTGCCAGAGAGCGATCCCGCGCGCCGCTGGTGGTTTTACCTCGGCGCGGCGCAGAAGTCGAAGACGCTGGGCGCGATTCGGAAAGTCGCGGAGCGACTGGAGGAACTCGAGCACCCGGTCGTCTACCCAGAACTCGGCGAGTCGTCGCGCGATTTGAACGCCGATGAACTCGACGGGCTCGGCCGTTGGCTCGATTCACTCGACCGTCTGTAATTCACTCCGCCAACGATCGACAAAACCGGCATGCAACGTTGGCTGATTGGAATTATCGCGGCAGTGCTCACCTTCGGCGGCGCAGGCCTCTTTATCGCCGGCCCGAGTAACCTGTTTGGCCTGGGGAGCGGCATGCTCCGCGCGGGATTGGTGCTGGGCGCCCTCGCGCTGGCGCTGCCGCAGGTCATGCGTCTGGCGCAGCACACCCCCCCGTGGTACCTGGCGACCCTCGTGGTCGGCTTGCTCGTCGTCGTGCGCTGGCCCAGAACGTTCGTCGTGATCTTGCCACTCTTGGCCGTGCTCTGGTTTCTTAGCCCGCGTCGCCCTGCGAAGAGTTCCACCAGCCAAGCAAAGTCCAGAGGCAAACCGCGGCGTTAGTTTGCGCCGCGATGGCCTTGCGGCTTGTCCTACGATTTGATTGTAGCGCTAAGGTTGACTACTGCGGAGCATAAATTGGGCCGTCACTGCTGGGCAAGAGCCGCGCGCCGTCGTCCACGTCGCCTTGGGCATTGCCATAGCTGTCGTCATTAGCTATCGGCGGCTCTGCGGAGAATTGAAACTGCCGTGGCTGTTGCAGCACCGATTGCGTCGGGGCCTCTTGGGGTTGGTCCTGTACGGAAAAGGTTCGCGCCGCAGGCGCAGCCAGGTTGGGGGCGGCGTCAGCGGCAATCGGCTCGTTGCTGCTGACCGTGCGGATCACGCGACTGCTCACCACCGACGCCGAACGTTCCGTCGGCCGCGTCTTGATCAACATGCCGACGACCGTCTCCGCCGGTTGCCCCGGGGCGACATGCAGAGCGTACTCCGCGATCACCGCGTTGTACTCGAACACCACGGTCATCATGGCTGCGCGTTCGCGCGCCGCCAGGCGGTGACTGTTGAGAAGTGAATCGACGCCAGCCTGGCCGCTGTTGACCGCGTTGGCCGTGGCTTCCAGCGCACGTGTGGCGGCGACGACGGCGTCTGCTTGGGCCCGCACCGCCTGCAAATGATAAGGCAACGCCCGGTCGAGGCGCCGCAAGCCGCTGGGGGCAGCGCGCTCGCCGTAGAGCGCGGCGAAGTGGGTGCGATACTCGCTCACCAGCGGCGCGTCGCTGGGGAGCGGTTGCAACTGGGCATCTGGCAAGCGCGCGGCCTCCACGAGCTCATGCTGCGTGTTGACGAACTCCAATTCCGCGCGCCGCACTTCCGCGGTGGCTGCAATTTGCGCGGCGGCCAGCACGGACCGTTCGTGGGCTGCGAGTTGCTGGACCGCAACGTTGTTGAACAGCGCGCGATCATCCAGCGCCGCATGATACGCGGCGACCTGGGTGACGAGTTTCCAATAGGTTTGCACGGCCTGGATGCGTTCGCCTCCGCTGGACGTGTGCTGGAGTGCTTGCACGAGCGACAACGGTTGGCCGGGGAGTTCGAGTTCCCCGCGCGGCTGAAGCGCTT
The DNA here is from genome assembly GCA_963205385.1 of Planctomycetota bacterium. Lineage (GTDB taxonomy): Bacteria > Planctomycetota > Planctomycetia > Pirellulales > Pirellulaceae > JAEZGD01. The sequence goes on along the minus strand of CAUJKE010000366.1, from coordinate 616 downwards.
GCGTGAGGACCATTTCCGCCACGGGGCTGGCGGCCTCGGCCGGCGTCGTGATTTGTGCTGCGGCGCGCGGCGCGGCGGCGTCGCCGGAGACGATGGTCCGGGTCGGACTTAAGCCGGAGGATGAAAGCCCGCCGCTGGGGTTGGCGGCGGTCGCGCTACCGAACGAAGGCGTGGCCGCGTCACCAACATTCGCCCTTGTGGCCGTATCGAAGCGCGAGCGCGTGGCGTCGCCGAAGCTGCCGCCCGACGCAGTCGGCGTCGCCAGGCGTTCTTGCAGCGGAGGCGTGGTTGGCGGAAGCGTCGCCGCCGGGCGAGCAAAAGCGCCGCCACTACCAGACGCCGCGCCGTCGGCAATCGGGGCGGCAATCGGTTGTCGGGGCACAAACGGTCCCTGGCCGAGAGCTACGGAAGAACTACCGCCAACCATCAGCAACATCCACAGACTCACTCGCATCGCCGCGCCTCCTTGTGTTTTGGCGTCGAGCCGCAGCGGCCCGCGCGGCGCGTAGAGTCGCGATTTCACGCCGCCACGTCAATGCGAAGTTCAACCCGCGCCGCATGGCGAGTGCTAGCGGCGCCGTCACGCGGCGTCGAGGTAGGGATCTTGGCCTAACTG
>CAUJKE010000365.1 GCA_963205385.1 Planctomycetota bacterium | reverse complement strand
GTATTCAGCGCCACGTCCGGCAAAGGCTCGGCTGCGACGTAACGAAATCCAGACGACTGAAAAAAGTGCCGCCGAAATGCATAGCGGGCGTCCTTGGTCGCCTCGTTGCCAGTCGAGATCCAAGAACCGCCTTTGAATAAGTTGTGTTGGCCGTCGAAGGTCGGGGCGGAGAAGTCGTCGTAGGCGGGATGCACTTCGTAGCCGCCGTATCCATCGACCGGGGTTTCCGTCCATTGCCATACGTTGCCGAGGATATCGTGAAAGCCATCGTGAAATTCGTGGCGGTCCACCGGGCAAGGCGACATCGCGCCTTCGAGGTTGATGTTTCCAGGCGCGTCGTTCCAATACGGCTGATCCGTTTCGACGCCGCTGCGTAGTTGGTGCCACTCGGCTTCGGTTGGCAAGCGAATATGTTTGCCGGTGGCTGCCGATTTCCAGTTGCAAAAGGCTTTGGCTTCCAGGTAGTTCGTTTCGACCGGCCAGTTCCAAGGCATCTCGACGATTTTCAGCATCGAGCGATACGCGTATCCGTCCTCGCTTTCGATCCAGTAAACAGGATGCTTCGCCTGACTGAACTCGAGCCAGTTCCAGCCTTCAGGCGTCCAGTGGGTGCGATTCTGATACCCGCCAGCTTCGATAAAATCAAGAAATTCCCGATTGGAAACGAGATACTTGGAAGCCGCAAACGGCGCGACTTCCTCGGCGGAATAACCGTACTCGAGATCCCAGCCGTAGAGTGGATTGGTTTTCGCCTTTCCCAGTTCAACCTTGCCGCCGACGACCGGCAGGAGTTCGTTCTCCGGGGCTGGGCCTCGTTCGCGGCAAATGTTTCCCCACACGGGATGGTCTTTCACCAGTTCGATAGGCAACTCTCGAATCAGGATGGAGGAGGTCTCCAAATGGATTCGCTCGTGTTCGATCCCCATCAACACGATCCACAGGGGGCTCGTCCAGCCGATTGGCAGGCTGAAGTCGCACGCGCGAATGAAGCGCTCGACGAGCGCGCGCGTTTGGTCTCGATAGGCTTTGACCTCCGCCGGCGTGGGCCAGTCGAAATGCTCGTCATTCAGATCATCCCACGACATTTCATCCACACCGATCGCCAGCAGCGATTCGAGTCGCGGGTCGATTCGCTCGTCGATCAGGTTGGCGACGTTGAGTTTGTTGATGAAGAACACCGCCGTATGGCCATAGTAGAAAATCAGCGGATGTCGCAAGCGATTGGCGCGCGTATAAAACGCCTCGTCCCCTGCCAGGCATTCGAACAGGCTTTCATACAGCGTGAATGTATGGTGGAAGTAATCCAGAATTTCCTGACGTTTGGATTCGATGTCGCCTTCGTCGAGAAGGGGCGTTTTGGTCACCAGGGGCGCGGAATCGCCGGCGGCGGTGGTCACGCTGGTGGCTGTTTCTGAATTCATGGTTGGCCTCTGGATTGCGCAGGTCGCCAAGCGCGGACTGGGAAAAGCATCAAAACACACGCGGGGCTAACGTTGTCGCTACGCGCCAAACAGCTTCTTGATCACGCGCGCCGTCGTCGCACGGCCAGCGCGGCCCCAGGAAGTCATCAGGGGAATCTTCTGCGGGCACACCGCCTCGCAATTCTCGGCCTTGCCGCAGTTTTGAATCCCCCCTGGGGCCATCAACTTGTCCAGACGCTGTCCGGCGCCCATGCGCCCGATCGGATTGATGTTCATCAGCACGACCTGGCTATTGGCATGCGCACCGACGAACGCGGCGTCGAACGCCGCATTTTCGCGCTGCTGGAACTGCGCGCTGGTTTCTTCTTCTTGCGGGGTTAGTTCCACTTTGGTGTACTGGGGACACGCTTCTAAACAACAACCGCAACTCATGCACTTGCTTAACGGATAAGCTTGTTCCTGTTGTTCTTGCGATTGGCGCGGCCCGGGGCCGGCGTCGTAATAGCCATCCACCGGGATCCAAGTCTCGAGCTTTTCTAACGCGCGGAACAGTCGGCGGCGGTCGACGCTCAAATCGCGGATGACGGGGAATTTGGTCATCGGCCGCAATTCGATTTGCCCTGGCTGCTGTTCCAACAGCCGATCGACAAGCGCCGTGCAGGCCTGACGCACATGCCCATTCACCAACATCGTGCACGCCCCGCAGACCTCCTCCAAACAGTTGCAATCGTAAACCACCGGCGCGACATGTTGGTGGGATGTCGTTTGCGGGCGCGCGGCAATCTGCTGGAGCACGCTGATCACGTTCAATCCCGGAACGTACTCCATGGAAAATGATTGCCAGTAACTCGGCGTGTCCGGCCGATCCTGGCGAAGAACGCGCACCTCGAAACAATCAGCCGATGGGGTGGATGCAGTCTGCCCTGCTGCGTGGTCTTGATTCATGGGGAGTGAACCTGGCTATGGGGGGTGGTGGTGGTTGGTGATTGGGATTCTTGGCGGAGGATCGGTGCGTGGCGCAGGCAGCCCTAAAAAGACTTCTTCACCATCGGGGCGAGCCTGATGCATTCGTCGATTGTAGGTCGCCTGGCTTTAGCTCGCCAACTTGCTCACTATCCGCACGAGGCGGATGGGGTCGTGGTCTCGAAGCTGGCGTGAGAATTGGAAACTTATTGATTGCTTGCCTCTCGCGGCCACACAAGTTCTCACCGTGATCACGCGGACAAACAAACCGCACTATCGTGTTACCTTAAACTCGCCGCCTCATCCATGCCGCTCTCAACGCTCATGCCGCAACGAAGGCGCACTGCTAATCTAGCCCACCAGACGTTCGGCGGAAAGTTGCAATCGGCATGCCAACGTGCGCGCGTTCAACTTTGAGCCGCAACCCTTGATAAGCTGCCTTTCATCATTGTTAAGGAAATGTCGCCGTCGCCAAGACGTCAGAAGCGTTCAGAATTGTCCATTCCTTGGATGGTTTGTGTTCAATAACTGGACACGCCGCCTTCACAACGCATCCCAGGCGACGGCGGCGCCGCCTTGCTGGCGCGTCATTTGCAGCCACGGGGTTCGCACGCAGTAGTTTCGCGATGATCTTCCCTCATGTCGTGATTGGCCGTCGTGCGCATCAATCTCAAAACACTCTGGCTATTTGCCTCGCCGCTGATCTTGGCCATCGTAGCGGCTTACATTCAGTGGGTGCTCGTCGGGCTCCCGCTCGTCTCGGCCATCCCTGACACAGCTTCCACCACCGCGGTTGAAGCTGTGGGGTTCCCGGCCTGGCTGCGACTTGCGCATTACGTCAATTTCTTCTTCATGATCCTGCTCGTGCGGAGCGGTCTGCAGATTCTGATGGACCACCCGCGACTGTATTGGAACGTCCACTGCACGCCGGGAACGGAATGGTTGCGGTTGACGCCGATCACGGTGCCTACGGATCGCGTCTGGACAGCCAAGCAGGATGCTCGTTACCTCACGCCGTGGATCGGGTTGCCTGGCTATCGGCATACGATCGGCATCGCGCGGCATTGGCATTTTTTGAGCGCGCTGTTCTGGGTGGTCAACGGCGCGGGCTATGTCGCGCTCCTGTTTGTAACGCCGCACTGGCGTCGCCTCGTGCCTACCTCTTGGCAAATCGTGCCGGACGCCTGGGCGGTCTTTGTCCACTACGCGACCTTTCACATGCCGCCGGAGCCGAACGCCTTTTATCATTACAACGCGCTGCAGCAACTGACCTACTTCGCCGTCATTTTCATCCTGGCGCCGCTCGCGATTCTGAGCGGGCCTTCGATGTCGCCTGCACTGACGAATCGGTTCAAGTGGTATCCGCGACTGCCAGGCAACCGGCAGATTGGCCGCTCGCTGCATTTCCTGGTCATGAGTGCTTTCGTCTTGTTCTTCATTGGGCATGTCACGCTGGTTGCGATGACCGGCCTGGTGCGAAACATGAACCACATCGTTGTGGGAACCGACAATACGGGGCTGCTCGGCGTCTATCTTGGTGCGGTCGGGATCGCCGTGATCGTGGCGGTCAACGCGCTGGCCAACTGGCTGGCGTGGCGGCGACCACGGTGGGTGCAGCACGTCGCCAGGCTGATTATCACTCCGGTGATGGCGGCGCTGTTGGACCACGCCGCCCCTGTGGCGGAGTTCCGCCGCGAAGATATCTCGCCGTTCTTCTGGGCCAACGGAAAAATGCCGACGAGCGACGAGTGGAAGACGCTCGCCGCCAACGACTTCCTCGACTATCGGCTGAAAGTGTATGGCCTGGTGGAGAATCCGATCGAACTGTCGCTGGCCGACCTGCGCGCGATGCAGAAGCAGTCGCAAATCACGCTTCACCACTGCATCCAAGGTTGGTCCGGCATTGCCCAGTGGGGCGGGCTGCCGCTCGCCGAGCTGATTCATCTGGTTCGCCCGCTGGCAAATGCGAAAGCAGTGGTGTTCCACTCGTTTGGTGAAGGGGTCGCGGTCCATGAAGGCGTCGAAGGGGTCCTGTACTACGACAGTCTCCCGCTCCCAAACGCGCTGGCCCCCCAAACGCTGCTGGCGTACGAGATGAATTACGAACCGCTCAACGAACTGCACGGAGCGCCGCTGCGCCTGCGGGTCGAGAATCAACTTGGCTTCAAGATGGTCAAGTGGATTTCAGCTATCGAGTTCGTGGACGATATCCGCTCGACCGGCGTCGGTGAAGGAGGCTTCGCGGAGGATCATGAGTACTTCGGAGAACTGGCCAATATCTGACAATGGGCCAACTCGCGAATCTTCGGCCAAGGCGGCATGAGTTTTGCGTTAACAATATCGACAGGTCGAACCAGAGTTTGACATTGGTCGCATCCGCATACCAGACAAAGACGACTGGAGATATCATGAAAACGAACGTGAAGCTGGTCAGCAAAGAGACAATTGCTGACGGGACGATGGAATTTCACTTTTCCAAACCAGCGGGGTTTGACTTTCGCGCCGGCCAATACGTCGACTTCACGCTCATTGACCCGCCGGAGACGGACGCGAAAGGCAATACGCGTGGGTTTTCCCTCGTGCAAGCGCCGTTCGAACCTGATCTGGTCGTCGCGACGCGGATGCGCGACACGGCGTTTAAGCGTGTCTTGAAGGATCTGCCGATCGGCACCGAACTCAACATGGACGGCCCCGGCGGCGATTTCAGACTGCACAAGACGGAAACCACGCCGGCGGTGTTCATCATCGGCGGCATCGGCATCACGCCGGTGCGGAGCATGATCGCGCAGGCGACCCACGACAAGACCGCCCATCGGATCACGCTGCTGCATGCCAGCCGCACGCCGGCGGAGTTGCCATACATCAGCGACTTCGCGCAACTAGCCCAGGAGAATCCGAACTTCAAATACGTCCCGATTGCGACCGATTCGGCGCCGGCCGATTGGACCGGCGAGCGCGGCCGCGTCACCGCAGAGATGGTGAACAAGTACGTACCGGACTTGAACCAGCCGATCTACTACTTGTCCGGACCGAAGAGTATGGTCAAGGCCATGCGCGAATTGCTCGTCGAGTTGAAAGTCAACGAAGACAACATTCGTACGGAAGAGTTCAGCGGTTACTGAAACGCCATCATGCCTCACGGCCGCGGGCTCGCCTTCATGACGGTTGACGATTTGTCGAAGCGTCGCAGCGACATGACCAAACCAGACCATTGGCAATAGCTCCCGTTTCAACCTGCGTTCAGAAAACATCTTAGGAGCCCGAACACATGTCTGAGCAAGAACCGATGTATCCCGTTGGAACGAAGGCGGTCGCGGAACAACGCAAGAATCTGGCCCCTGGGCCTGCCGCGGCGTTCAAGGAGTTCAGTCGCAGCGTGTTTGCCGAAGGCGCGCTTCCCGCGAAAACCAAGCAGTTGATCGCCGTCGCGGTGGCGCACGTGACACAATGCCCCTATTGCATTCGCGGGCATACCAGCGGCGCGCTCCAGCATGGGGCCACCGCAGAGGAGATCATGGAAGCGATCTGGGTCGCCGCTGAAATGCGCGCCGGCGGCGCCTACGCCCACTCAACGCTAGCGCTCGACGAGATCGCGCGCAAGAAGGCCGAAAAGGGCGGCGATTAGGTCGCCTGCGACGGCCGTCAATCAGTCAATCAATGGAGTCAGTGTCATTGTGCGAAGACAACTGGATCCACGGCGTCACCGCTGGTCGTTGTGAGACCAAGCGCGATACCAACGCATCAGGTTGTGTACCATGGCATTCACAAGCCTGGCCGGTTGGCACGGCGTTTGCTCCTACATCAGATTCGAAGAAATTGAGGAATGCGATGAACTTAAAAGATCAGCCGGATCTTGTTCGCCTGGCAGCGGCTGCGAATCCGTTTCAGGCCCACATTTGGCAGCAAGCGCTCGAGCGCAAGGGGATTCGTTGTCAGGTGCTCGGCGATTACTTGGACGCAGGCATCGGCGACATTCCCGGCATCACTTCCGAGATCTGGGTGGAACCGGCCGACGCGGAACGTGCGGAGGCATTCCTGCGCGAACATCAAGGTGGCTCGGACGCTCAGGAGGACAACGCAAACGCGGACGGCATTGTCACGGTCGCGAGCGCGTTTTCGGTGCGCGAGACCGTTGATCGGCTCGCGTCCTTGGTCGCTTCCCAGGGATTTACCGTCTTTGCCCGCATTGATCACGCAGCCAATGCCGCACATGTCGGCATCACGCTTCGGCCCACGGAACTTCTGATTCTCGGCAACCCCGAGGTGGGCACAGCGTTGATGCAAGATCAGCAGACGGCCGGTCTCGACCTGCCTGTGAAGTTGTTGGCGTGGGAAGACGCGGATGCGCAAGTGTGGGTCAGTTATTACACTGCGAACTGGATCGCGCAGCGGCATGATTTAGGGAGCGAGAGCGCCGCGAGCATCCAGAAGCTCGAAGCTGTCTTGGCCAACGTTAGTAAAGCCGCTACAACTTCGTGAGTAGCAGTTCATGTAAGCTCTGCCTCGCGAGTCCAATCACCAATCGAACTTAAGGAAAAACAACCATGGCTACTCCCCACGCAGGCGCTTGCCTGCCGGTCGATCTTCGCCCGCAAGGCGAGACGTTGTCTGAGCACAAGTCGCACGCTTTGGTGAAGAACAGCGCTTTTGAGGCTCTGCGCGTGGTGATCCCCAAGGATCACGAAGTCTGTCACGAGCATCATATGGAAGGCCCGATTACGATGCAGTGCTTGGAAGGCTGGATTGCCTTCACGGCCGACGGCGATAAGCATTCGCTCAAAGCAGGCCAATGGACCTATTTGCCGCCAGGCGTTCGCCATACGATCACCGGCGTCGAAAATTCCATGGTGCTGCTGACGATTATCTTTCCTTAAATCGCCAAGTCACGTCCTTGACGGCGGGGTGAAACAGTCGAGGGCGCCACTTGGCTTGCCAGTGCGGGAGCGCGAGTTCGTGTGGCTTTCAGCATCATCGTTCACCGCGCGTGTGGCATCCTGGGTTGGCGAGTCGAAGCCTGAACTTCAGCGGCGCGTTGCCTTCGCCGGTCGAGCCGCTGAGTGCTGAATATCTCCTGGCACTCGCTGGCCGAGGTCGCTCAAGATGTCATGTGCGATTTGTGTAGCCGGGGGACATTTGCTGCTGTTCAACGACCAACAAAGTAGCCCGCCTACTCGCGATTCCGCGCTGGCAAGCCAAGTGGCGCCCGTCGGCATCGCCGCCCGTGCCACCCCGCCGTAACGAACGGACCACGCCGCAAGACCCCGAACCACCACCCCGTTCGCTCTGCGCTTCCAGGAACCTCCCTGGTACAATGGACCTAGGTTGAAAAGCGGCGCCTACATCAAGGAACCAGGTCATGGTTGGTCTTAATCGAATCACAAGCGACCCAGCGGTGATGAACGGGCAGCCGTGCATCCGCAGCATGCGGCTAACGGTGCGGCGCGTCCTGGAAGCACTTGCGAGCTATCCGGATCGACAAGAGTTCTTTGCGGAATACCCAGAGCTCGAAGACGAAGATATTCGGCAAGCCTTGACGTATGCGGCGGCCAATCTTGACGACAAAGTTCTGGAGCTTCACGAAGCACCATGAAGTTCTTACTCGATCAAGGCCTGCCACGTTCGACGGTTCAGCACCTTCAAGACATGGGCATCGAGGCTGAGCATGTCGGGCGCGCGGCACAGTCGAGGGGTGGCACTTGGCTTGCCAGTGCGGGAGCGCGGGTTCACGTGGCTTTCATCATAATCGTTCACCGCGCGTGTGGCATCCTGGCTTCACGGGTCGAAGCCTGAACTTCAGCGGCGCGTTGCCTTCGCCGGTCGAGCCGCTGAGTGCTGAAGACTGGTTGGCACTCGATGGCTGAGGTTGCTCAAGATGTCACGTGCGATTTGTGTGGCCGGGGAAGCCTGTTGCCGCTGGGCAATCAACCAAGTAGGGCGGCTACTCGCGATTCAGCACTGGCAAGCCAAGTGGAAACCCTCCTTATA
>CAUJKE010000364.1 GCA_963205385.1 Planctomycetota bacterium | reverse complement strand
CGAAAGTCTTTGGCTGCCAACCCTACCTGAGCGAAGCACGATTCCGCGAGCTTCTCCAACACCAGCGAATTCTGCCCTGCGATCTGGAAGCCGCGCTGCGTGACGATCTCGGCGCGCGCGCCGACGACGCGATCCTGTCTTTTGGCACGCGGTTGGAACTCCGCCTGACGATTTTGGAGCATGGGCTGCGCATTGCGCCGGCGCACGAACTGCGATGGTTTGTCGCCGAGACGGATGCCTTGCGGCGATTTTCAGCAGATGTTCCGTCGGCGGTGCGGCAACGGACGATTGAGCAAACGCGGCATTGGGTCATGCGTGATCTAAAAGGGGGAGGTAACTCGACACATCACGAGCGCAACACGTTTGAACGCCGCGTTCACGACGCGCTTGAGGGGCTCTTCGACCACTTCGGCCGCAAATCGATCGAACATTGGAACGAAGCGATCTGGGAAGAATTCACGCTGCAAGCGCTGTGGCGAGCATGTCGCGAAGGCGTGCATGGCACGCGTGCTCCCGCGGCGCCTGCCTCGACTTGGGTGCGGCATCGCGATTGGTTACTGGAAGCCTGCGGAGCCGACAGCGACCTCCTCGTCCACGACGTGTTGATTCGCTTTTGCTCGGCCTTTCTCGATCAAGGCTTGTCGCATTGGCAACTGCCTGCGCGTGAGCAGGGGCTATTCGCGGCATTCTCCGCTCTCTATCGTCAAGCGGCCGGGCCGCCGAACGCCTGGTTAGCTGGTCTGAAATCCGAACTGGACCGCATCGAGTCGCAACAACTGACCGCGCTTGAAGTCATCGCCGAATCGTTGACGCAGTTAGGTGTTCAGAGCGACGAACGCGCGTCATTCATCACGTCGACGCTGCTGGCGCTGCGTGGTTGGGCAGGCATGATTCACCAGATGGAGATTCGCACCGATCGCGCCGCGTATCCGGTGCTGCCAGGCAGCCTGATCGAATTCCTGGCGGTCCATTTGCTGCTCGAGCGCCTCGCGCTGGCGCACGTCGCCCGCACGTCGTTTAACTATCGCGCTTCGCTGAGCGAGTTGCGAACGGCCGCCCAAGCGAAGGTTCCCAAGCACGAACCGCTCAACGTCGATCAACGGGCCTTTGTCTTATATCAATTAGCACAATTGCGCGGCTGGCTTCCGGTCGATTTGTTTCGGCTCTCCAAGGCTGAGTGGGCGGAACTGGTGGGGGAAGTGGAAGACTTCTCGAGCATGCTCCGGCGGCAGATTTTTCAGGAAGCCTACGAACGGCGTTATCGCACGCAAACACTCGACGCCTTGGCGATTCACGCCCAGAAGCGCCAGCCGCGCGTCGACAGGCCATCGTTTCAACTCATGACTTGCATCGATGACCGCGAGGAATCGTTTCGCCGCCACTTGGAGGAGGTGGCGCCGCGCGTGGAAACATTTTCGGTGGCCGGTTTCTATGCGGTTGCGATGTATTATCGCGGCGCCGCAGACGCCAACTATCTCCCGTTGTGCCCCGTCGTCATTCGCCCGCAACACTGGGTGCAAGAGGATGTCGCGTTCAGTCTCGATGAAGCCAACAAGCGGCGTGCGAAAGCTCGCCGGGCGCTCGGCAAAGCATCGCACCAGATTCACGTCGGCAGCCGCTCGTTCATTGGCGGTGCGATTGTGACCGTTTTGGGCGCGCTGGCGACCATTCCGCTCGTGGCCCGAGTGCTCTTTCCGCGTCTGACCGCCCGCATCCGCCGTTCCGCTACCGAATTCGTGCAACCTCCTACAGTCACGCAGTTGCAGTTGGAACGGAGCGAACCAGAGGCAGGCCCCGATAACGGACACATCGGCTACACGGTCGATGAGATGGCGAATATCGGCGAGCGCATCTTGCGGGACTTGGGACTGACGCACTGCTTCGCGCGGCTGGTGTTGATTATCGGCCACGGTTCGCAAAGCCTCAACAATCCTCACAACTCGGCCTACAACTGCGGAGCCTGCAGTGGCGCCGCAGGTGGCCCCAACGCGCGGGCGGCTGCTCAGATGCTCAACGATCCCCGCATCCGCCAGATATTGGCGGAACGTGGATTGACCATTCCCGGCGACACCGTCTTCGTCGGCGGCTATCACAATACCTGCGACGATAGCGTCGTGTACTACGACTTGGAACGCCTCCCCAAGACCCATCAGGATGAATTTTCGACGGCGCGCGCGCAGGTGCTGGAAGCTTGTGAGCGCAACGCCCACGAGCGTTGCCGGCGGTTCGTCTCCGCCCCGCTGAACATGTCGTTTCCCGCGGCGCTGCGGCATGTCGAGGCGCGGTCCGAAGACCTCTCGCAGACTCGCCCTGAGTGCGGCCATGCCACCAATGCCCTCTGCATCGTTGGGCGACGTGAACGCACGCGCGGCTTGTTCATGGACCGCCGCGCGTTCCTCAACTCCTACGATCCCGAAGGCGACACGCCTGACCACGCCATCTTGACGCGCATCCTGCAAGCCGCGGTTCCCGTCTGCGCCGGCATTAGCCTGGAGTATTATTTTTCCTACGTCGATCCGATCGGTTGGGGTTGCAGCACCAAGTTGCCGCACAACGTCGCTGCCATGCTTGGCGTTATGGATGGCGCGGCCAGCGACTTGCGCACGGGTCTCCCCTGGCAAATGGTGGAAATTCACGAACCGATCCGCTTGCTGTTCATCATCGAGACGACGCCGGAGGCGATGAATCAAATCATGGATCGCAATCCGGGAATTGCGCAACTCTGCCGCCACGACTGGGTGCAGTTGGCCACCCTCGATCCGAACGGCACTACCATCCACCTGCTCCGCGACGGCAAGTTTGAGGTTTATCAACCCCAGTCGCACGAGTTGCCGCACGCGAAGTCATCGACCGAGTGGTATCGCGGTTGGCGCGATCATCTCGGCTTCGCGGCCATCGACGCCCCGCCTGCCACTCCCACTCATTCCTACAACGGACACGCGCATCATGCCTGAGATCCTGCACGGCCCAGGCCTGTTTGGTTTAATCCTGCTCGTCATGCCTTTTAGCCTCGTGCTGTTGCTCGGGCTGGCATCGCTCGTCGGCTATCAACTGGGCGAGTCGCTCATTAGCCGCCTGGTGCAACTCACCTGCGTTGTCGGGCTCCTGGCGGGGCTCGGCATGCTCGCCTGGATGCTGACGGAAGGAACGCGATACGTTCCGCTCGAACTCGGGCACTGGGTCGAAATTCCGCACTTCCATTTCTCGCTGAAGTTCATCTTCGACCCGCTGAGCATTCCGTTCATGCTGTTGTCCTTTGCGTTGTGCGGGGTGATTGGCGCCTTTACCACCAACTACCTGCACCGCGAACCTGGCTTCAATCGCTTCTTCTTTTGCTTCTCCTTGTTCCTCTTGGGCATGGTGATGACCTCGCTAGCCGGCACGATTGAAACGTTGTTCGCCGGCTGGGAACTCGTCGGCGTCTCCAGCGCGCTGCTGGTCGCTTTTTTTCAAGAGCGCGCATCGCCGGTCCGTAATGGCTTGCACGTCTGGACGGTGTATCGAATCTCCGATGCCGCGCTCTTAATTGCCGCTGTCGCCATGCATCACTTGCGCGGGGAAGGGGACTTCGCGGGACTCCTCGGCGCGGGACCGTGGCCGGCGGGACATGCCAACGTCACCCACACCCAAGCGCTCGTGGTCGGGCTGCTATTGCTTGTGGCCGTCGCCGGCAAATCGGCGCTCGTGCCCTTCTCAGGATGGTTGCCGCGGGCCATGGAAGGGCCGACTCCTTCCAGCGCCATTTACTACGGGGCGTTGTCTGTGCATTTGGGCGCGTTCTTGCTCTTGCGCGTTAGCCCGCTCTTGGATGTTTCGGTGTGGCTTTCGGCCGCGGTCGTGGTGCTCGGATTGCTAACGGCCATTGTCGCCGCCCTCAGTTGTCGCGCCCAAACGGATATCAAATCCGCGCTCTCCTATGCTTCGCTCACCCAGGTGGGACTGATTGTGGCGGAAATCGGTCTGGGCCTGCGCTATCTGCCGCTCATTCACATCATTGGCCACGCCTGCCTGCGAACGCTGCAGTTCCTGCGGGCGTCGTCGGTCTTACACGACTACCGCACGCTCGAAAATGCGATGGGCGTGCGTCCGGTGGCGCGCGACACCGTGGGACAATTGCTCACGCCGGGGCTCAAATCGTGGCTCTACCGCCTGGCCATTGAACGCGGCTATTTCGATGCGTTTCTGAAGGATTATATCGCGACCCCCTGTCTGCGATTGTTTACCTGGTGTGACTCGCTCGAGCGCCGCTGGACGGACATGCTTTCAGGCACGCCGTCGCGCGAGTCGGACGCCCTCCCGCCAAGCGCCGGATCGTTGGAGGATTTATCGTGATCGACCTGCATCTGCCATGGCTCGAACTTGCCATCGTGCTGCCGCTCATCGGCGCTTTTTGCGTGTGGCGTTTGCGCGACGTCGAGAAAGCGCGCAAGTGGTGCCTGTTCTTCACCTGCGCCGCCTTTGCTACCTGTTTGGGTGCTTGGCAGGACTTCATCCTGGTGCACGCGAGTGTTGCCGGCGACCCGTGGAGTTTGAGCTCGGCGATGCTCGGCTGGGATTTCTTCATCATTGATGAACTGAACGCTCCCCTCCTGCCGCTCGCATCGCTGCTGTACCTGCTCACGGTGCTTGCGACGCTCCGCACCAAGATGCGGCGGTTTTCCTTCACTTGGATGCTAATCACCGAAGCGATCGTGCTCGCGACGCTGAGTTGCAAACAACCGTGGGGCGTGATTGCCCTGCTCGCCTTGGGCGCCATTCCTCCCTATTTCGAATTGCTCGCTCGCAAGAAGCCCACGCGCGTTTACGTCTTGCATATGGTGCTGTTTGTCGCGCTGATGGTTCTCGGCTGGAGCCTCGTCCAGTGGCAAGCGAGCCAGCCTGAACATTCTCCGTGGATCTTCGCGCCGCTGGTGGTGGCCATACTCATTCGTAGCGGCATCGCTCCGCTGCACTGCTGGATGACCGACCTGTTCGAGCATGCTTCATTTGGCACCGCGTTGTTGTTCACCACGCCCATGCTGGGCGCGTATGCCGCCGTACGTTTGCTGCTCCCGATCGCGCCCGACTCGGTCATGCGGATCATCGGCATGATGGCCCTCTTCACAGCGCTCTACGCCGCCGGCATGGCGCTCGTGCAGCGCGAGGCGCGAAGATTCTTTTGCTACGTGCTGCTGAGCCACTCTGCGCTGGTGCTCGTGGGACTCGACACCGTGCGGCCAATCGGCCTGACTGGCGCGCTCTGCGTCTGGCTCTCGGTTGGGCTCTCGCTCGCAGGCTTTGGCCTGACGCTCCGCTTGCTCGAAGCTCGCCACGGGCGACTTTCGCTCACCGGTTACCACGGTTTGTACGAACATACGCCGCTCTTGGCGATCTGCTTCTTCCTGACAGGCATGGCGAGCGTCGGGTTCCCAGGAACGCTCGGATTTTTGGGAACCGAGCTCCTCGTGGAGGGCGCGGTCGCGAGCTATCCCATCGTCGGCGTGGCCGTCGTGCTCTCAGCGGCGCTCAACGGCATTGCGCTCGTCAAGGCGTACTTCCTCCTCTTCACCGGCACGCGCCATGTGTCGTCGGTCCCGCTGGAGGTTAGCCGGCGCGAGAAGGTCGCTGTGCTGACGTTGGCCGCGCTCATCCTGGGAGGCGGACTCTATCCCCAGCCCGGCGTGGCGTCGCGACATCACGCGGCGATCGAGCTACTGGAAGAGCGGGGCGTCGTGTTTCCCGACGATCCCATCCACGCCACTGCCGAACGCCAAGGCGACATCCACGATGCAGCCGCGCAGAAAGAATGGTTCATGGAGTAGTCCGCCGCTGCGCTGGGTCACTGCATCGGGAACAACATCGCGCCTGCGATCGTTAGTGCGAGTCCCACCAAGCCCATCACAATCATCATCGTCGAGACGTATTTCAAGCCTTCGCCTTCGGTCATGCCGCTCATTTGCGTAATGACCCAAAACCCGCTGTCGTTCATCCACGAGATCGGCTTGCTACCGCAACCAATGGCAACCGCCAGCCAAACAGGATGAAAGGCCAGCTCGCCGGAAGCCGCCAGAGGCGCTAAGATGCCGACCGCCGTGATCATCGCGACCGTGGCTGAACCTTGCGCCGTCCGCACCGCCGCCGTGATGAGGAATGCGAGCCCCAAAACAGCCGGCGTCGCATGCACCGGCAGTTGGCCAATCAGCGTCGCGACACCAGTTTGTTGCATCGTCTTGCCGAACGCACCACCCGCCGACGTAATCAGAATGATGATCCCCGCGCTCATGAGCGCCTCTTGAATGGACTTCGCGAGTTCACGGCGCGTGGTGCGGCGTTTCCACACGAGCGTCCCCGCCGCGACAACCGCCGCAATCAGCAGCGCGACATTCTTATCGCCGATAAAGTCCAGTCCACTGATAATGACCGGCGGCAGCGTGAACCCGTTTGCCGACTTGGACAGGGCGCTCAAGATCTCCGCGCCGCCAATCAAAATCAGCGGCAGCAGAATTGGCGCAAGCGCCAACCAGAGCGGCGGTAGCTCTCGCTCCGGCGTTTCGATCGTCGCGCGCGGCAGTGCGACCACGTCGCGCAGCGGAAGTTCGAAACGTCGATTCAGCACGAGTGCATAGAAGTAGCCAGCGACCACAGCGCCCAAGCCCACAATCCCGCCGACAAACATCATCAGCCCAATGCCGACATGCAGTTCCCCTGCCACGAGCAGCGGGCCAGGCGTCGGTGGCACGAGCGAATGCGCCATCGTGGCGCCTGCGACAATCGTCAGGATATACAACAAGTAGTTCTTGCCCGTGCGCAACCGCAGAGCCTTGCCGAGGGGCAGCAGGAGATAAAACACGGTGTCGAAAAACACCGGAATGCCGAGCAGAAAGCCGCTGCCGACAAACGCCGCCGGCGCGCCGCGCTCGCCGGTGAGCTTGAGAGCGGAGCGGACCACGCGGTCGGCCGCGCCGCTCTCCAGCAGACATTTCCCCACGATCGACGCGAACGCGATCAAAATGCCGATCCCTTTGGCCGTGTTGCCGAAGCCGACCGCAACTTGTTCCGGCGCCGAAATGGTATGCGCCGCTTTCGTCGCAGCGCGAATTTCACTCGCAAAGACGACCCTGTCGGTTAGTTGGGGCGTGACTTGCGAATCCACCAACCGCGCCACCACCGAGCGACGCTCATCGGAAGTGGCCAGTTGTGGCTCGCCGGTAATGTCTAATTGGCCGACCACCTCGTAAGTCCACGGATCGTTACCGAACCGTAAAACGCTGAGTTGCGAACCCGCTTCCACAACGGCCTCGCGCGGGACCGACAACTGTACACTGTGGCTATCCGCAGTGACTTCCGTAATCTGAAAATCATGAGCCTGGGCTAAATCGACGAGCGACTGCCGTAAATAAGCGCCACTGGGAGTCAGCACGGCGACCACCAGCGCCGCTAGAATAAGCGCCACAAAGGCATGCAAACGAAGCGCGAGCACGCCTCCGATCACGATCGCCACGCCGATCAGCAACACCCCGAGCGCACCCATGCCGTTTACCTTGGTCGAGAGCCGAAAACCTCTTCCGCTGAGGCCCCATGATACCCAGATCACTCCGGTCACGTCGCATTCCGCGGACTGTCACCGAATGCTGACTCTACAATGTTGAACGCTGGATAAACTTGGAAGAAACCTCGCAGACCAAACGCTCGACCTCGCGACTTGGCACGCGATTTGCACCCAAAACTAGTCGTCAACACGTAACTCGCCAATTCGACAAGGGGACGCACAATGTCTGGAATCACAAAGAGCCGCAGAGTGACGATTTCGGAGCTGGACTATCTTCGGTTGCGGGAATTGTTGCTCGTGGCAAAGCAATTCGCCGTGAATCAGCTGGCGTTTATAAATGACCTGGAGTGCGAATTGGAGCGCGCGACGATTGTTCTGCCGGAGCAGATCCGGCCGGATGTGGTCACTATGAACACGCGCGTCCGGCTGACAGACGTGCTCGCGGGCAAAAGTTGGTTTTGCACGCTCGTGTTTCCCGGTGAAGCCGAACTCAGCAAAGAAAATCTCTCCATCTTTTCCGAATTAGGCGCCGCAATCTTGGGATACAGCGTCGGGGACATCATCGAATGGGTGTCGCCGGATGGCGTCAAGCGCATTCGGGTTGATATGATCGAGTTCCAGCCTGAAGCGACCAAGCAGTATTCGCTGTGAACAGTGGTTCAAGCAGAACTTCGATAGGCTATCTTGTCCGCGGCAGGCCGACAGTCACCGCAGTTCAATCGCGGCGAAAGACATGTCGGCTATCGGCATTTTTGTAGCGATCCATTAAGTGGCGCCCTCGTCACACCCAAGATTCAGAACATTACACCAACTGGAGCGCACGTCACGATGAACGAATGGGAAAAACGCGAAGGCGCGCCGTTTCCGATCGGGGCTTCCTGGATCGCCGAGGAATCGGCGTTTAATTTTGCGTTGTATTCCAAACACGCAACCAATGTTCACCTGCTGCTGTATTCGGCTGACGACCTGGTTCATCCCGTTTACGAGGCTGCTTTGGATTATTTGCAGAATAAATCGGGACCAGTGTGGCATTGTCGCGTCACGAGTGCGCAGGCGGGCGATGCGGCCTATTACGCTTATCGCGTCGATGGCCCGCCGCCGCGGAACGGTTATGAGTGGCATGACTTTGATTTCGAGAAGATCTTGCTCGACCCCTTTGCTCACAGCGTTTACTTTCCCGCTGAGTTTTCGCGCGATGCAGCCTGCCGTCCCGGGTCCAACGCGGGGCAGGCGCCCCTGGGCGTCTTGCCAACGCTACTGTGCGAATTTGACTGGAAGGGCGACCGCGGGCCGCGTCATGGCAGCGATCTGGTGATCTATGAGATGCACGTTCGCGGCTTCACGAAACACGCATCTTCAGGCGTTTCCGAAACACATCGCGGAACGTTCCTCGGCGTCGTCGATAAGATTCCCTATCTCGTGGAATTGGGCATCACCGCCGTCGAGTTGATGCCCGTCTTTCAGTTTGATCCTGACGATGGCAATTACTGGGGCTACATGCCGCTGAATTTCTTTTCGCCTCATCATCTCTTCGCGACGAGTTCGGAAGGCTGCAATCAGCGCGACGAATTTCGCACGATGGTCAAGGCTCTCCATGCCGCTGGTATCGAAGTGATTTTGGATGTCGTCTACAACCACACCTGTGAAGGCGACCATCACGGGCCAACCTACAGTTGGAAAGGCATCGACAGCCACACGGCGTACATGATGACCGGAAACCCAGACGCGCCGTATGCGAACTACAGCGGCACCGGCAACACGCTGCGCACGGCCGACCGCGCCATTCGCCGGCTCATTATCGATAGCCTGCGGTATTGGGACGCGCAGATGCACGTCGATGGCTTTCGCTTTGACCTGGCATCCGTGTTCACGCGCAACAGCGATGGGTCGATCAATTTGGACGACCCGCCCCTCATCAGCCAGATTGGCAAGGATTCGGATTTGAGCGACAACCGTTTGATCGCCGAACCCTGGGATGCCGGAGGTGAGTTTCAATTGGGTCAAAAATTTCCTGGCCAGCGATGGATGCAGTGGAACGCGCACTACCGCGACACCATGCAGCGCTTCGTGCGCGGCGACGCCGGCCAGGTGGCGGACCTGATGACGCGCCTGTACGGCAGCGCTGATCTATTTCCAGACGATCTGCCCAATGCCTTGCAGCCGCCGTTGAGCATCAACTACATCACCTCGCATGACGGATCGACTTTGTACGACCTGGTCTCCTACAACCACCGGCGCAATTGGGCTAACGGCGAAAATAATCAAGATGGCCCGCGCGAATACCGTTGGAATTCAGGCTGGGAAGGTGACAAAAGCGTGCCAGCGGAGGTGGTGAGCCTGCGCAAACAGCAAGTCAAGAACTTCATCACGCTACTGCTCCTATCAAACGGGACTCCCATGTTTCGCATGGGGGACGAGTTCCTGCAGACCCAGGGCGGCAACAACAACCCCTATAACCAAGACAACGAGACAAGCTGGCTGAACTGGGCGCTCAGCGACGAGCACGCCGATATACTGCAATACTTTCGTTTGATGATTGGCTTTCGGAAATCTCATCCATCCATCAGCCGCTCAAGGTTTTGGCGAGAAGATATCAAGTGGTACGGCGTTGATCGCCCGGTCGATATGTCGCACTCGTCGCGCCAACTGGCATATTGCTTGCGCGGGGGGTCGCAAAATGACGACGACCTGTACGTGATGCTGAACATGGACAGCACGCCCGTTACTTTCGGCATTCAAGAAGGCGCCGCAGGTGACTGGCGTCGAGTGATCGACACCGACCGGCCAAGTCCCGACGACTTCATCGCCGAGTCAACAGACACGCGTGTCGATTCGGCCACCTATGAACTCGGGCCGAGATCGGTCGTCGTGTTGACGCGCCCCGCTGAATCGGAGAACGCTCCCACGGCGCTTGCGGAATGACATCAAGTGAATTGGAATCTTCGACCCTGGGAGCTAGCATGAACCTGCGAAAACTGTGGTTACCTCTCCTGCTGATCCTTGCCGGGGCCATAGGGTATTACTACTGGCTCATGAGCCAGCCTGCGCCGCTCCCCCAAGGGATCGCCGGTAGCAACGGCAGGATCGAAGCGGTGGAAATCGACCTGGCCGCCAAGATTGCGGGACGGTTAAATGACGTGCTGGTCAACGAGGGGGATTTTGTCACCGCTGGGCAGGAAGTCGCGCGCATGGACACGGCCGTGTTGGAAGCGCAACTCAAGCAAGCCAATGCCGAGCTAGAACAGGCCCAAACGTCGATTGAAGCTGCCCAGAGCAACGTGCGACAGCGGGAAAGCAATAAAGAGTCGGCGGAGGCCACCGTGCGGCAACGCGATGCCGAATTGAAGCTGGCGCGCAACAATGCGGACCGCGCCAATCAACTGGTAAAAAGCAATGCCATCTCGCAGGAAGAGGCGGAGACCAGGCAAGCCGAATTGTTCAGGGCTCAAGCGGTGCTCAGCGCGGCCGAGGCCGACGTGGCCGCCAGCGAGGCGGCGATCGCCAATGCAAAGTCGCAAGTGATTCAGGCGAAAGCGAGCGTCGTGGCGGCCGAAGCGACGATCCAGCGGTTTGAGGTGGACATTGCCGATAGCACGCTCAAGGCCCCGCGCGACGGCCGCATCCAATATCGAATCGCCGAGCCAGGCGAAGTCCTCGGCGCCGGCGGCAAGGTGCTGAACATGGTGGACGTGACCGCCGTTTACATGACGTTTTTCTTGCCCACCGAGCAAGCCGGAAAAGTTCGCTTGGGCGCCGACGTCAGGATCATCCTGGATGCTGCCCCGCAATATGTGATTCCCGCGAAGGCGACCTTCGTTGCCGATGTCGCTCAGTTCACGCCGAAAACGGTCGAGACGGCCGAAGAACGTCAAAAACTCATGTTTCGCATCAAGGCGCACATCGATCCGGCGCTATTGAAGGAATACATTCGCAGCGTCAAAACGGGCTTGCCCGGCATGGCCTACGTGCGGCTCAGCGAAGACGTCGACTGGCCCACGAGACTCGAGGTTAAGCTGCCCGAATGAGCATCATCAAAACACCGATCGCACAACTGTCCGGCGTGAGTGCCCACTACGGCGCGCAAACCGCGCTGGACGAAATCAACCTCACACTCCCGGCGGGAAAGATCGTCGGCATCATCGGCCCTGACGGCGTCGGGAAGTCCACGCTCCTGTCGCTGATTTCCGGCGTGCGCAAAGTGCAGACAGGAAAAGTGCTGGTGCTGGGGGGCGACATGTCGAGCGCCCCGCATCGCAATCGCGTCTGCGAACAAATCGCCTACATGCCGCAAGGGCTCGGCCAGAATTTGTATGCCACGTTGTCCGTGTTCGAAAACGTCGACTTCTTTGGTCGATTGTTTGGCCACGACCGCGAGCAGCGCCGTCGCCGGATTGAGGACTTGCTCCAAGCGACCGAATTATCACGCTTCGCGGATCGGCCGGCCGGAAAACTGTCCGGCGGCATGAAGCAAAAACTGGGGCTGTGCTGCGCGCTGATCCACGATCCTCAATTATTGATCTTGGATGAACCAACTACCGGCGTCGATCCACTGGCAAGGCGGCAGTTCTGGGAATTGATCGACCGTCTGCGCGGCGACAACGCCGACATGAGCGTGTTGGTGGCCACCGCTTACATGGACGAGGCGGCAAGTTTTGATTGGTTGATCGCCATGGACGACGGCCGCATCCTCGATCAAGGCGCGCCTGCCGAACTGCTGTTGAGGACCAACACCCAGTCGCTCGAGGAAGCATTCA
The DNA here is from genome assembly GCA_963205385.1 of Planctomycetota bacterium. Lineage (GTDB taxonomy): Bacteria > Planctomycetota > Planctomycetia > Pirellulales > Pirellulaceae > JAEZGD01. The sequence goes on along the minus strand of CAUJKE010000364.1, from coordinate 26,686 downwards.
TCCAACTGCTGCCAGAGGAGAAACGCGTCGGCCACGAAAAGATCGTGATTCCCGCGCGCGCTACGGACAATGGCGAGGTCGCGATTGAAGCCCGGAATTTGACGAAGCGGTTTGGTAACTTCACCGCCGTGGACAGCGTGACGTTTCGCATCGAGCGGGGTGAGATTTTTGGCTTTCTGGGCTCCAATGGCTGCGGCAAGTCAACCACGATGAAAATCCTCACCGGCTTGCTGCCGGCGACCGAAGGCGAGGCGTGGCTGCTCGGTCAAAGCGTCGATGCGAACGACCTGAGCACGCGGCAGCGGGTGGGGTATATGTCGCAAGCCTTCTCGTTGTATTCCGAGTTGACGGTGCGGCAGAATTTGGTGCTGCACGCGCGGTTGTTTCAAGTCCCGGTGTCCGAGATTCCGCAGCGTGTGCGGCAGTCGGTCGAGCGGTTTGGGTTGACGGACATGCTGGATGCCTTGCCGGCGTCGCTGCCGCTGGGGCAACGCCAACGCCTATCCCTGGCGGTCGCCTTGATTCATCAGCCTGAGTTGCTGATCCTGGACGAACCGACCAGCGGCGTCGATCCGATCGCCCGCGATGGCTTTTGGAAACTGCTCATCGAACTGTCGCGGCGCGACAAAGTCACGATCTTCATTGCGACGCACTTTGTCAACGAAGCGGCCCGTTGCGATCGCATTTCCTTGATGCACGCCGGCCAGGTGCTGGTGAGTGAAACGCCAGAGAAGTTGACGCAACTGCGCGGCACGGATTCGCTCGAGGATGCGTTTATCGGCTATCTCGAAGATGCGGTGGCCGCGGAGCGGTCAGGGGATGTGAAGGAACTCGCCGCGAGTTCCGATGCGGGGGTTGGCTCGCTGCAAGTTTTGGCGGCTTCCGCCAGGCATGCCAGTGCTCGCACCGGCTTCAGTTTCCGCCGCCTGCTCAGCTACACCAATCGCGAAGCCAAGGAACTTAGTCGCGATCCGGTTCGCCTCACATTGGCCGGATTGGGAAGCGTGCTGCTGATGTTCATCATGGGCTACGGCATCACCATGGATGTCGAAGACCTCACCTTCGCGGTGCTCGATCGAGACCAGACGACGACCAGTCGCGACTATGCCCTGAGTATCGCCGGATCGCGTTACTTCGTCGAAAAACCACCGCTTGTCAACTACGTCGAGATGGATCGCCGCATGCGCTCAGGCGAACTGACGATGGCCCTGGAGATACCGCCGGGTTTTGCGCGGAATTTGAAGCATGGTCGTCCCGTGGAACTTGGCGTCTGGATCGATGGAGCGATGCCGACGCGGGCCGAAACGATCAAGGGATACGTCGAGGGGATGCACGCGCACTGGCTCACCGCGAAGGCGCGCGAAGAATTTGGCCGCGAATTCTCCGCGAGCGCGGCGACGATCGAAACGCGGTTTCGCTACAACCCGAATGTTGAAAGCCTGGTGTCGATGGCGCCTGCGGTTATCCCGCTGCTCCTGCTGCTGATTCCCGCGATGCTCACGTCGCTATCGATCGTCCGCGAAAAGGAGCTTGGTTCGATCATCAACTTCTACGCCACGCCGACCACACGCTTCGAGTTTCTGCTAGGCAAACAGCTCCCGTATGTTGTCCTCGGGATGCTCAATTGCGCACTCTTAGTCGCGATGGCCGTTTACCTGTTCGGCGTGCCGATCACCGGCAGTCTGCTCGCGCTGATGACGGGGGCGCTGTTGTATGTTGCGTGCGCAACCGCCATGGGACTATTGATTTCGGCGTTTATGAAATCGCAGATCGCCGCGATCTTCGGCACCGCCGTGTTGACGATCCTGCCGGCGACAAGTTTGTCCGGCCTGATCGACCCGACCACGTCGCTGGAAGGATTCGGACGCCTGGTTTCCTACGTCTACCCGACAACTCATTTCGTAACGATTGCGCGCGGCACATTTTCCAAAGCACTCGGCTTCGCGGACTTGACGGTTCCGTTCTACGCGCTGCTGTTGGCCTATCCCGTGCTGCTCGTGTTGAGCGCCCTGTTGCTGAAGAAGCAGGAGTCGTGACAAATGCGAATGGGAAATGTTTACCGCCTGGGCATCAAGGAACTGTGGAGTCTGGCGCGGGATCCGATCATGCTGGGCCTGGTCGCGTTCGCGTTCACGGTCTCGGTCTACACGGGTTCAACCGCAATGCCGGAGACGCTTAGTCGCGCGCCGATCGCCATCGTCGACGAAGATCAATCGCCGCTTTCGCAGCGCATCATTGCCGCATTTCAACCTCCCTACTTTTTGCCGCCAAGGCTGATCACCCCAACGGAAATGGACGCGCGGATGGATGCCGGACTGGATACGTTCGCGCTCAACATTCCGCCGGAATTTCAACGGGATGTGTTGGCCGGCCGCAACCCCACGATCCAACTCAACATCGACGCCACGCGGATGAGCCAGGCGTTCACGGGAAATGGGTACGTGCAGGCAATTGTCCAGCAGGAAGTTCGGGAGTTCGCGGATCGCTACCGGTCCCAACCCAATCTGCCCGTCGAACTGACGATCAGAATGCGATTCAACCCGACGCTGAACAAGAGTTGGTTCGGCGCGATCATGCAGTTGATCAATCAAATCACCATGCTGTCCATCATCCTGACCGGCACCGCATTGATCCGCGAACGTGAACGCGGGACGATCGAGCATCTGCTGGCCATGCCGGTGACGCCGCTAGAAATCATGCTCAGTAAGGTGTGGTCGATGGGGTTGGTGGTCCTGTCGGCGAGCGTCTTTTCGCTGTTCGTCGTGGTGCAAGGCGTGTTGGCGGTGCCGATCAACGGATCGATTCCATTATTTCTGGCCGGCACGGCGTTGCACCTGTTTGCGACCACATCGATGGGCATCTTCATGGGCACCTTCGCGCGCTCGATGCCGCAGTTCGGATTATTGGTGATGCTGGTCTTGTTGCCGCTGCAGCTGTTGTCCGGCAGCACCACGCCGCGCGAGAGCATGCCTGAGGCCGTGCAGAACATCATGCTGACAGCGCCCACCACCCACTTTGTGCAACTAGCTCAAGCGATCTTATATCGCGACGCCGGATTCAGCATCGTGTGGCCGCAGTTCGCAGCGTTACTGTGCATTGGCGGGATCTTCTTTTATATCTCACAATCACGCTTTCGCAAAGTCATCGGAACGATGGCATAATCAAGGAGCGTCAGCCCTATCCTGGACTCGACGGAGTGGATCTCTCGTGATTGGAGTTGTCATGAATACCCAAGCTTGGTTGGTAACACTGGCCGCCTGGTCGATTCTTGGGATCGGCGTCTGCGATGGCGCTGAACCGCGCGCCGAGGATCAACGATTTGATCCCGCTGCGCTCCGGGAGTTGCCCGACAACACCTGGCTGGACCTGCAGTTGACCTGGCGGGGCGGCAACGAGATACCGGCTGTGTTCGACGCGGCCAATCAGGTGTTCTTCAAGTACGGCGGTTGCGGCGACCAGACGTCGCGAATCAACATTGAAGGTTCCTCGCGGCCGAATGAAACGTATGGCAATTCCTGCTGGGTGATAAACATGGCCCGCGGGCAGTGGGAACTGCGGCGGCCGCGCGATGTGAGCTTCCCCAAGAATCGTCCGGCCAATGGATGTAGCCGCTGCTTTGCCTACGACTCCCATCGTCGCGTCATCTGGATGTACGGCGGCATCTCCAATGGCGGCGGCGGTGGTGATCAGTGGGATCTGTGGACTTACGACGCCCAAGCCGACACTTTCAAGCAATGGCACACGAAAGATCGCCCGCCTGCAGGTGACGGCGCTAACACCTGGATGCGCGGCGGCGACGTGTTTGTTCACGATTCCCACGCAGACCTCCTCATCATGCCCCGTGGCGAAGTGACTTGGGTCTTCGATCCCAAAACAGGGAATTGGCAGGCTCGCAACACGCCTGCTGGCCCCGTCGGACCAGGGCATTACGCTTCGATGGTCTACGATGCGGCGGCCCGGCGATTGGTTTATCCAACCATGGAGCCGACCGGTCGGACCGTGCCCAAGCTTCAAGGCGCACCCGCGGCGACCGAGAACACCTACTGGCGCTCAAAAGGCGATCTCTGGCACGAGTGCCGATTTACAACCTGGACCTACGATTCCCAGACGAACCACTGGGCGCGTTTGGCCCTGCCCGATGACGCCCCACGCCCCTCGCCACGCTGGCGGTTTGGGCTGGCGTACGACTCCAACCATCAAGCGGTCATCCTCATCGGCGGTTCGACCGATACCTGGGAACGCGACGAAAAGTACTTCCATGACGTCTGGGTGCTCGACACCGGCGCCGGTCGCTGGCAGGAAATGCAACCGCACGGCGCGCCGCCAGACGTCCGCCATCGCGAATGCCGCCACTGTGCGTATGCCCCCGAACAGAACGTCGTGCTGTTTCTAAACCATGCCGGCTCGTTGGCTGCCTATCGCTATCAGAAGTGACGGACAACATCTCCGCGAGATGAGCGAACCAGGACAGGCTTGATCGCACCAGGTGGAGGGATTTGCAAGCCTGCTCGCCAACAAGAACGATGGGCAACGCGGCCTGTTGCGGCACTCGCAAGTAGAACGGAACTAGTTCCGTTCTACCTGTGCGTGCCACCCCGCCGTGGTTTGAAAATCGCTTCGCCACACCTGCCCGCCGCCGCGATTTACGGCGGCGTGGGCAAAAGGAAGACTGAGATCGAGCGGCGGTTACTTGGGTTTCGGAAGGACGATGAGCGCGTTCTCGGGGAATGTCGCCGTGCCGTCCTTACCATCCAGGCGGTACTGAACCTTGAGTTGTTTGACGCTGCCCGGCGCGGGATCGCCACCGAAACTGGCGTTGTAACTCGTGTCGGGGAGCGCAATCAGGGGCAGGTCACCAGCGTTTTTTTGGAGCACCGCGGTTACGTCCTTGAACGTCGACCCAGCGCCGTATTCGGCCTTGACGATTTCCAGTTTGACCTTGTCGAGTCCCGCCTTGGAGAGGAGTTGGCTAACATCGACGCCTGCGCCGCCGACTTTCTGAGCGATGACGAGCGTGGCTTGCGTCGCTTCTGACTTGAGGGCGGGAACTTGGATGGCGTTAATAGCAAGCTTTAATCCCTCGGCGCTGGGATGGATCGTGAGCACCTCGAGGACGAGCTTTTGTTCGGCCGGCTGACTGGCCGTGTCGAACGCCTTCTGGCACATCGCCACCCGTTCTGGTTCGGTCATGCTGAACTTCCGCGCCAGGCCAATGTAGCCGCGCAGCGCGCGAACCTGGTACTTGGGCTCGGGGGCGGACCTGGCGAGATCCAGAAGGACCGGCGCGGCGTCGACGCTGTTCCACTTGCCGAGCAAGCGACTGCCGGCGTCTTGCATGGCGGGGTCTTTGCTCTTGGCCGCGGCCGCGAGTGTCTGCAGCGCTTTAGCGCCGCCGACCTCCGCGAGGATTTCTGCCAGAATGGTTTTGGAAGCCGCCGGCGCGGTGGCCAGGGCAGTTGCGAGTTCCGCGGCGCACGCTTCCCGGTCCGGCATGCGCACGCTGGCTGCCCGCAGCGCTCGCTGAGCGACCTCCGCATCCGCGGCATTCTTAGGCGCAACGACCCGCGAGATAAGAACGGGGAGACGTTTGATCGTTACGGTTTCTCCGAGCGCGGTGAGCGCCGCGCTACGCACGGCGGGATCGGAATGCTCCGCCGCCTTGAGAAGTTCCGGCACGGCGTCGATGCGGCGTTGGCCCACCAAGGCGATCAACAGCGGGTAGGATTTTCCCGCAGGTTGGTCAAGGAGCGCGACGATTTGCGCGTCCACTTTATCACTGGGCAGACCGGCGAGCGCTTCCTTGGCGGCCTGCGATAGTTCCGCGTCGGCATCGAGCGCGGCTTCCAGAAGTATCGGCAGACAGGTGGCATCGCCTACTCGCCCCAAGGCGGTCGTGGCGGCCACGCGGACGGGCTGCGGACCTTGTGCGGCGGCTTTCAACACCGCAGGCAAGACGACCGTCTCGGGGCGATCCGCCATGGCGAGAATGATGAGGGCTGCGCGGTCTGGTTTCGCGCTATCCAAGGCAGTGGCCAGCGCTTGATCGACTTCGCCGCCGGGAAACTCGCGCGCCGTGCCCAACGCGAGCTGAAACATGGCTTTGTCAGGCGACTCGAAAAGTTCCAGCAACAGCGGAATGCCGTCTTGCTGCCGCGCGAGAATCGCGCCGCGCGTCGCTTCGATGATTCTCTGCTGGGGAACCTCCGCCTTGCGAACGGCGTCGTAAATACGCATGGCTTCCGCGGAGTTTCCTTCGTCCAGGCGTTGCTCCGCGCAGAGCACACACCCTTCGGCAACCGCCGAGCGCACCTTGGCGGGAGCACTGGCGAGCACTTCCAGAAGTGACTTGGTCGCGGCGGCATTTCCGATCTTGCCCAAGGCCACCGCGGCGGCGGACGCAACTTCGGCGTTCTGGTCTTGCAAACGCTTTGTCAAGAGTTCGACGGCCGCCGCATCCTGCCGTACACCGATTGAATTGAGCGTGCCGACCAGAAGCAGCCCGTCGAGCGAGTCGGCGCCGTTGCGCAAAGCTTCGTCGGCCTCGGCGCCTGGAATCGCCTCGAGCGCGATCCTGGCCCACGAGGACAGTTGAGGATCAGGCAAGAGTTTCGCCAAATCTAGAACCGCAGCGCTACTGCCGTAAATGGCCAACTGCTTGCAGGTGATCGCTTTGTTCGCGGCGGGGGCGTCGGAACGAAGGACCGCGAGCAATTCTTTTTCCTTAGCTGCGGAAGCGCTATCCGCGGCTGGATCGTCCGCCGCGCGAGCAGACGCCGCGGCCATGACGAACATGGCTGCGAGAAATACAACAGAACGTGTAAGGCTATGTTTCGTGGACATGAGATCCATCCTGAGCGTTGAATTGCAATGAGAGGAAGTAGGACCGACTGCACGCAAGGGACTGGGACGTCCCGTCAGTCGCAAACTGAGTTTTCTATAAACGCCACGGTTCACGCAGCGCCTCGGAGCGCAGGCGGTTGGCCGCTGCATCGTTGATAAACTCGTGTTTGTCGCAGTCGTAGTTCACTTTGCGGTCCAGGAACAGCGCGATATTGGCCGCGTGGCAAGCGATGTGGGCGTTGCATGCCGCATCGGCGTTGCCTTTGGGCTTGCTGCGCGTCTTGACGCAGTCGAGAAAATCGCGGACGTGGAACGTCGCCGGATAGCCGCCGATTTCAGCGACCGTTCTGCCGGCCAATAATGCTGGCGAACTGAGAACGAGTTTGCCGCTGTCGCCTGCTTCCACCCAGCCGGTTTCGCCTTCGAAACGCACGGGGCACGAGCCTAAGGGGATCCAACCGGTCTCGCGGAAGATCAACTCCGTACCGTTGGCATAGCGCGCGACGAGTTGGCCGTCCTTGGGCGCGTTGTACTCGACCGGCGGTGGGCAATCACCCACGGCCCATTGGCAAAGATCGACGCAGTGCGAGCCCCATTCGAGCACGCCGCCGCCGACCATGCCGCCCCCTTTTTCAAAATTGAAGCCGTCGAGCAGCTTGGCGTTGAACGGTCGCCACGCGGCTGGGCCGAGGTACATGTTCCAATCGACGACCTCTGGATCTGGTTCAGGTTGGGCAGGCAGCCAGCCACTCATCATGGCTTGCATACCAGCGGGATGGGCATACACCTTGGTGAGCTTGCCGAGTTTGCCGGTCCGCGCCAACTCGCACGCGAACGCGAAGTGCGGCAGGTTGCGGCGCTGCGTGCCGGCTTGAAACACGCGTCCCGTGCGGCGCATTGTTTCGGCCAGAATCAAACTCTGGTCAATGTTTTTCGTGACCGGCTTTTCGCAATACATATCCTTGCCAGCCTTCGCGGCGGTCATCGCGGCCGTGGCGTGCCAGTTTGGTCCCGTGGCAATGAGAACGCCGTCGATATCTTTGCGGTCGAGCAGTTCGCGAAAGTCGCGATACATCGCGCAGCTCTGATTGCCGTACCTGGTGTCGGCCATGTTTTTCACGGCCACGCGGCGGGCTTCCTTCACGTCGCAGACGGCCACGAATTGCACATCCGGTTGCTCCAGAAAGCAGCCGAGATCGTACGTGCCGCGATTTCCAATGCCGATGCCGCCGATGACAACTCGTTCGCTGGGAGCGACCGCGCCATCGCGACCGAGGGCCGAACTGGGTATGATCGTAGGCGCGAACAATGCGGCGCCTGAGGCCGAGAGCGCGGTCTTGAGAAACCGGCGCCGTTGAAGTTGAGGGGGCTTCCTCGACATAGCTAAGCTCCTGATCGTATGGTTTACGCGGCGGTCCGCACATCGCCTGATGCGCCAAATACCGTGATCTGGGGAAGCCACCAGCATACCGCCGGCGTGCGCGGATTGCCACCTTGCGGACATTTTCCCTTTTGCGGGCATTTTCCTTCGAATCGAGGAACCGGAGCCTGCAATCAATTCTCCACGGCTTTCACGATTTTCACAATCAAGAGCCGGAAGCAGGTCCGGAGCGAACGTTGGGAGCCATCGGCCGACGGAGTTCGCAAGCGCGATTTTCAGCGTGACAAGCCAGCAGGAACTCCTGGCTCCCTTACGAGCGCGCTGTTGTGCCGCTGTTGGCGAAGACTTTGGTCAGGAGCGGCTGCAAATACGCTCCACGCATTCTCTCAAGTCTCCGTCAACTTAGGGGTGCGTTAAAGTCGCTGCCGCCAAGGCGACGAAGAGATTCCTCTGGCGACTTGTCAGTCTCGCGCGGCAAGATTAGACTGACGAAGCCTTTAGCAGTTGGGGGGCGGCTAGCTCAGTTGGTTAGAGCGCCATGCTCACACCGTGGAGGTCGCAGGTTCGAATCCTGTGCCGCCCACTGCGAACACCGTTTGTTTCAGTGCTTGACGCGATTTCTGGGTTTCTGGGGACTCATGCGGCGCAGAAGGCGGCGCATTTCTATCCCTCGCTGTGCACTTGTTGCGTCTATCTTTGCGCTCCTTCTGGTTGCCCGTTGGCGGGCGAGGTCAAAGTTGGCATCTGTCACTTGCCAGGCGTAATTTTGGGCAATCATCGTGGAATGCCGCAACCACTGCGCGGTTAGCTCCGTCGCGCGCGTGGCGCGCACGTTGCAGATTGTGGTACCGCTTCCTCCGGCGGCCAGGGCGCCTCTCATGCTGGAAAACGCGCGACCAGGTGCGAATTTAGAGAAGTTTCGCGAACACTTTGGCCTGAAGCGACGCAAACGCTCTGAGTCTTGACCCGCGTTTTCCCGCTGGCGGTTGCGAAAACTTGTCTCTTCCACCACGAATCCGTTAAACTATCTGTTTGTTTGCACCCACCCTTCCTCACGCCCTACGAGGTCGTCATGCACACCGATCCCCAGAAAACAGCTTGCCCTGATTGTGACCGGGATGTTGATCGCCGGTTGTTTTTGAAAGCGGTCGGCGGCGCCGCCGTGCTGGGGGCGACGTCTTCGCTGATGTTCAACGCCCCGCGCGTTCATGCCGCGCCATCGCCGACGAGCGCCGCCGAGACGGTGGTCGCCGAGTTGTACAAGTCTCTCTCTCCGGAGCAGCAGAAGACGCTGGTCTTCCCGTTCGATCACGAGTTGCGCTCGCGGATCAGCCCCAACTGGCACATTACCAAGGCAACGGTCAAAGATCTCACGAAAGAGCAACAAGCACTTGTCGACAAGATCATTCGCAACGTCACCACCGAGGACGGCTACCAGCGGATCATCGAGCAGACCGAATACGATGATGGCGGCGTCGCTTCGTATAGCATCGCGCTGTTTGGCAACCCGGACGACAAACTGCAGTTCGAAATGACCGGCCGCCACTTGACGATGCGGGCGGATGGCAACAGCGTCGACAAAGCGGCGTTCGGCGGGCCGATCGTGTACGGGCACGGCGAAGAGAGCGCCAAGCATAACCTGTTCCACTATCAAACCAAGCAAGTCAACGAGGTTTTCAAAGCTCTCGACGCCAAACAGGCCGAGCAAGCGCTGGTCAAGACCGCGCCCAAGGAAGACGCCGTTAAATTGCAAGGCGAAAGCGGCAGGTTTCCTGGAATCAGCATTGGTGAATTGAGCGCCGACCAAAAGGAACTCGTCCAGGCGACACTGAAAACGTTGCTTGGTCCCTATCGCGAGGAAGACGTCACGGAAGTGATGGAGATCCTCAAGCACGGCGGCGGCTTGGACAAGCTGCACCTGGCGTTTTATCAACAAGGCGATCTCGACAACGACAAGGTGTGGGACATCTGGCGCGTCGAGGGGCCGTCGCTGGTCTGGCACTTCCGCGGCGCGCCACACGTGCATGCGTATGTCAACATCGGCATGATCGGTTAAGCGCCGCCGCCGTTGCATGCCCCGAGGTGAACTTTGCATCCCGCCGGTGGAATCGAACAGCGCCGGCGGGATGTTTGTGGGTCGCCTCTTCGGCTTGCTTCGCACCACCGAAGTTTCCCCATGAGCCTGCTACCGATGACATCTCGCATCCTCTGCCGAATCGCAACTCTTTCGTTGACGCTGCTCGCTGCCGCGCTGGTCACGAACTTGCAAGCCGCTGATCCCCCGCGTCCTCCCAACATTGTCTTCATCTTTGCCGACGATCTCGGCTGGAAGGACGTGGCCTATCAAGGAAGTGACTTCATGGAGACGCCGAACATCGACCGCCTGGCGCAGCAGGGGATGGTGTTCACCAATGGCTATGCTTCGGCCGGCAACTGCCAACCAAGCCGGGCCTGTTTGCTGTCGGGAACATACACGCCGCGGCATCATGTCTATGCTGTCAACAGCACCGAGCGCGGTCCGAAAGAATTGATGCGGCTCACGCCAGTTCCCAACAAAAGCGGTCTGCCGCCGGAGAATGTCACGTTTGCGGATGCGCTCCAGGCCGCTGGCTACGCGACCGGGATGTTCGGCAAGTGGCATTTAGGCGGTCCCGATGGCGCGCCGCCCGCCGAGCAAGGGTTTGACGTCGTCCTGGAAAAGAACGGCCAGGGAGGATCCATCACGGACGATCCCAAAGCCGTGTTTACATTGACCAGCGCCGCCTGCGAATTCATGGAAAAGCATCGCGAGCGGCCGTTTTTTGTGTATCTCGCGCATCATGCCATTCACACCGGCTTGCAAGCGCGATCCGAAACACTACAGAAATTCAAGGCGAAACCGCCTGGAGAGCAACATCACAATCCGCTCTATGCCGCGTGTACTTACGACCTGGACGACAGCATCGGCCGCTTGCTCGCCAAGCTGGATGAACTCAAACTCGCCGACAACACGCTCGTCGTCTTCACCAGTGATAACGGCGGCACGAATCAATCGTCGCAAGAACCGCTCCGAGGAAACAAAGGCTGTTACTACGAAGGGGGCATTCGCGAGCCGTTTATCGTTCGCTGGCCAGGGGTCGTCAAACCGGGGTCGAAGTGCGACGCGCCGGTGATCAACATCGACCTCTTTCCCACGTTCCTCGCCGCCGCTGGCGCCAAACCGCCACCGGGGAAGACGCTCGATGGCGAAAGTTTGTTCCCGCTGTTGACCCAGCAAGGCGAACTACATCGCAAGTCCATCTTCTGGCACTTCCCCGGCTATCTCGATCGCCCTGTGATTCGCGGCCGCGACGCTCAATTTCGCACTCGCCCGGTGAGCGTCATCCGTCAAAAAGACTGGAAACTCCATCTGTACCACGAAGAATGGCTCCTCGATGGTGGGCGGGAGAAGCTGGATACCAACAACGCCGTCGAGTTATACAACCTCAAGGACGATATCGGCGAGCGAAATAACCTGGCGGCGAAGAATCCGGAACAACGCGACGCGCTGCTGAATGATTTGCTGGCGTGGTTTGAGGAAACAGATGCGCTCTTGCCCACGAAGCGGGCGCCGCAGAACGAGAAACGGGAAGCGGCAACGGATCAACGTGTCAAAGGGAAGAAGAAGAGATTGCAAGCGCCGAGCAACCGCGAATAATACCTATCGTGCGGCGCGACTTATTCGCGCGGAATCAACGGCCGGTTTGCGCTATCGGACAAATGCTTCTCGGGGCTTGTCCCTACACCGGCGGCGTCGGACTTCTTGTCAACACGTACGCAATCAACCCGCCGGCGATCGCGCCGCATAAGTGTCCGTCCCACGACATGCTGGAATGCATTCTCGGCACGACGCCGCTTAGCAACGTCCCGCCGTAAAGAAAACCCACGACCAGCGCTATCAACAGCGGCACGATGCGGCCTTCGAGGAATCCAGAGACGATCAAAAACGCAACGAGCCCAAACACCAGTCCGCTCGCGCCGATATGCGTCGCGTTGCGACCAACCAACCATAAGAGCCCACCACTGACCAGGATGATCGCGATCACGATTCCCCAACTGTTGGCCTTGGATCCAGCGAGCAGAATCAATAGCACCAAAAGTGGAACGGTGTTGCTCACGATGTGCCGCAGGTTCAAATGCAAGAACGGCGACGCGGGGATGCCGATGAGTCCCGACCAGGTGCGCGGCGTGATTCCATAACCGTTGAGATCGACCGGCAGCACCCAGTTCAAGAGGAACACCACCCACATCGCACCCACGAAGATAAGGACGCCGGTCAGTTCGTCTTTGATGGTGTGCTGCACGCTGATACTCCCGTGGTGAATGATTCGCATTCTAGCCAGAATTCTTGGCCAGCGGGCATGAAGTCGGCGTTCAAAACCTATCCGCCGCGTGCGGATGAAGAAATTCTCCGGCAAGTCCCGCTCTGGGCGCGTCCAGCTACCGGTTCTCAATGGCCGAAATCCGTCTAAACTAAGGCAATTGCCGAATCCCGCAATGACGGCCGTATTCCGAAAGACTTCCGTTCAAACGCATCGCAAAGGAAGAGACGTGACTACCCCCTCGTTGACCCAGCGCCCCACCTGGCAGGCACTCGCCAGGCATCGTGATAGCCTTCAGAGCGAACACCTGCGGCAATTTTTCGCCGCCGATCCCAACCGCGGAACCAGCCTGGCCCTGGAAGCTGTCGGCATCTATTTCGACTACTCCAAGAACCGCGTCACGTCGGAGACCATCTCGCTGCTCACAGCGTTGGCGGAAGAAGTCGGCCTCCCGGCGCGGATCGCGGCCATGTTCCGCGGCGACAAGATCAACACGACCGAAGGGCGCAGCGTGCTGCACGTCGCTCTGCGCGCGCCGCGCGATGCGAAGATCGTCGTCGACGGCGAGAACGTCGTCCCCGCGGTGCATGCGGTGCTCGACAAAATGGCCGCGTTCAGCGAGCGCATCCGCTCCGGCCAGTGGTTAGGCTTCACCGGCCAGCCAATTCGCAACATCGTCAACATCGGCATCGGCGGTTCGGATCTAGGCCCAGTCATGGCCTACGAAGCGCTGCGACACTACAGCGAGCGCGGCCTCAACTGCCGGTTCGTCTCGAACGTCGACGGCACCGACATCGCCGAAGCGGTGCGAGATCTCGACGCGTCGGAGACGCTATTCATCATTGCGTCGAAGACCTTCACGACCATTGAGACACTGACGAACGCGCACAGCGCCCGCAGTTGGCTGGTTGCCGCGCTCGGTAGCGAGCAAGCAGTGAGCAAGCACTTTGTCGCTGTTTCGACCGCCGCTGAGGAAGTCAGCAAGTTCGGCATCGATACGGCAAACATGTTCGAGTTCTGGGACTGGGTTGGCGGGCGTTATTCCTATGACGCCGCGATTGGTCTTTCGCTGATGATCGCCATTGGCCCGAACAACTTCCGTGACATGCTCGCCGGCTTTCACGCCATGGACGAGCATTTCCGCACCGCGCCGCTGCCTCAAAACTTGCCGGCGCTGCACGGCTTGCTCACCGTTTGGAACACGAACTTCCTCGAGGCCGAATCGGTCGCCATCTTGCCGTACGACCAGTACCTCAAGCGGTTTCCGGCGTATCTGCAACAGCTCACGATGGAGAGCAACGGCAAGTCGGTCACGCTCGAAGGCAACCCGGTTGCGGTGAACACGTCGCCGGTCTATTGGGGCGAGCCCGGCACCAACGGGCAACATTCGTTCTATCAACTGATTCATCAGGGGACGCGCCGCATCGTGTGCGACTTTCTTGGCTTCACACATTCGCTCAATCCGCTCGGCAAGCATCACGACCTGCTCATGGCCAACATGTTCGCCCAGGCCGAAGCGCTCGCGTTTGGCAAAACGGCAGAGGAGGTTAAAGCGGAAGGGACCGCCGACCGACTTGTGCCGCACCGCACGTTCGCCGGTAATCGGGCGTCGAATACGATCCTCCTGGACAAACTCACGCCGGCCGCACTCGGCAAACTCGTCGCCTTGTACGAACACAGCGTCTTCACCCAAGGGATCATCTGGAACATCAACTCGTTCGATCAATGGGGCGTGGAGCTCGGCAAAGTCCTCGCCAAACGGATCGCCCCCGAACTCGAATCGGCCGCCTCGCCTCCGCTCGCGCACGACAGTTCAACCAACGCGCTGATCGAACGTTATCGAAAACAGCGCGGACGGTAAATCGCGGTGGTGTTAATGAGCCCCGCCCCGCTAGTCTGGATCTTGAATGAGTTCCGCTTTTCGTTTTCCACGAGACCTACCGATGCGCATTCTCTCGCTGCCGCTGCTGCTAATATTACTCGTGCTTCCCACGCTCGCTGCCGCGCAAGAATTGCCTGCGATTCCGCCCATCAAACGCCTCTTGCCACCGTACGGCAACGAACTCTCGCCGGAAGTTCGCGCTGTGTTGGAAAAACGGCTCCAGGCGCTCGAGCGGAGCATCGCCAAACTGGAAAACTCACCGCAGTTGCCAGATGTCGAGATCTTTACCAAAGCCGTTTCCTGCGCCCTCAAGTTCGATGAGTTCTATACCGCCAAAGACGTTGATAAAGTTCATTGGGCGCTGGCTCAAGCTGCAGAACGATTATCGCAATTCGAGCAAGGGAAAGCACTGTGGGCACAGCAAACGGGTCTCGTCGTTCGCGGCTATCGCTCCCGTATCGACGACAGTGTGCAGCCGTATGGGCTTGTGATTCCCGAGAACCACGATTTTAAGAAACCTTGTCCGCTTTATGTTTGGCTGCATGGCCGGGGCGACAAGGCCACGGACTTGCACTTCATTCATGGCCGCGCCCAGAGCGTTGGCGAGCTCGCGCCGCCGGATGCCATCGTGCTGCATCCGTTTGGGCGCAACTGCCTGGGTTTCAAGAGCGCCGGCGAGATCGATGTGCTGGAAGCCGTCGCCGCGGTTCAGCAGCAATATCAAATTGATTCCCACCGCATCGTGCTGATCGGCTTCTCGATGGGTGGCGCCGGCGCGTGGCATTTAGGGGCGCACTACGCGGATCATTGGTGCGCGGTCGCTCCCGGCGCTGGCTTCGCGGAAACGGCTCGCTATCAAAATCTCAAGCCGGAAAACTATCCACCGCAGTACGAGCAAACGCTATGGGGCGTGTACGATGTTCCCGATTATGTACGCAACCTGTTCAACGTCCCGGTCATCGCCTATAGCGGCGAAGTCGACAAGCAAATTCAAGCCGCCCGCGTCATGGAAGAAGCCTATGCCAATGAGGGGCACAAGCTTACGCATCTCATCGGCCCCGGCATGGGCCACAAATATCATCCCGAAGTGAAACAGGATTTGCTCGCACGCCTGGCCAAAATCGCGGCGGAAGCGGATGGCAAGGCGCCTGACAAAGTCTCCGTGCAAACGCGCACGCTGCGTTATGGTTCGCAGTACTGGGTTCAGATGGAAGGGCTCGTAGAGCATTGGCAGGATTCGCGCATTGACGCTGATTGGCCAGCGCGCACCGTCGCCACGAAGAACGTCTCGCGTCTAAAACTGAATCTCGCTCCGTTTGAAACCAGGTCCAGCGAGTTTCTCACCATCGACGGTGATCGCGTCCTGCTCCCACAAGTCGCTCGCGGTTCGCAGGAAATCCTCTCGCTCGTTAAGATCGACGGCCACTGGCAAGTTAGTAATAGCGATGCACAACAACTCCGCAAACGCCCGCACTTGCAAGGCCCCATCGACGATGCTTTTCTTGGCCCGGTGCTCGTCGTGCTTCCCACGGGGAAGTCATCAAACCCGCGCATCGCGCAGTGGGTCGACTTTGAATCGCAACATCAACTCGAGCGTTGGCAAGCGGCGTTTCGTGGAAAGCTCAAGACAGTCACCGATCAAGAGGTCACGGCTCAGGACCTACAACGTCACAACATCATCCTCTGGGGTGATCCCGAATCCAACGCGGTGATTCGCCAAGTTATCGACAAGCAGAAACTGCCGCTCGCGTGGAACGCGGAGTCACTTGAACTTGGCGAACACAAACTCGCCGCTGCCACGCATCTCCCGGCGCTCATCTATCCCAGCCCGTTTGCAGCCGATCGCTATGTCGTGCTCAACTCCGGCCCCACGTTTCGCGAAGCGCACGACCGCACGAATAGCTTGCAGAATCCCAAGTTGCCGGATTGGGCGCTGCTCGATATCACAACGCCGCCGGATGCCGCGCAGCCTGGTAGGGTCATTGCCGCCGACTTCTTCGACGAAGCCTGGCAAGTGAAGCCGCGAAATCCTTAAAGGCAAGCGATCAATTAGTTTCCGGTTGTTACGCCGGCTACGACCCCATCCGCGTTGTGCGGATGGGCTTCAGAACGTCGTTCGGCGCAAGCCGCAGATTAGTACTCAATGACTGGCCGGCAGCGCTCTGCCGCTTTGGGTCGCTCCATGCTGAAGCGCGGCCTGCAATGAATCCACCTCGGCGCTCGCATCGTCATTTTGCGTTTCGTTCGCAAATCGGGCGCAGACCAACAAGTCGTTGACCAACTCCTGCATCCGCGAAGCGCCGCCGACGACGAACGGCGTCAAATCCGACGTCACGTTTCGCACCGCCTTTTCCAACTGTTCCGCTTCGCGGCGCAAGGCGTCCGTGGTGCGGACGATTCGCTCGCGCGGCGACTCGCAACCGCCCCCTGCGCCATCCATCGAGGCGAGTTGCGGTTCAGCCGTGAACTGTTCGGTCTTAAGCTGTTGGGCGCGGATCACATTGGACGCCCACCGCAACAAACTGCCGCGCGTGATCACGCCGACCGGCGCGCCGTCGCTCACAATCACAACAGTGCGAATCGAAACGCGGCACAAAAATTCATAGATCGACTGGACCGGCGTGTTTTCGTCGTAACAGACCACGTTGGGCTTCATCACATCGCGAATCCGCATGGTCGACCAGCCCGGCGTCAACATCAGCGCCAGACAATCCTTATCCGAGAGGATGCCGACCAATTTGCCGTGACGATTGACAACCGGCGCCGAGCCGATGCGAAATCGCAGGAAGTACCGCGTCGCCTGACCGATCGCCTCGTCTTGCCGCAAGCCAGCGACGACCGTGGTCATCACCGCGGACGCGCGAATGCCGTCGAACAAGTGCCCGCGATTGTCGAGAAAATCGCGGCCGTCGGAATTGCGATCCAGCGCGTGATACAGCACCACGCGGTCCCGGCCCGATTGCTTGGCCACGAGCAGCGCTTGGTCTGCCAGGTCCACCGTCGCGCTCGGCGGTTCCGTGTCCGAACGGCGCTCCGCGACGCCAAAGCTCGCGGTGACCGCGAGTTCTTTCCCCTCCACGGGAAAACGCAAGGCGGCAATCTCCTGGCGCACTCGTTCCGCCCACAGAGAAGCATGTTGTTCGTCGGTCTCCGGCAGCAGCACGCAGAACTCTTCGCCTCCATAGCGGCTTACGAGATCCGTCGCGCGGCAGTTCGCTTGCAGCACGCTCGCCACACGGCGAATGACATCATCCCCCACGCCGTGGCCATGCACATCGTTGATACGTTTGAAGAAGTCAATGTCGGCCATGACGCAAGTGATCGGAATATGATGCCGAATGCTGCGCTGCCACTCGGCGTTCACCAGTTCGTAGAATGCTCTTTGCGTCAAGAGGCCGGTGAGCGGATCGAGTTTTGCCAGGAGATTCAGCCGGCTTTCCAATTCCACCACGCGCAACCCCGCGCGCACGCGCGCCACTAATTCGCCGCGCTCGACCGGTTTCTTCACGAAGTCATCCGCGCCCGCTTCGAGTCCGCGGATCAGATCTTCCGATTCATTTCGCACCGACAACACAATCGTATACAGATAACGCGGCAAGTTCGCGCCCCGAACCCAGCGGCACAACTCCGTCCCGTCAACAAACGGCATCTCCCAATCCGTCACCAAGATATCGGGACCATTGGCGTTAATGGCTGCGATCGCCTCGCGGCCATCCGCGGCGCAGCGGACCGTATAGCCCTCGGCTTCCAGCCACTTGGACAGCAAGCGGAGCATTGCGGGATCATCATCAACAAGCAAAATCAAAGGCGGCTTACGATCAATCGGCATGGAGCACTCATCAAATAGTGGTAATCAAACGACGCCCGCATACTACTTTGGCTGCCCCTGCCGCTTCAAGGATAGATCGCGGATGAGTCGGATGTCGGCGGAACTTGCGGCAATTCGCAGAGTGCCTCAGGCGGGGCGGCGCAGGCGTCACAACGTGTCTAACCGCGCGCGGAAGTCCACGCTTGAGAGTGGCCACTTCGTAGGCGAAGTCGCAAACCCATTGCACCCGGCGACTGCAAACCCTTGGCGAGTTTGGCGACGGGGGTAGCGCTCAAGAAAGATCGCCTTCGGGCGTCGGGTTCCAAACCCGCGTTTGCGCCGGTTGCGTGGTCAGGCTGGGATCGGGGCCGAAATCAAAGTCCGCGCTATCTCGAATCGACGCAGGCGGCATGCCGGAGATATAGCTTCGCCAACTATCGAGCTGGTCCTGCGTCAGGCTGTTCTCGCGCGAGACCTCGTGGTGCAATTCCGCGTTGGCCCCTTCCACCGTGACTTGAATCGCCAGGCGGCCGTTATCGTGATAGCGAAAACAGACTTCAATCGGCGTCTGTGCCGGCAGGTCCGGCGGTAGATCACGCACGCTGCATTTGCCGATTTGCGAACAATCGTCCGGCGACGCGCTCTCCCCTTCGACAATCTGCACCAAGATCGAGCGCTGCCCCGCCTTTTGCGTCTTGAAGACCCGCTTCGCCGCCACCGGAAGCGGCGTATTCCGCGGTATCAAAATCGCATTGCGCGGGCGTTTGGTCTTGGCGTCGGTCGCCACCACGCCCAGGCTATGCGAATTCACGTTGCGAATGCGAAAATTCGGCGACTTCCCGGCATAGCGATCAAGCAAAATGCCCGCGTGCAATGCCGCGCCCTGAGCCACCGCTTCGTCGGGCGAAATCGAGCAATCCGGCTCCTTCCCGCTGAGATTTTTGAGCATCTCGTACACGCCGGGCATCCGCGTCGAACCGCCGACCATGAGCACGCGATCGACCTGTTCCCAATTCAGCCCCGCCGCTTGCAAGGTTTGCCGCGTGGTAAACGCCGTGCGATCCAGCAAGTCTTGCGTCATCTCGTGAAACTGCTCGCGCGTAACCTCGATTCGCACCGCCTCTCCCTTGTAATCGCACGCAATGTTCACCTTGGTCCGCGCGGAAAGCGTTCGCTTGGCATCTTCGCAATCACGCCACAACCGACCGTGGGAGTTAGGCTCTTCGCGCGGATCGATGCCATGCTTGCGAATGAACTCCTCCGCGACAAAATCGACCAGGCGTTCATCGAAATCCCGGCCGCCGAGTTGCACATCGCCGTCGGTCGCCAACGCAACGAAATCTCGCCCGCCAATTTCCATCACCGTCACATCGAACGTGCCCCCGCCTAGATCGTAGACCAGCACCCGCTTCTTCTCGCCGGCATCTTGCCCTTGCTTGAGAAAACCTTGCTGAAAACCAAACGCCACCGCCGCCGCGGTCGGTTCGTTGATGATGTCCATCACCTCGAAGCCGGCCATATAGCCAGCGTCTTGTGTCGCCTTGCGACGAACTTCATCGAAGTAGGCCGGCACCGTCACCACGACCTTCGAAAATTCGCCAATCGTCCGCTTCGCATCCTCGCGGAGCTTGTTCAAGATGAACGCTTCCAGAGCCTCCGGCGGATATTGCCGTCCGCCGAGCGATTTATGGAACATGCGATGGCCCAAATCGCGCTTCGTGCATTCGGCAATCGACTCGGCATCCGTCACGATCGCCTTCGCCGCTTCCTTGCCGACGACGACATCGGTCCCCTCGAAAAAGACTACCGACGGAGTGATTTTGTCCCCCTCCGCATTGTTCAACGTCGTCGGACGCCCTAAATCGTCCAAATAAGCGACGACCGAAAAAGTCGTTCCGAGATCAATTCCAACGGCGGGAACCGCGCGAGCCTGCGACATACCACTCTTCCTGGTGGGGAGCAATTGAGATCAAGTTACCAACCCAGCGACTTTCCTATCTTACCTGCGCCCTGTCAAACAGCTAGTACATAACCGTCGCGCGAAACGCGGCGGCTTACGCCGACTTTGACGACTAAGCGAATCTCATTATCGCAACCTAGCACTTCTGGCCGATAAACTCGGTGTCACGGAGTGACCTTTTTGTCGGCACGGATCAAGCCCGCTTGCCATACCTTGCTGCGCGAGATCCTCCATGCCGGTTGAACTCTTACACGCTGTCATTGCGGTCATTTTCCTCGGCGTTTGGGCAGTGGTGAGCCAAATCTCCTTCGGCCACGATCCGCGAAGCGGCACCCGTGCCGATCAGGCCGCCCACCACCGCGCCACCGACACCCCCCGTTAGGTCTTTGCGCGTGCTCAACCACGGGCGTAAAACCGTGGCGCGGAGATGAATCCTGAACGCCCCTGGGAATCGCGGCCGCAGCGATTGCGCAGAGCGGCTAATATTGGCCGTCATTGGTGGGGGTGGCACAAGAGGATACGCGGTCAAGAACGCCGGCATTCAGGGCCGTTCACGGTCCTTCCCTCGGCGTCAGGCAGGTAATAGGCCCGTTCTTGAGCATGGGTCACGCTTGGAATTTCCTCCCCCTCGCGTTAAAATCTCGCGATCAATGCCCCAGCTCACAACCGATGCGCGCTTCAATCAGTACAACCCCTACAATCGCGCGCAATCTTTGCAACATTCCCACCTTACTGGTTCGTTAGGTCCGAGTTGAGCTATGATCCGCAGGCGCAATATCTATAATGAGGTTAGTCACCTGAGCCGATCTGTTTCGCAGGGCTAGTGCCAGGCGAACGGCGGCCGATGGCTTTGCCTCAACCGGAGGACGCAGCCATGACGTTCAAGAAGATTCTGTTTTCGACCGACTTCTCCCACACCGGCGATGCCGCGTTGGCCACGGCCGCGGCGCTCGCTCGCGAAAACAACGCCAAGTTGTATATCGCGCATGTCCAGGAGCCGCCGGCTTTCTACGGCGGCGGAGAAATGTATTACGGCATGCTCGATCCCACCACGGACGAGCTCGCCAAACTGTTGGAGGCGGTCGTTCCTCCTGGCAACGTCCGTTATGAACATCGCCTGTTAACCGGCGACCCAGCCGGCGCGCTCGTGCAGTTTGCCGACGATGAGAAGATCGATCTGATCGTGCTTGGCACGCATGGCCGCAGTGGGTTATCGCGGTTGTTGATGGGGAGCGTGGCGGAGGCCGTCGTGCGGCGCGCTTCGTGCCCGGTGCTCACGTTCAAGCAACCGCATTCAGAGCCGGCCAGCAAATAGCCTTCGCGCTCGCGCGAAAGCCACACGCGGCGCGCCCTAGCGCTTCGCGCGAACGGATTGGTTGAAAGCTCCAGCTTCAGCCAATGCGCGTCTCGTATTGTCTCGTCTCTGTCATTGGGAATGTAGCCATGAACGTACCTCAAGAATGCGAAGCCTACGCGGATCACCTGCAAGCCGAACATCGCGAGCTCCATCAGCGGCTCCGCGCTCTTCAGGTGGAACTCAACAACGTCGGCGAGCAGCGGCTCGACGAACCGCTGCTGGCGCGCATGGTCGAAGTCGGGAAGCGCTTGCGAAGTGAGCTCGCGCATCATTTTGCCGAAGAAGATAACGGCGGCTGTATGGAGTATGCAGTGAGCCGGGTTCCGTCGCTCTCGTCCGCGGCGCGCGAACTGGAGCGGGAACATCCGCTGTTACTCGCGCAACTCGACAAGTTGATTGCGAAAGTTCGCGGAGCGCGACCTCAACAAATGTCGGTTGCCGAGGTGAAGGAACAGTTCGACGCCTTCGTCGTCCGGCTGCTCGCGCACGAAGCCCGCGAGAACCGCATCATCGAACGCGGTTTTAATATGTGCTTGGATTAGCGGGCGATCGGCGCTGGTTGGTGAAGCATCATGGTCGCGGAACCTACCTCGCGTCCGCAATTCAGTTTGGCGACTTTAATGCGCGTGCTGATCGTGAAGCTGGTGTACAAACGGCGTGGCGCTTGATTAGCCCAACACGCCCAGCAGCGCTTTACAAAACTCTGGCAAGTCAGCCGGTTTGCGGCTGGAGACGAAGTGGCGGTCGACCACGACCGGGGCGTCCTCCCAAATCGCGCCGGCATTTTCCAAATCGTCCTTGATCCCCGGTGAACCGGTCACGCGCACGCCGCGATAGACTCCGGCGGAGATCGGAATCCAACCGCCATGACAAATGGCCGCCACGAGCTTTCCGGCGGCATCGAAGTCGCGCACGAGTTGCAGCACGCGCGGATCACGGCGCAACTTATCCGGCATGAAACCGCCAGGCACCACCAGTCCCGCGAAGTCCGCGGCGTGCACCTCGCCCAGCGCCGCGTCCGCACGGCACGGATAGCTATGCTTACCGTGATAGGTGCGGCCGGCCTCTTCGCCAGCGACGACGACATCGAAGCCAGCCTCGATCAGTCGCAGCTTGGGATACCACAGTTCAAGGTCTTCGTAGATGTCGCCGGTGAAGACGAGAATTTTGCGCGGCATGGGAGGAATCCTTACGTGTAAGTGAAAGTGCGGGGAGAAATCCAATTGTCGAAATTCAAAGACGCGAAGCAAAGAGCGATTATAACGCCTGGACGTCCTCCGTTTCGGAGTTCGATCTTCGACATTCGATATTGCTGCATCTGCGGGCGGCCTACTTGCGAGCCGCACCCCAAACCCGTTAGATTTTCGGGAACTCTCTTCAAGGAACCGAATATGTCTAGTGGAGATTCCGCACGAAAGTGGCAGCCGATGAATAGCCGACAGCGACGCATCGTCGGCGTGCTCGTCGAAAAGGCGAAGACCACGCCAGACGCCTACCCGATGACGCTCAACGGCATCACCACCGGCTCGAATCAAAAATCCAACCGCGAACCGGTGATGAATCTCTCGACCGACGACGTCGAACAGTTTCTCGAGGAACTGCGGCAGATGGGGGCGGTCGTGGAAGTGCAGGGGAGCGGTCGCGTCGCCAAATACAAGCATCTCATGTACGACTGGCTCGGGGTTGATAAGGTCGAACTGGCGGTGATGGCCGAACTGCTGTTGCGCGGTGAGCAGACGATTGGTGAACTGCGCGGCAGAGCGGCGCGGATGGAGCCGATCGCGGATGTTAACGCGCTGAAGCCGGTGCTTGAGAGCCTCATGCAGAAGCAACTCGTCATCGCGCTGACGCCGGAGGGACGCGGGCAAGTCGTCACGCACAACTTGTACAAAGACCGCGAACTCACCGAGTTGCGGCAGCGGTTTGCCGGTTATGTCGCGCCGGCCTCATCCTCCTCCGCTGACGACGACGATGCGCCGCGACCCGTACCCACCTCGGGCAGCGCGAGCAGCACGCCGCGCGCTGCATCGCCTCCGCCCATCGGCGTCGGCGGCGTGACAAAGGATATGTTCGCCGAACTCGAGGTGGAAGTCGCCACGCTGCGCGCGGAAGTCTCTCGCGTCCGCGAAGAACTCCGCGATCTCCAACGCCAACTCGGCGTCACGCCTATGAGCGGCGACAGCGGCGAGTAGTCGAGCGGCGTGGACGTTCGCTCGCGAACGCCGCTGATCCCGCGCGTGCTCGCCGAACCATGCTTGCTTACGCGCGGCCCGTGGGACACGCCGTTACACCATTATTCCCAAACACCCGGCCGCGGCTTGAAATTCCCGCGCACGGCATCGACAATGAGACTTCATCGTTTCCCGCCCAATCGCTCCTTTTCTCGCCTGGAGAACTTCGAATGCTCATTCGTTTGCCCTTCGCCGTGATCGCACTGTTAGCGTGCGTTTCCACCGCCGCGTTCGCCAAGGGTCCGGTGTATACCGATCCCACGAAGACCGATGCCGATTTCGCGTTTCAAGGCGAATACACCGGCGAGATCACGACCGACGATGGCCCGGTCAAAATCGGCGTGCAGGTGATCGCGTTGGGCGACGGGAAGTTTCACGCGGTCGGTTACATCGGCGGGCTTCCTGGCGATGGCTATAGCGGCGAACCAAAAGTCGAAGCCGATGGCGAACTTCAAGACGGCGCAGTGGTGTTTCGAAAAGATGAAGGCCGCGGCGTCGTGCGCGACGGCGTGCTCAAGCTGATCGGCGGCGACGGCAACGAAATCGGCCAACTGAACAAAGTTGAACGCAAAAGCGAGACGCTCGGCGCCAAGCCGCCCCAGGGGGCCATCGTCCTCTTCGATGGCAAATCCGCTGACGGCTTCAAGAATGCAAAAGTCGAGGACGGTCTCTTAGTGCAAGGAACCGCCAGCAAGCAGAACTTCGGCAGCCAGCAAGTACACCTCGAATTTCGGACCCCTTACGCTCCCAATGAGCGCGGCCAAGGGCGCGGCAATAGCGGCGTCTATCTGCAAGGGCGATATGAAGTGCAAGTGCTCGATTCGTTCGGACTCAGCGGCGAGCAAAACGAATGCGGCGGTTTGTACTCCGTGGCGAAGCCCAAGGTCAACATGTGCTTTCCGCCGCTGACGTGGCAAACCTACGACATTGATTACACCGCCGGCCAGTTCGATGCGAACGGCAAGGTAGTGAAAAACCCGCGCGTCACGGTGCGACACAACGGCGTCCTCATTCACGACGAT
The DNA here is from genome assembly GCA_963205385.1 of Planctomycetota bacterium. Taxonomy (GTDB): domain Bacteria; phylum Planctomycetota; class Planctomycetia; order Pirellulales; family Pirellulaceae; genus JAEZGD01. Next base: position 1,865 of record CAUJKE010000364.1, on the reverse strand, counting down.
GTCGAACTCCCCGGCGAGCGCAACACCACCGCCGCGCCGGTCAAGGCCGGACCGGAAGACGGTCCCCTCTACTTGCAAGATCACGGCAACCCCGTGCGCTATCGCAACATTTGGGTCGTGGAGAAGAAATAGCAGGATCGTCGACCTCTTATTTCGACAAGCTGCATGACCGCCAAACATCGACCCTCGCCTGTCCCGCTGCCGCCTCCGGAGTTTACGATTCTCGCGGAGTCGGTCGCTGGCGGCGAAGAGGCGGAATATCGCGTCCTCAGCGAACGTGAGGACGCCGCGCGGCGCGCGACCGCCGGGCTCACGTTTCGTGACGACTTCGTGCTCGCGGCCGCTGACGGCGCTGACAATCAAGACGCCAACATCACGCTCCGCCCGCCGGACGGCTTGTCCCCGGCTGAGCGCCGCGCGCTCACCGTGGACTCGATCGCCGTCACCGCGGACGATCCTCAGCGGTCACGCCTGCAATTCAGCATGGTGGAACTGTTCTGGCTCATGACGTTCTTCTCCGCCGGGTTTGCGGTCCTGCATTACTTTCCCTTGGCGGAATCGGCCGGCGTCTTGGGACTGCTGGCCCTCATTGGTCAGGGGTTAATCATGCGCTTTCCGCCAGACAATCGCCACATCCGCCTGGCTGGGTATGCATTGCTCATGATGTACGGCCTGGCCGCTTTCGCGACAATGATCCAAGGTCTCTGTTGGCCCAAGTAGCAGACACATGCGCGCGTGCCGATTACTCTGGCAACTGCGGCGTGACCGGCTGGCCGTCTTGATCGACCGGGTACTGCGCGTCATGCCGCTGCAAACGGGTCACGAGCGCTTCCATCATCGTGCGGAGTTGCTTGGGGTTCGACCTGGCCAGGTCCTTGGACTCGGACGGATCGTCCTTCAGATTGAACAACTGATAATGCGCGTCAGCAGTTGCTTCTTTAGGATGATAGTGATAAATCACCTTCCAATCCCCGAGCCGCAGCGTGCTGAAGTAGTCGCTGCGATGCGGCGCGTGCGGATAGTGCATGAGAAACGATTGTTCGCGTGAAGCATCCGGTTGGCCGGAGAGTAACGTATCCAGCCGCTGGCCATCGACGACGTGATTTTGAGGCGACTGCACATCGGCCGCCGCTAGAATCGTCGGGAACAAATCGGTCACGTTGGCGATCTGGCTTTGAATCGCGCCGGCGGGAATCGGCAAGCGCTGTTGATGCGGATTGTGCTCGTCCGCCTTGGCCCACGCAGCGATGAACGGCACGCGCATCCCACCTTCATAATGCGCCCCCTTCTTGCCCCGTAGCGGCGCGGCACAAGCGATCTCGTGCTCATGTCCCAGCGGCGCGTCGCTGCCGTTGTCACCGAGAAAGATCACGAGTGTGTTGTCGGCAATGCCCAGCGCGTCTAAATGGTCGAGCAAGTCCCCCAGCGACTTATCCATCCCTTCAATCAGCGTCGCAAACGCCTGAGCATTGGCGGGCTTACCGGACTGTTCATAATTCGGGGCAAAGCGCGGATCGGAGTTGAACGGTGAGTGCACGGCGTAATGCGATAGATAGAGATAGAACGGTTTGTCTTGGTTCACAGCCTGCGAAACCTGGTTCAGGGCCTCCAACGTCAGCGCATCGGTGAGGAACGTGTGGGTGCCGTGGTACTTTTCCAGATTCGGCACCGCCGCCTTCGCACGCTGTTTTTGGCCATTGCCGTAGTTTTTCTCGCCGTAATACGTTGCCGGAGCGCCGATCGAACAACCGCCGATGTTCACCTCAAATCCCAAGTTCAGCGGCTCGGCTCCGACAGAGTCGCGCGGGCCAAAATGCGCTTTGCCAACATGAATCGTGCGATAACCGCTCGCCGCCCAGAGCCGC
>CAUJKE010000363.1 GCA_963205385.1 Planctomycetota bacterium | reverse complement strand
CGAAGTACGGCAATCGAGGTCTCGCGGCCGCGGAAACAGATGACTTCGTCAAATTCATCGATCCCACGATTCCCAAGGACGAACCGGGGCATCCGATCGCGCATCAGTTCACGTCGCGGATTCCGACCAGCCAGTGCATTTTGTGCCACGTCCACCCCGGCACCAATGTGATGAACAGCTACCTCGGTTTCATGTGGTGGGATAACGAGACCGATGGCGAGTTGATGTATCCCCAGCAGCAGCGCTACCCGACGGCCGAAGAGCGGATGGCCATGTCGATGTCCAATCCTAATGAAGCGTCTCAGCAGGGGCTGTGGTCCGATCCTGAGTTCCTCGCGCACGTTTCGGAACTCAACCCGTACGCGAGGCACACGCAGTTTGCCGATTTTCACGGCCACGGCTGGGTCTTTCGCGCGGTCTATAAGAAGGATCGGGCCGGCCATTTGCTCGATCATCGCGGACTCGTTGTGGAGCATCCGTCAACCGAGAAACTGCTCGCGGCGATGGCGCCGCCGAACGAATTGGAAAAACTCTACGGCAAACAGCGCGATGATACGCCGGTCCATTTGATGGATATTCACCTCGAGCGCGGCATGCACTGCGTCGATTGCCACTTCTATCAAGATGTGCACGGCAACACCAGGCTCTATAGCGAAGTGCGGGCGGCGATTGAGATTACCTGCACCGACTGCCACGGCACGGCTTTTGAAAGCGTGCGCGATCGGCTCGTGCATGGCGACGGCACGATGCCGACCAGCGGCCCCGCGTCGCGCGCAGGGGGGACGAACCTCGCTCGGCTCAATACGCCGTTTGGCAAAAAGCGGTTCGATATCGTCAACGGCAAGCTGATACAGCGCTCGATGGTGGAGGAGGATCGCTCCTGGGAACTCGTGCAAACGGCCGACACGATCGATCCCAACAACGAGCATTACAACGCCAAGTCGCACCTGGCGAAGACGGTGCGGTTTGAGCCGGATACGACGAAACTCGTTTGGGGCGGCTTGCCGGCGCGCGACAAGTGCGCGCATCAAGACAAGTCGATGAGCTGCATCGCTTGCCACTCGTCCTGGAATCCGAGCTGCTTTGGCTGCCATTTGCCTCAAAAAGCCAACCAGAAGACGCCGGGGCTGCATAGCGAAGGGGATGTTTCGCGCAATCAGGTCGCCTACAACTTCCAAACACTCCGCGACGATGTCTACATGCTGGCTCGCGATGGCAACGTCACCGGCAATCGCATCGGCCCCGCTCGTTCGAGCTGCGCGATTCACGTCGGCTCGTACAACGCCAACCGCGAGTCGATCTATGTCCAGCAACAAACGGTGAGCGCAGAAGGGGCTTCGGGAATCGCGTTCAGCACCAACGTGCCGCACACGGTCCGCGGCGGGCATGGCGACAAGTACGACGGTGGACGAAATACCGCTGGCACGCACGAAACCAAGATGTGCACCGATTGCCACGTCTCCCAGCAGGAAGACAACAACGCGCTGATGGCTCAACTTCTGATGCAGGGGACGAACTACGTCAACTTCATCGGCAAGTATTGTTGGGTCGCCGCTGGAGAGCACGGCTTGCATGGCGTCGTCGTGACGGAGACCAAAGAGCCGCAGGCAGTGATTGGCAGCACGCTGCAAGAGTTGGCGTTTCCTGATTACTACCGCGAGCATGTCGAACATGGTTTCGAGCTCCAGCACGCGCACGAGCATCCCGGCAAGGATATCGGCGAGCAGTTCACAAGCCCGTTTACCAAGCCGGAAATCTTGAGCCTGCAAGCGCGGGGCGAGTTCCTCTATGCCGCGTGCGGCGCCGGCGGCTTACGGGTGTTCGACATTGCGTTTATCGACAACAAAGGCTTCTCGGAACGCATTCTCAGCGCGCCGGTCTCGCCGCTGGGGCAGCGCTTGTATGTGAAGACAAAGTTCGCGACGAGCGTGGCCGCGCCGACCACGATCGCCCCCGATCCCACTCGGGCCCATCGACCGGAAAACGATGAGCAGCCGATCCATGCGATGTACGCCTACATTTATGTCACCGACAAGCGCGAAGGCTTGATCCTGGTCAGCGCGGCGACGCTGTTGGACGGCAATCCGCTCAATAACTTTCTGGAGCGCGAAGTGACCTTCAATCCCGACGGGATTTTGAACGGAGCGCGCAGCGTGACGATTGCTGGTGTGTATGCGTATGTCTGCTGCGACGCGGGGTTGGTGGTGGTGTCGTTGGAAGATCCCAAGTGCCCCCAGGTGACGTCGGTGATTGGTCACGACTTCTTACACACGCCGACGGCCGTGCAAGTGCAGTTCCGGTATGCCTATGTGTGCGACGAGCAAGGAGTGACAGTGCTCGATGTGACGGACCTCGCACGTCCCAGGCCAGTCGCTTCGCTGGCGATTGGGGCGGCGCACAACATCTATCTTGCCCGCACGTATGCTTATGTCGCGGCCGGCCAGCGGGGGCTCGTGATTCTCGATATTACCAGGCCGCGCGCGCCGGTGGTCGATCAAGTCTACGACGCCGGCGGCTGCATCAACGATTTGCACGACGTGAAGCTCGGCATCACGAACATCAGCGAGTTCGCTTATCTGGCCGATGGAAAGAACGGCCTCCGCGTGGTGCAGCTTACCTCGGCGGAAACGCCAGGCAACGACGGCTTCAGTCCGCGCCCCACGCCGCGGCTCGTGGCCAACTACAAGCTGCCCAAGGGCGGTCACGCGCTCGCGATTAGCAAAGGGCTCGATCGCGATCGGGCCGTGGACGAGAGCGGCAACCAGATCGCCGTGTTCGGCCGCGTCGGCGCTCGCCCCCTCAACCGCGAGGAGCAGCAGCGGATGTATTTGCGAAACGGCCAGTTGTGGCGGGTGAGCGATGATCCGGGCGATCGCAGCGTGTACGAGTGGCGGAAGTAGCGCGCGTGAAATTCCAAATTCTCAGCACCGGATCCCCAGGACATCGGAACGCCAAATATCGAACTTCGCCACAGAGAGGGTGATTACTTATTGAGGGAGTGGAGCGCTTCGCGGAATGTTTTGGGATCGTATGCTGACATCGCCTTCATGCGGAGCGGCAGATCGTCGGGGATGCTCTTGGCTTGCGTGGCGGGGAGCGCGAGGTGGAGCTTGTCGGCCAAAGTTTGTGGTAGCGGGCGACCAAGATCGGCGGCGAGGATGTTCAACGCCCAGGCAATTTGGCGGGCGGCGTCGAAGTCGAGCGCTTGCGTTTCACTCGGCGCGACGAGTTTCGCATACGCCCGTTCGATGGCTGCCTGATCGGCAGGCGACTTCTGAATGTCCAGCAGGATGGAATCGAGCAGCGCACCGAGGACCTTACGAGCTTCGCTGATCTTCGCCGGATCGCCAAAGGGCTGCGCGCTGAACGCGGCTTGATACTGGGCCAGCGCCGTGCGCCATTGTTCCGTGGCGGTTGCGGCGGCGCTGGGGTCTTGGTGTGCAAACGCAATCGCGGCTTCCACCAGTGTCGTTGGCCAGACCGCGGGGCGGGGACGCCCCGGCGAGCCCACCACTTGCCTCGCTTGCCGCCATGACGGCGACTGCAAATCGTGATGGCAGGCGTAACAATCGAACGTGGCGAAGTCTGGCAGGCGCGTTGCGTCGTCGGTTTGGTCGCCGACCAGGCTGAGCGAAGTTTGCATCGCGACCACGGTGCTGATGAGTGCCGCGCGGGACTTGTACAACTCGCGCCCCGCCGTGGCCGAGGGATTCGCGCGAATAAAGTCGCCGCGAAACTCAAACTGGGGCTTCTCGTGAATGTGTCGCCAATGGGGTGGCATGGCGTTGGCGAACGTTTCGAGTTCGACCCCAGGCAGCGGCGGATGACCGGCGGCGTACATCTCGTGCGTGACGACCTTGTGCTGCGCCGCGTCGCCGACATGGCAAGCCAGGCATTGCTTCGCGCGCGCTTCGGGGTTGCGCACTTCGACAAAGCCGAGTTCGCCTTTGGCTTGGGGCGTGAGCTTTCGCCACTGCGGATCCGTATGCGGCTTCAACCAGCTGCTAGCGGCGCCGTGACACGATTCGCACGAGACCCCAAACTCGTGGAACTTGGGGCGCTCGGCCCATTGATCGGTGCGCTTGTCATACTGCCAATTCGCGTGGCAGCTCAAGCACTCTTTGGCGGCATGAATATCGGCGATCTGAAGTTTGTCACACATCGCTTTAGCCAGTGGATTCTTCGCCGGGTCGATCAACTCCACGGCTTTGGCGTGTTTGTCCGTTTCCAGCCACGTATGCGACTCGGTCAACGCGACAAACTTCGTCGCGCCGGTGCGCTCATAAATGGCCGACGGCTTTTCATGACAGCCGGCGCAACTCGCGACCCCTTCATACTCCCAGGTCTGCGGCGCGTTCGCAGGCGCAGGCTGTTGTGCGAACAGCGTCTGCGAACGGGAAGATTCATGATCGGAAACAAACACTAGCGCTGCGCCCCCCAGTAGCATGAAGAACGCGAGTGCGACCAACCGCGGGATCGGATGAGACGAGATCATGGTGCAGCCTCCGCTGGCAAGAGCTCAGCCGTAAGCGCAGCGATGAGTTCCGCGAGGCGGTCCTGGGAAGGCCAAGCCGCCGGACTATCGAAGCCGGTAGGAAACGCGAGCAATTGACGTAGCTCCAGCAGTTTGGCTTTGACGGTCGCTGCTTCTGGCCAAACGGCCTTGTCGAAGCGGGCGGCGTCTTGTCGCGCGCGAAACTCGGCTGCCAAACGCAAATAAGCTTGCACGGACCGGTCCCATTGCGCGGCAGCCAGCGCCTGCTCCTGGCCTGCTAAGGGGAGAGTCTTGGCAGCGAGCGAATCGCGGGCAGCTTGCACGGCCGCCAGCAAGCCTGCATCCGCGATGCGCGGCATGTGCACCATCTTCGCGCGCAGTTCCGTTAGCTCCGGCGTAGCTTCGTCGTTCGGAAAGTACCAGGGACTCCAGGCAGGTAAGGCGTTGAGCTTCCCAGCCTGTGACGAATACCAGCCTTTTTCGCTTAAAGCATGATGGCAAGCGAAGCAGTCGTACTCCGCGAACTCCGGCCAGGCCGGCGCGACGACTGATTGTTTGGCGGCTTGTGAGCTTGATTGCCGCAGCGCGCGGGCAGCGAGCAAATCGAGCGCTTGGCGCTGGCAAGCAACTTGTCCGGCGGTCCATAGTTCGCGTTCGAAGTTCTTCGTCGCCGCGCGTTCTTGAGCGTCGTTCCAATGCTTCGGCAGTAGTTCATGATAAGCGGCCATTTCAAACTTCAGCGCTGGGTGCCCCGCCGCGATCAAGTCGTGGTTCACTTCACGATCCGCGGCGCCAACGTGGCACTTCGCGCAGGCTTGCGAGCGGGCGGTCAGATTTGTGTTGTCAATGAAGCCCTGCTGCGCCGCCGATTCCTTCGACCAGCCGGCGCGATAATGTGTGTCCCGCCACGCTTGGGCGGGACCATGACAGGCTTCGCAGTTGATGGACTCATACGCGATCTGATTCGGCGTCTCGCCCCGAATTTGCGTGGCATGGCAGTTCAAGCAGTTGTTAAAGCCGCGCTGGTCGACGATTTTCCCGGCGTTGTCCTGGATGCCGAGTGCTGCCAGCATCTGGCGTGATGGTTCCGACTCAAGCGTGCGCAGCGAGCGGGCGTGCGGATCGTGATCCGTCCAGACGATATACTCATCGCGACGAATGAAAGTCGAATTCGCGCCGCGCGCGCGGGGATCGGGATGCACGCTGCCGTGGCAAGCGGTGGAAGCACACGAGCGCGCGCCGAGCGCCTGAACGTGCTGCGGGGGCGGATCGATCTCTTCCAGCGGCATGTCTGGCGGAGCGTTTGCCACCGGTTGCGCCACTAGCGGCGCGACTGCGAGCGCTACCACGACGGAGACGCCGCAAAGCATGGCCGCCAGCAAAATGTTGCGGAAGATTCGCATGGTTAACTATAAATCGGTCCCGCCGCTCCCTACCGGTTGCTCTTCAGCCAAACGTCGAGCTTTCCCGTTCCGCGCTCGCCGTGCTGGTGATAATCGTGACAATCGACACAATTCGCCCGCGCGCCTGTATGGGCTGCAGCCGCTGGTGCCGTGCGGGCGCCATGACACTGGCGGCACGATGCCAACTTCGGCATCAGAATGTCGCCTGAGCTTTCGCTCGCAAGTTCGGTATTCGCGCCGAACTTCGCGTGTCCTTCGGGGGTGCGCTCGTTAAACTGCGGATCGTGACAAACAACACACGAAACTTCTTGGTGACTCCGATGATCGAACCGGCTTCCGCGTAGCCAACGCTGGGGCATATTAGGCGGCACAACCTGGAACGCTAAGCCGTGCTCGCTCGGCGGGCTGACTTCCCGTAACGTGTGGCAATAGGCGCAACCATGTTGCACATTCGCAAACACGCCGTCGTTGGCTGTTTCCAACTGCGACTCCACCCATTGCCACTTGTCGTCAGATGATGGCGGCGCGGCGGATTTGTTCGGCAGGCGGGGCGCGTCGCCTGCTTCAACGACAGCGGCTGGATGAGCTTCCGCGTATTTCATCAACCGGTCCCGCAACAGACCAAACACAATCTCCGGCGACTCGTGCGGTAGTGCGCCTCCAACGGCCAATTTGCCGCTGAACTCCAGCTTGTGACACGAGGCGCAATGCTGTTCGTAGTTGACCGGCAGCATGTACTGCCCCGCCGCATCGGGCACATGGCAGTCGCTGCAATTGAGCACGCGCAGGTCGGTATGCGCGGCCTCTTCGCCAGCGCGAGGGGGCGCCGTGAGCACCCCGCCGGTGACCAGATGCCGGGCGTGATTGAATTTCAATTGGGTGCGATCACGCCAGATGTTGTCTTGAAACACCACCGGCGACGCGGGATCCGCGCGTCTCGCGGCGCGCGTTTCGTCATCGCGCGGCGCTTCCCAGAGAAACAACTCCGGATGCGCAGCGAACGACTCCACACTCGGATCGACATGCGGATGCCCCTGGGTGGTAGTTAAATTCGCGTGGCAGACGGTGCAGTGCCGATCCGCCACGTCGGCGAGTTGCGCGCTGCCGGTGTGTTCCCGATGGCACTCGACACAACCGTGGACGACGTCCTTATGCATTCGCGGGGAATGATCGAACGAAGTTTGCCCGTGGCACTGCTGGCAATCTTGATCACGGACGCTGGGGTGCGCATCGTTGAGCGTCACCAAGCGCGTCAGTGGCGCTGCGGTTTGCACGTGGCACGCGCGGCAATCGCGCTGGAACATCGCATGTGCGGATGAGACAGGCGCGGACCAATAGACCCGCTCGTCGCGGCGCAGCGTCCAGAGCACGATGACCGCCGCCGCCAGGAGTGCCGCCAGGTACGACAAACGCCCCAGCCACCGGCGCAGCGCGGTCGCCTGGTTGAACCGCGTGAGTTCGCACCGCTCGCGAATCGAAGGCAGCGATCGTACATCTGGCATGCAGTTTGTTACCTAATACCAAAAAGCAGTGACCACGTGAGCCACTCCGAAAACCAAGAGCGCGACAGAGAGCGGGCCGTGCACCAAGAGCCAGCCGTGCAGCCAGCGGTGCATTTTAGCTTGCAACAGGAGATTTCGCCGTTCCGCGCACAACCGTTCGAGCTTTTCCAAACAGGGCTGCAAATCGGCCGACAAGCGCAGGTGAATCTGGTGGAATGCGGCTCCAGACCTGGTCGCATCCGCCAACGGATGTTGAGGCTTCGCCAGCGGATCCAAGAAGGAACGCACCTGTTGACGATAAAAACCAGCTAACAGTGACGCCGGATCGCCTTGCTCGACCGCCGGGGCCAAGGCCGTGGCGGCGCCGCACACCGACGAAATAGCTTGATCGGCTGACATTTGCAACCTCGCGCAAACGATCGGGAGTTGCTCGAACATCGCCTCGGCCGGGATTGCGTCGCGCATCACGCGGGGCAATAGGTGTTGCAGGGCGAGTCCTGCCACGCCGCTCAAAATGACCACTAGCGCGAGTCCAAGCGCGATCTGCTCGAGTAAGCCCCCCCATTGAAATCCGCTATGGAACAAAATCAGCGGGCCACTCAACAGGCCCAGCCAAATGTGCGCCCGCAGCCAGCTTTGGACGGAACCGAGTCGCCAGGCAGGAAATCGCTTGCGCAGCGAAAGCAGCCCGGCAAACAGCATCAGCAGCGACGCAACGATGCCGAACAACATTCCCGGCACGCTCCCCCCGCGCGGTCCCTCAGGCGACGACCGCGCGTAGACCCCATACGCGACGGTGGCCGCGGCCAGCAGAACGAGTGTCACGGCCATCCAAACGCGGTGGGTCCGATCGATAAGCAAGCAAGTTCCCCAAACGACGAACCGAAACTGAGCATGATGTAAGTTGCCGGTTCATGATAATATGAAGGTGCGGTGTGCCGCAAACCGAGTATTTGGGCCAATCCTTGTTCCTTGGTCTGCGATTCCCCCTTTTTCGATGGACCACACGCCTACGGCGGTCACGGCCTATGTCCCATATTGTCGTCAATCCCGAAGTCGATCTGCCGCCGCGCCCCGGCGACGAGCATCTGCCGAGCGAACTGCTGGAGCAACTCGAACTGTTCCGCGGCCTGAAGAAGACGCCGAGCTTCGACAAGTTTCCCGGCTCGGCGGTGCTGCGAAGGTACCAGGCAGGGGAGGTGATTTGTCGCCAGGGGGATGCCGGCGCTTCGGCGTTTTACATTTTGACGACGGCCGACCTTTTCGCGGTGCGGCGGCAACAACTTGCCCACCAAGAGAACGCGGCCGCGCAGGCACGGCTTGCCCAGCAAGTCGCCGCGCTCGAACAACAGCAAGCCAGGCTTGCCGCCGAGCCACCGAGCGAGAACGCCCTGCGGCGTTTGACGGCCTACCTGATGTTGGCGGATGCTCCCACGCCGCGCGGTTGGCTCGCGTCCCTCTGGGGCCCGCGTCGCTCCGTGCACTTCGCGCCGCAGTCGATTCCGATCGATGCACCGTCCGAGGTCGATTACAACACTCGCCGCGCTCCGCTTCTGGAAGGCGAAGTGTTTGGCGAAATGAGTTGCATGACCATGTCGCCCCGCTCGGCGACCGTGGTGGCCGATGGCGAATGTTACCTGCTCGAATTCTTGCGGAACATTTTCGATCACATCCAGCGCGATGCCGGCTATCAGGCACGGCTCGAAGCTGTGTACCGGGAGCGGATCCTCAAGAATCACTTGAAGCGCATCGACGTGCTCGCCGATTTGCCGCCGGCGGAACTCGAGCATTTGCACGAGCATGCCGAGTTGGTGCGCGCCGAACCAGGGCAAGTGATCTTCGACCAGGGCGACGTCGCGGATGCGGTCTACTTGATTCGCGCCGGGCTGGTGCAAGTCGTCACCGATCCGCATGTCGTGTTGCGGGAGTCGGATGTCGCCGACTGGAATGTGCTGATCCAGTTGATTCAAAGCGGCTCGGCTTCACCGCCAGCCAAAGCCCCACCTTCGCCTGTTGAAAATCCCGCACTGGATGCGTCCGCGGAGGGAGTCGCGAAGCCGAAATCCGCTGCCGAGATGCTCGCCGCCGCCAAAGCCAAAACCTCCCCGCCGACGCTCTCGCCGCTGGCGCATCTCTGGCAAGCGCTGGATGCGGCGACCCAAGCGGCGGTGCAAGCGTATTCAGAACACGCTGCCGACGATGCCGGGGCGCGGCAACTCGTGGTCGCGGCGCTCAATGCGCGCGTGCGCGATCGCAAGTGGCTCGCGGCGAAAGCGCTCGCGCCGGTGGCAGAACAGCCGGCGATCGTGGCAGCGACGCGAGCTTTCCCCAAAGGCATGAAAGGGCTCGAAAAAGATTGGACCGACTTGGAAGTTCGCATCGGCGGCCGCTTAATCTTGGATCAACTGCTCGCGGGCGGACTTTCGCCCCGCGCGGCGCATGCCGGCCCGCCGCGGGTGCTCTCCTATTTGTCGCGAGGGGACGTGTTTGGCGAGATCGGCGTGCTCACCAACACGCCGCGGTCCGCGACCTGCCTGGCCTACGATCATCCGCCGGATCCCAAGCGGAGCAGCGTGCCGGTCGACCTGGTGCGCATTCCCGCCGCGGCCTTTCAAGACCTGCTCGCGCGCTCGTCCACGCTTCGCGCGCGCGTCGAGCGCATCGTCGCGGAGCGGCGCGCTCGCGATGTGCAGCGCGCCCAAGAAAAGCCCTGGGACGCGAATCAGGCGATTTTGTCGTCGCCGGAGTTTCAAGAACTCGGCTTGATCCAAGGTCAAAAGCTATTACTCATCGACCTTGATCGTTGCACTCGCTGCGGCGACTGCGTCACCGCTTGTGTCAACACGCACGGCGACGGACGCTCGCGGCTGTTCCTGGATGGCCCCCGGTTCGACCGTTATCTCGTCCCTTCAGCCTGTCGTAATTGCCTGAACCCCGCGTGCATGATCGGCTGCCCGGTCGGCTCGATTCAGCGGGGCGAAGACGGGCAGATTTTAATTCGCGATTGGTGCATTGGCTGCGGGATGTGCGCCAACCAGTGTCCCTACGATTCGATTCAAATGCACGACTTGGGGCTCCTGCCCCAGCGGGCGATGGGATGGGAGGTGACGCCGCTGTCCGCAACCAGTCGCTGGCCTCCCACCGGCGCGCTGTCGGCGGCGCTCGTGAGTTCGCCGTTTGCGTGGGACTTAGCCTTGCAGGCGCAGTTGGCGCGGCGGAATCTTCAGTCCGGCGCGACGCTGGAAACGGCCGTCGGCTTTCGTTATGAATTCCATGTCGCGAGCGAAGATCGGCGCGGTGATGCCAGGCACGAATTGATCCTCGTCACGCAGGGAGCGAGCGCCGCAGTCTGGCTCAACGGCCAGGCGCTTGAATTGACCTGCGAAGAAAAGCAACGTCGGGGCGAGAATCAGAAGTTGACGTATGGCTGCTTGCTGGACAGCACGCACCTGCGCCGTGGACGAAATCTGCTCGCGGTGCGGGTCGAGCCGCCGGTAGCCGCCGGCGATGTGGTGCTCGACGTTCGCATCGCGCCGGCCGCCGGCCAGATGCAGCTCGGTCCTGGTCAAGCGGCGGCGGAAGTCCGGCAGGTTGCGGAACAAGCGGTGGTCTGCGACTTATGCAGTGCGCTTCCGACCGGCCCCGCCTGCGTCACGATGTGTCCGCACGATGCGGCGCTGCGAGTCGATGCCCGCTTCGAGTTTCCGGGGGCTTAGCATGTTGTTCCTCACGCTGGCAAACGAGCAGCAACGCCGGCAGATTCAACACGAGCGCGGCCCCGTCGAACTGGGGCGTGGACCTGAGCGCGAGATTCCGCGAATCATTGTCGAAGACCCCTACACCTCACGCGACCAGATTCGCCTGGAGGAGCTTCCCAGCGGCGAAGTCATGGTCACGAACCTCGGCGGGGCGGTTTCGGTGGTGGGCGGCGCCAAGCTCGAACAAGGCCAAGCGCGCGCGCTCGCGCCGCCGGCGCGGTTGTCCTTTGGTTGTACGACGCTCGAGATTGGCATGATTCCCACGGATGAAGAGCCGCAGGACTCGTCGCTGCAAACGATCTCACGTCCCCGCCCGCGAGCAGCAAAACCAGCCAAACTGACCAACACCGAGGCTCCTTCCGTCGAAACGTTGACGCAGTGGTTCGCGACCCTTCTCAGCGTGCAACGCGCCGCCGCGGGTTCCAATGAGTTCTATGGGGAAACGGCCCGGGCAGTCGTCGAATTGGTGGGACTCGATCGCGGGCTCGTGCTGCTGCGCGAGGCCAGTGATTGGAAGGTTGTCGCCACCAGCGGCGCGGACGAGCGCTCCGCGCAGAAATTCAGCCGCCGCGTGCTGAACCAGGTCAGGGCCGAAAAGCGGACGGTTTACCAGAACTTTCAAAATGGCGGCGACGTCCAAAGTTTGCAGGGGATCGAAGCGGTAGTCGCGTCGCCGATTTTCGATGACGTCGATGAAGTGATTGGCGTGGTCTTCGGTTCGCGCGACCTGCGGACGACGACCACCCGCGGCATTCAGCCGTTGGAAGCGCAGTTGGTGCAACTCTTGGCCGGAGCGGTGAGCGCGGGGCTCGCGCGCGTGGCCGGCGAAGCGGAAGCGGCGCGGGCCCGCATCCACTTCGAGCAGTTTTTCTCGCCTGAGCTCGCCCAAGCCTTGGAGCGCGATGCCGGCATTCTCGCGCCGCAGGAACGAGAACTTACGGTCCTCTTCGCCGATCTGCGAGGCTTCTCGCGCATCGCCGAGCGTTTAGGGGCGCATGCCACGTTCATGCTGCTCGCGGATATTCTCGATCGCTTGACGGTGCAAATTATGGATCACGGCGGCGTCGTCATCGACTATTATGGCGACGGCGTGGCAGCGATGTGGAACGCCCCCGCCAATCAGCCTGAACATGCCCAACTCGCGCTCGAGGCAGCCCAGGCGATGCTCGAGGAGTTGCCGGCGCTTAATGTCGAGTGGGCCGAGCGGTTGGGGGGCTTGATTCGCTTGGGAATCGGCCTCAATTCCGGCGTCTCGCAGGTCGGCAATGCCGGCAGCAAGCGGCGGATGAAATATGGCCCGCGCGGTCACGCGGTGAACCTGGCCAGCCGCGTGGAAGCTTGCACGAAGCTGCTAGGCGTCCCCTGCGTGA
>CAUJKE010000362.1 GCA_963205385.1 Planctomycetota bacterium | reverse complement strand
CCCCACGGTCTCGATGCGCCTGATCGAGCAACTCCCCGCCGCGCTCGCCGAAGCAGGCGTAAGCAGCGTGAGCGAGATTGTTGGTACATTAAAGTGACGGCTGACGTCGTGGCCGGTAAGTTACTCCACGCTTCGATCATTTCTCCCACTTAAGTTCCACATGCGCGTACTCTCTGGCATTCAACCGACCGGCCGCTTCCATTGGGGCAACTATTTCGGCGCGATTCGCCAATACATCGACCTGCAACACGGGAACGAAGCTTATTACTTCATCGCGAATTTGCACGCGCTGACGACCGTGCGGGAACCCGAAGTCCTCCGGCAAAACACGCTCGACGCCGCCTTGGACCTGTTGGCGCTTGGCCTGGATCCCGAGAAGGCGACGCTGTTTGTGCAGTCGGACGTGCCTGAAGTGACGCAGCTCACCTGGCTCCTGATGTCGATCACGCCGATGGGTTTGCTCGAGCGGTGTGTCTCCTACAAGGACAAGGTCGCTAAAGGAATCGCCGCGGACGCCGGGCTGTTCACCTACCCGGTGCTGATGTCCGCGGACATTCTGATTTACGATTCGGACATTGTGCCGGTCGGCGCCGACCAGATTCAGCACATCGAGGTGGCCCGCGACATTGCCGGGAGTTTCAACCACTTATTTGGGGAAACGTTCGTCCTTCCCAAGTACAAAGTGCTCGAAACTTCCGCCAAGGTGCCAGGGACCGACGGTGAGAAGATGTCGAAGAGCTACAACAACACCATTGAGATTTTCGAGGATCCCAAAGCGCAGCGTAAGAAGGTGATGCGGATCGAAACGGACTCGCGGCCGATGGAAGCGCCGAAAGAGCCGGCCGACGATCATCTGTATCAGCTCTACTCTTTGTTTGCGGACGAGGCGGCCCGTGAAGCCATGGCGGCGAAGTATCTCGCCGGCGGGTTTGGTTATGGCGAAGTGAAGAAAGCCTTGGCCGACGCGGCGGAGAACTTTTACGCCGAAGCGCGTCAGCGGCGGGCCGATCTCGCGGCGAATCCGCAGCGCGTGGCCGAGATTCTAGCCACCGGCGCCGCCCGCGCGCGTCACAAAGCGAGCGAGGTCTTGGCCCGAGCGGAGTCCGCTTGCGGCGTGCGCCGTCCGGCACAGGCTTAATAAGCGAACGATTATGAAAACTCTAGGTATCGGCACGGATATCGTGGAAGTGCTGCGGATCGCGCAGATGATCGAGCGGCACGGCGAGTTGTTCTTGACGCGCGTCTTCACGCCGCACGAAGTTGAATATTGCACCGCCCGCAAGGCGGCCACGCAGCATTACGCCGGACGCTGGGCCGCGAAGGAAGCGGTGCTCAAGGCACTCGGCACCGGTTGGGCCCGCGGCATCTCGTGGCAAGACATTGAAGTACACAACGAACCAGGCGGCAAGCCGCTGCTGCGCATCGGCGGCGTCGCCCGCGAACATTGCGAACGCCTGCGCATCAGCGATGTGCAGATCAGCATTTCGCACTGCCGCAGCCACGCCGTGGCTTTTGCTATGGCCATGGGCGAAGAGTAGTTCGTTATTCGGATACCAACGGGTTAGCGAGCCAGTTCTCACGTTAGTCATAGCGCTGGGATTCGCAAAACCAGGAAGTTCTCTACCGGACGTCCCTTCTTAATATCGGCGGATTACGTTGGGGGCTTTTGCTTCGGAGCTGATGCGGAGGCGGTCGTTGGCGAAGAGGAGGTACCAGTCGTCACCCCGTTCGCCGTGCAGGACGTCGCCGGCGTCGCCATCGGTTGTGAGGAGCGACCAGTTCCACGTGCCGGAGTTCGTGCCGGTCTGCGTGACGTGGCCGACGGAAGCGGTGATCGTGACAACGTCGCCGGAGCATGGATCGCTGAACGTTCCCGCAGGAACCGCACCCAGCGCTTGATCGCTGGCGGCTATCAACAGGCCCTGGTTGATGGCGGTTTCGCCGTTGTACGAATTGTTGCCGGCCAGTGTGAGTGTGCCGATTCCATTTTTGATCACCGAGTTATTTGCGGAGACGAGCGTCTGGAAGGCACGCGGCTCGATATTCCGGCGCGCAAAGGGATTGATCCCCGTGGTCTGCGCCCAACTGACCTGCATTCCAGCGCCGCCGCCTCCTTCATACCAGGCAGCTTTGAACGGATAAACACCTGCCGCCAGCGAAACCGGCGCGCCTGAAGTGTTGGAAACGCCACCACCGGTGGTACGCTCTGTTACCACTTCGAAAATGCCATCGTTGCTCGTATCCAGCCACACGCGGGCGCCATCGTCCTTGCGCACGGTAAAGACACCATCGGCGGTCTGCGGGATGATGATCGAACCGGTCCAGAGCCGCGAGATGTTATCCACCCCGATATCGACGCCGAGGCCTCCAAGCAGATTGCCACTGCTGCCGCCACGATCGATGACGGACCCATCGCCTGGGAGAGTTTCCGTTCCCGCGCCAAATCGATGCGTGGAGATAGGACGGTGACGGCCGGCGTAAGCTTTTAAGCCGATGGTCGCGCCCAAAGCGGGATCAAGATTGCCTGCTCCTATGACATTATAGAAACGCGCGGTTAATGCGCCATTGTAGAGCTGATCCGCGCCGCTCCCGCTAAGATCGCTGTTGACAATTGCATCGCCGACGAGAAGGAAAACGCTGTTGGGCCGCAAGGCGGTTCATTCGCGATAGAGATTGTGCCATTTGCCGACAATCCAGTAGATCAAGAGGTAAGGGGGCGCAGTTGATAGCACATGGACTTTCTGCCTTGTCAATTAAAAGGGGTGCAAAAGTCGCGTCAAGAACTCTTGTCGTTTTTTCGAGGGGGAGTGGTTTTTATTACCAATACGTCCGGTTGCGGTGTTGAGGTAAGTAGAACGTTGGTAAGAAGCGATCCACACGCAGCAATCCCTCGCGGGTGAGTCGCACGCCCTCTTCGTCTACTGTCAACCAACCATGCTGGGCGCACTCGCTAAGCGGGGCCGCGAAGCGCTCGGCAAGCGAGACGCCGAACTTGTCGCGGAAGGTGGCCGCACGAGCGCCGCCGAGTTTGAGTTGCAGAATGAATTCGCGCACCATCTGTTCCTCGTCGCTAAGCTCGCACGCGCGGAGGCGAGCGTGTCCTTGTTCGTCAACGCTATGTAGATAGCGGTCGAGCGATGCCTGGTTCTGGTAATGAACGCCGCCGAAATAGGAGAACGACGAAACACCGACGCCTAGCAAATCCGCCCCGTGATATTGAGCCTCTTGATAGACGAAGCGACCGCGCTCAGGATCGCGCACCGCCGCGTAGGCACTGCGGATCGTATAGCCGCGCTGCTCAAGTTGCTCAAACGCGCGCCTGAGGCGAGCGCGCTTCATGTCCCAGTCGGCTGGCGGCTGCTCGACCTTGTGCTCCTGGAGGGCATGAAATAACGGCGTGTTCGCGGGGATTTCGAGCAGATAGATGGTGACGCACATGGATCCCATTTCAAGGATCCGCGCCAAGCTGGCAAAAAAGGTCTCGTCCGTCTCGCCTACCAGGCCCGCCATCAAATCCAAGTTGACAACTGGAAACCCGTGCAATGCAATCTGCGACCAGGCCCGCTCAACATCGGCGACGCGATGAATGCGGCCACTTTTGGCCAGCACGTCGTCGTTGAGTTGTTGCACGCCCAGACTGATCCGCGTCACCCCGGCGTCGCGGAGAACTCGCAATCGGTCGTCCGTTGCGGATTGCGGAGCGCACTCAAAGCAAACTTCGCGGGCAGTGTCGAGCGGAAACACATGCTTCACGCCGTCCAGCAAACGCTGAATTTGAGCGGCCGACAGCAGCGAAGGCGTGCCACCGCCAAAGTAAACGAAATCGACAGCCCGGCCTGCAACCGCCGGCGCTTGGGAATAATTGGTAAGCTCCGTCAACAGCGTGTCGATGTATTCGTCCGTCTGGTCGCGCGTTGGCTTGGCATAGGAACGATAGTAGCAGTAGTGACAACGCTCGGCGCAGAACGGAATGTGCAGATAAAGCCCAAGCGGGATTTCGTCGCGCGCTGCGGAATGTTGCAGCGCCTGCTCGGCCGCGCCAAGTTGCTCCTTGCTCCAGCACGAGAACGGAGGGTAACTGGAGACAAAATAATTCCCTTCAATCGGCTCCGGCGCGTCGCAACCGGAGCAATCGAGGTCCGAATGGGCGGATGTAGTCATGGTTGTTTCCTGGCGCCTCTTACCACCGTCGCAGGCGGCGAGTTATCGAGAGAGTTACTCCTGGCGGGAGTTTGGGGTAACCGGCGAGCTCTTGGCGTCCGGCGAGTGCGACCCGCGGCGCGGTTTCAACAGCCCGATCTTATCGAACGGGATCGGTTCGAAGCCAGGCAATTCTTGTAACAGCCGCGAACCTTTGACGAGCGTAAAATCCTGAGCCGCGGCATCCGCGAATCCGAGGTTCACAGGCTTATCAGGTGTGCCCGCGATGGTCCTAAATCCTGGCAGATTCTGCTCCGTCGCCACCTTACTCGAACCGGTCGTGTTGACCACCAGGTTGTCGGCGAACTCCAGTTTGTCCAACAGCTTGCGGACGTTTCCGTCCAAGTTTGTTACCTGTTTGGTGCAATCGACAAAGACGTTGCGGAGCACAGGATTGTAGAGCGGCTCTTGCGGCGAGTCGTTCATGATTTTTGCCAGCCGCGGATACCGCTCGCTCCAAGGGGGCAGCTTGTAATGCAGCGCCTCGGCCTTCTCTTCCAAATTCCAACCTTCCGAATTGGGTTGGTTCCACTGCTTCCACGTCATCCCGCGAGCGTCGATGTGCAAACCGATGGGGCAATCAATCACCAGATTATTCAGCACGGGATTATCGCGTCCGCCGCCAATCATAATTGCCCGGCCAGCGCGGTAGAACACGTTCCCTTCGATACGATCGCCGCTATCGCAATCGTCCAAATACACGCCCATCGTGTTGACATGCGACGCATCGCCGCCGCCGAGATCGTGAATGTAATTGTGCCGCAGCACGTTCCCTTGGCTGGTCCAATCACGGCCCGTGTAAAACGCGCCTGCGTCGCCGGTCTCCATGACGACGCGATAGACCTCGTTGAGTTCAAACAGATGCTCGTTGCCGCCGTAGAGCACCGCATTATGCGGCGCATCGTGAATGCAATTGTTACGGACCACTTGTCCGCAACCGTTGACGCCAATTCCCGGCGCGTAAGTGCGCTGAAACACCCCGTAGTGATGAATGTGGTTGTTGAACGCGAGGTTTCCCGCCGGTGATAGCGATTTGCGATCGCCACCAGAAAGCGACAGCCCTTTCGTGCCCAGGTTGTAAAGATCGCATCCTTGGACCACGTTCTCCCGGCCATCAACGGAAATGCCGCCGCCGGCGCAGTTCGCCACCTGACAGTCCGCAATCCGCACGTGCTCGACATTGCGCAGCACCAAACCCTCGCCGTGACCATACTCAAACGCAAGCCCTTGCAACGCCACATGTTTGACGCTGGACATTTTCACCAGCGGTTGCGTCAACGTGGCGAGCACGATGGATACGTTTTTCAATTCGCCAGCGGGAAGAAAGTACAGCCGCTTTCGCTGGCGATCGAGATACCATTCGCCGGGGGCATCAAGTTCCTCCAGGGCATTGAGCGCGTAGAAGCGCCGCGTCTTGGCGCCCCAAGTCCCCCCCATGATGCCGTAGTGATGCGGCGCGGCGAGCGTGATGACCTTGCGCGCGCGGTCATATGACGCAACCTTGATCACCTCATCGCTCCAGTCGTGCGTCCAGAAGCCTTGCAGCCAGACCCCGTCGGCGAGGTTCCAGCGCGCGACGCGCTCCTCGTCAAACTCGAACGAACCGGGTCTCGCTTTGCGCCGCGACTCATCCGCCGCTCCCAGCTCCGGTAGACCGGTGTCAATTACTTTAGAAAAACTCGCCCAACCTGAATTTGGCGCCGTCGCGTTCGGCCATCTGGCGAGCGTCATCGGTTGGCCATCGACATACAACCACGGCCCGGCGGGAGTCCCATGAAAGGCGACCTTGAATTCGTCGAACGCCGTCGGCATCACCGGGGCCAAATCATAAACCAGCACCCGGTCACGCACTTCCGGCGCGAACCGCGCGCGAACGGACTCCTCGGTCACAGGCTGAAACTTTGCGGGATCCAGCGCAAGCCCGCCCCGAATGCTGACGCGGGCGGATGTATCCGCCGGGCGCGACTCTGCTTCACCGGACTGCTCGGTAGGGACATTCGCCACCACATCGTTGCGATAAACGACCGGCGATTGCGGCGTCCCGCTATCCTCTGCGGTCAGTTCCCAGGTGGAATCCAAGCGATACACGCCCGGTTGCACATGCACCGTCACCGCACCGTCGATGGCGCTGGCCTTGCGCGCTGCGCGAATCGCATCGCGCGCTTCAACGAGGGTCAGAAACGGCTTCTCGCGCGAACCGTCGCCGCCGCTCGCCGCGTCGGCTGAAACGTACAAATCCCAGTTCGCTGCCGCGTGGGAAGCGGGCAGCCCCATCAAGCAGACGACCAAACCGAAGATGAAAGCTCGCATGACTTCTCCGTGGGGGGCAGGAGTGATTGGAGTTGCGGGTAGAACCGCCAGGGGTGGGTGCGATCGGCAGCGACCAGTCGCCGCTGGGCCTGAATTACGAGCGGCATGCTACACCTAGCGGTGCACAAGGGCAATTCTCGGCCTGTTTCCGCGCGAGCGGGCAATTCTGGCAATTATACCGCTCAAAGTGGAAACTGGATATTGACATCCTAATTTGATTCCGCACACAATACGAGTGGGTTGCTGGAATCCTCGCGGCAACTTCCCGCCGGACCCTCGTTCCCAAACATAGCAGTGGGTCGCACTTACTTACCTGCCGAGCGCGCCGCTTACGATCGGTCACTACCGACAGACCTGCCGTTAGTGGAACGCGCCTTACTGAGATACGCGATGAGTTAGCCGTCGCAACGTTCGCGCACGATGAATTCCGCGCTCGACGCGGAGACCCACACGGGAGTGACGACAAATGAAGCCTGCTGCGTGGTATCTGGTTTTGTCCACGTTGGTGTTGAGCGGCAATCTGGCGCTGGGAGCAGACGCTCCCTCTCGCCCGCCACCAGCCAATCTCTACGAGAGTTCCGCGCCGGCGCTGCCGGACTCGGAACTCGATCGCCTGGTTTTCGCCAAATTGAAGGAGGCGGGAATTGAACCTCGGCTTTGTTCGGATTCTGTCTTCGTGCGTCGCGCGTTTCTGGATGTGATCGGCACGTTGCCGACGGCCGACGAAGCGCGGCAATTCATCGACGATCCGGATGTCAAGCACAAGCGCCGCGCGTTGATCGAGCAGTTGCTCAAGCGTGACGAGTTCGCCGACTACTGGGCAATGCAGTGGGGGGACGTGCTCCGAATCAAGGCCGAGTTTCCCATCAATCTCTGGCCCAACGCCGCGCAGTCGTATCATCGCTGGGTGCGCGCCTCGATCGCCGAGAACAAGCCGTACGATCAATTCGCGCGCGAACTGCTGACCTCCAGCGGCAGTAACTTCCGTGTCCCGCCGGCCAACTTCTATCGCGCCCTGCAGAACAAGACGCCGGAAGGGATCACCAATGCGGTGGCCTTGACGCTGATGGGCGCAAGGGCGGACTCGTGGCCTGCGGAACGTCGCGCCGGCGTCGCTTTGTTCTTTTCGCAAGTCGGTTACAAGCCGACCGCCGAATGGAAGGAAGAGATTGTCTTTTGGGATCCGCTGAAAGTTGTCGACAAACCGAGCAACGTGGCGCCGGGAAGTGAAGTTCCTGGCACGGTCGCGGCGGCCCCGAGCGAGCAGACCACGGATACGAATCCCGCTGCCGACGTCGCGAACGCCGCACCTTCCGGCACAGCGAACACGCCGCTGATGGCCGTCTTTCCCGATGGCACGACAGTCCAACTACCTGCGGATAAGGATCCCCGTGAACTGTTCGCCGAGTGGTTGATTAAGCCTGAGAACCCTTGGTTCGCCCGGTGCGCGGTCAACCGCGTCTGGGCGTGGGTGATGGGGCGCGGAATCATTCATGAGCCAGACGACATTCGCGCGGACAATCCGCCGAGCAATCCCGAGTTGTTGGCTTACCTCGAGCAAGAATTCATCGACAGCGGTTACGACCTCAAGCATCTCTATCACTTTGTTTTGACTTCCCAGACGTACCAGTTTTCCACGAGCGCCAAGGGCGATGGCGACAAGATCGAGGCGCAGTTCGGCGCTTACCCGGTCCGCCGGTTGGACGCGGAGGTGTTGATTGACGCGATCAACGCGATCACCGGCACGCATGACCTTTATACCAGCCCGATTCCAGAGCCTTTCACCTACATTCCGCCGGATCAACCGGCCATCGCGCTCGCGGATGGCAGCATCACAAGTCCGTTTTTGGCCCTTTTCGGGCGTTCGGCGCGCGCCACGGGAATGGCCAACGAGAAAAACAGCAAGCCGGTCGCCGCGCAGTGGCTGCATACGCTCAATTCCAGCCACATTCAAAAGAAGCTGGAAAGCAGCGACAAACTCCGCCAACTGTTGGAGGCCCGCCAAAAGCCTGAACAGACGCTGGAGGAACTGTACCTGACAGTGCTCTCGCGCCGACCTGCGCCTGCGGAAGTCGAACTCGCGTTGCGCTACGCCAAAGGCGGAACTCTCAAACGCAACGACTGGATCGATCTCACCTGGGCGCTGTTGAACAATACCGAGTTTCTGTACCGCCACTAAACACAACGTAAGTCCGGTTCTTAACTTTTTTGGGGGGACATCAGCCATGAAGATTAGCGAAACCTCCGATCAGAGCCAGTCGCTTTCACGCCGCCAACTACTTCAAACAGGAGCCTGCGGCGCAGGAGGACTACTGCTTGCGCAGGGCCTGGGCGCAAGCGTTGCGCA
>CAUJKE010000361.1 GCA_963205385.1 Planctomycetota bacterium | reverse complement strand
TGAAGAGGACCCGGCCTCGACAGAAACTACTGCTCAACCCCAGCCAGATGAACGGAGCCTGCCTGGCCTTGATGCCGCACACTCGCACGTACTTCTTAAGCTTTCAGAGCAGCCGGTTGAGGCCGAAACCTTCGACACCCTTTGTCGTGAGCAACGACTGCTCCCCGATGGGGCCATTGAAACCATCAACGATTGGGCTTTCGACGCACTCGACGACATCGCGATCGAATGCGAAGACATTGTTTCGATTCAACCGCACCTTATCGACAAAATCAGGAGCATGGCCGCCGCATGACTGAGCGAACACCAATCCGGCTTCGCGACCGCGACACGATAGTTCAGGCGCTCGCTGCTGGCGTCGTCCCGCGGGTGGGCTTGCAGCACATTCAGGTCGGGCGGATGCTCGAGGTCGGCGCCCTAATTAAGGACATCGACCGGATCGCCGACGGCGGGTCATCTTGTCGGTTCGTCATCGGGGAATACGGCGCAGGCAAGACCTTCTTTCTGAGTCTCGTGCGGCTAATCGCGTTGGAGCGTCGGTGCGTTACCATTCACGCCGACCTGGCTCCCGATCGTCGCATTCATGCGACCGGCGGTCAGGCGCGCGGGCTTTACGCTGAAGCAATCCGCAACATGGCGACACGGACCAAACCGGATGGCGGCGCACTGCCTAGCGTTGTTGAACGCTTCATCAGCGAATGCGTGAAGGTTGCGCACACCGATAACCGGCCCGTTGAACAGGTCATCGATGATCGGCTCGCTTCGATCCAAGAACTGGTAGGCGGCCATGATTTTGCGCATGTGCTCAAGTCCTACTGGCAGGGCAGTGAGGATGGCAACGAGGCTTTGAAGGCTTCGGCCCTGCGTTGGCTGCGCGCCGAATTTCCGACGAAAACCGACGCGCGCCAAGCTCTAGGGGTCCGTTCGATAATTGACGATGCCGATGTCTTTGACAGCCTGAAGCTTCTTGCTCGCTTCACTCGTCTCGCTGGCTATAGCGGATTGCTGGTTGTGTTCGACGAGATGGTCAACATCTACAAATTGCAGAGTTCTCAGGCACGGAATCAAAATTTCGAGCAGATCCTGCGCATGGTCAACGATATGCTCCAGGGAAATTCAGAAGGACTGGGCTTTGTTTTTGGTGGCACGCCTGAATTCCTCATGGACAGCCGCCGCGGGCTCTACAGCTATGAGGCTTTGCAATCCCGGCTTGCAGAAAACCAGTTTGCTTCACCCGGCTTGGTCGATCTGAGCGGACCGGTCGTACGCCTACAGAACCTTTCACCTGAGGAATTTTTGATCCTGCTGGGCAACATCCGCGCCATCTTCGCGTTAGGTGACCGGGCGAACCATCTCGTGCCCGATGAAGCACTCGACGCGTTCATGGCGCATTGCAGCCAACGCATTGGCGAAGCCTATTTCCGGACGCCGCGTAACACCATCAAGGCCTTCGTCCAGCTCCTTGCAATCCTGGAGCAGAACCCCGCGCTCGATTGGCAAACATTGATCGGGAGTGTTTCGGTGGATGATGATCCTGGCGAGGACGTCGCCCCTGCAATTGACGGCGATGATGAGCTTGCCACGTTCGAGCTCTGAAGGCAGTTCCGGGTTCGATCTGCTTCATCCGCAGATCCAACGCTGGATAAGGCAGCAGGGCTGGTCTCGCCTGAGAGATGTGCAAGAGCAAGCGATCGCTGCGATCTGCGGGAGCGACGGGGACGTTCTGATTTCGGCCGCGACAGCGGCCGGCAAAACCGAAGCTGCTTTCTTGCCGCTCCTTGGATCCTCAGCAGCGCGAGTGCAGCCTGGCATCTCGATCCTTTACGTCGCTCCGCTCAAGGCATTGATCAACGATCAGTTCCGTCGGCTTGAAGAGCTGTGCGACAAGCTCGAATTACCGCTGGTTCGGTGGCATGGTGACGCCCCCCAAGGTCCCAAGAACAAGATCATAAAGGCACCCTCTGGTGTGGTGCTTATCACCCCGGAATCAATCGAGGCAATGCTGTTGCGGCGATCCGCAACTGCCGAAGCGCTTTTTGGGGCGCTTGATGCAATCATCGTCGACGAACTTCATTCCTTTCTCCAAGGACCAAGAGGACTTCACCTCTCGAGCTTGCTGAATCGACTCGAGGTATTGAACGATCGGCGGCCGCGACGAGTGGGATTGTCAGCCACAATAGGTGACCTCGAATTTGCAGGACAGTGGCTGAGTTCGACTGCGCCCAAACCAGCGCAGATCATCGCGGTAGCGGGCGGTGCCCCGCCGCTCAAAGTCCAAGTCCGGGCCTATGTCGAACCACCGGAAGGCGATACGAATGGCGACGCGATGCTCGATGATCTGCAAGCTGGATCGGCTTTGGCTCAGATCGCTCAACACGCATTTGAAGCACTCCGCGGGAGCAACAACCTCTTTTTTGCCGGTTCTCGGGCCAACGTCGAAACTCTGGCCGATCGGCTGCGCACGATCGGCGAGGAAGGCCAGGTACCCAACGAGTTCTTTCCTCATCACGGCAGCCTGAGCAAAGGCCTGCGAGAAGAACTCGAGTTGCGGCTGAAGGATGGCCGCTTGCCAACAACGGCAGTTGCGACGACCACCCTTGAGCTTGGCATCGATATAGGTTCCGTCGTTGCCGTGTCGCAGCTTGGCGCGCCACGTTCGCTCGCATCGTTACGGCAACGGCTTGGCCGGTCCGGTCGGCGGGAGGGATCCAGCGCGATCTTCCGAAATTATTTGCGCGAACCCTATCCTGTTGCCGACGCAGATCCGCTGGACAAATTGCACTTGCCCGTTGTCCAGGCCGTGGCAGCGCTGAATCTGCTACGCTTAAAGTTCGTTGAACCCCCTCAAGCCGACCCGGCATTGCTATCGGTCAGTGTTCACCAGATTCTGTCATTGATAGTCCAGCGGGGTGCCCTAAGCGCCGGGGCCCTCTACGCGTCCTTGTGTCAGCAGGGACCGTTTGCAGCTCTCACGAAAGCCGATTTCGCCGACCTGCTCCGAGGAATGGGCAGTGATGAGGCGGCTCTGATCGAGCAAGCACCCGACGGTTCACTCATGCTCGGCCCAGAAGGGGAAAAACTGACCGGATCGCGAGATTTCTATGCGAACTTCTCGACCGACGAGGAATGGCGCCTTGTGCATTCCGGACGAACACTCGGAACACTTCCGATCGTAAACGCGCTTGCCGTTGGATCGATCATTGGATTTGCGGGACGTCGTTGGCGTGCGACCGGTGTGGATGACAAGGCGAAGGTCGTTGAGGTTGTCGCCCATAACACAGGGCGTGTGCCAAAGTTTGATCGCCTTGGTCAGGAGCCAATCCATGACCGCCTTGCATCTGAGATGCTGGCTGTCTTGCTGAGTGCGCATCTACCAGACTATCTCGACGAAAACGCCAAGGCGCTCTTGGCTGCGGGCCGCTCGGCCTTCGCCGACCTCGGCCTGGAACATTCCCGCTTCATCGATGCGGGCTCCGCGACGCACATCCTTACTTGGCGAGGTACATCGGCAAATTCACTTCTCGCGGTGTTGCTAACGTCTATGGGTTTCGCCTGCGAGACATTCGACCTCGGAATCACTTTGACCGGCTGTCCAATCGACGACGCTTTCGATGTCATCGCGTCCATTGATGGTTGTCCTCCAATTGAGGACCTTGGACGGTTCGTGGAGAATCTCGTGATTGAGAAATACGACGCTTATGTTCCGGAAGATCTTTTGCGTCGGGTATGGATTCGTCGATATGAACCTCTTCGTGAACCTATGAGTCAATTAATCCGTGAGCTCGCGAGTATCAAACCCGACTGAGCCGAGACCCAAAGTTTCAGAACGAACCAAAAACCTGTCGTGATCAATTGGCGGGAG
>CAUJKE010000360.1 GCA_963205385.1 Planctomycetota bacterium | reverse complement strand
CAGGTGCTGGTTCCCAAAGGGGTCTGTGTGCGACTTGGCGAACATGGCGAGCTGGCGACGTGCTTCAACCCCGAAACCTTGACCTACGACGCCCTGTGGCGGGGCGGCTTCCTCAAGTTCTCGCCAGTGCGGCATGGCTTCATGGATAGCGTGCGCCCCGCTGGTGAACTGCTGCCCCGTCCGGAAGGTAAACAGCCTGAGCAGCCGTTTACGTATCACGGCTTCTATCGCGTCGGACCGCGCGTCGTGTTTGCCTACCAACTCGGCGATGTCGAAATGCTGGACGCGCCGTGGGTGGAAGACGGCAAGTTCACGCGTGTCGTTGCCCCGCGCGAGCAGCATCCGTTGAAAGCTGCATTGACCAATGGCCCCGCCCAATGGCCGCAAGAGTTCATCGCGAAGACGGAACTCGGCAGCGGCAAACCATACGCGGTCGATACGATCTATCCCCCCTTTGATAATCCCTGGAAAGCGCCCCTCTTCTTCGGCGGCCATGCATTTTTGGCCGACGGCACGGCGCTGGTGTGCACCATGCAAGGGGATGTGTGGCGCGTCAGCGGGCTCGACGACAAGCTTGCCAACGTCCGGTGGCGGCGCTTCGCCTCCGGCTTGCATCAAGCGCTCGGCATGGTGGTGCATGAAGATGCCGTCTACGTCGTCGGCCGCGATCAAATCACACGCCTGCACGATCACAACCACGATGGCGAAGCCGATTTCTACGAATGCTGCTGCAACAAAATGCTCACCTCCGTCGGCGGACACGATTACACTTGCGGACTCGTGCGCGATGAGCGGGGGCGATTCTATACCTCGAGCGGGAAGCAAGGTTTGATTCGCATCTCGGCGGATGGCGAACAGGTTGAGGTGCTGGCCAACGGTTTCCGCAACGGGGACGGACTCGGCATCTATCCTGATGGCGCGATCACCGTTCCCTGTTCGGAAGGGGAGTGGACGCCGGCCACGATGATTTGCCTGGTCGAGCCCTCCGCGTCCCCAGCCTCGCCGCTGCCCCATTACGGCCATGGCGGGCCACAAAACGGACAACGTCCGCGGAATCCCTTCGTCTACCTCCCGCGCGGCCTCGACAACAGCGCCGGCGGGCAAGTCGTGATTCCTGACGATCGCTGGGGACCGCTCGCCGGACGCATGGTGCATCTCTCCTTTGGCCAAGGGTGCCATTTTTTGCTGTTGCGCGACGACGTCGGCGGCGAAGCCCAAGGCGCGATTACGCCGCTGGTCGGCGATTTTCGTTCCGGTGCGCATCGCGGCAAGTTTAGCCCGCGCGATGGACAGCTCTATATCTCCGGCATGTCCGGCTGGGGATCGTACACGCCCGATGACGGCTGCTTCCAGCGCGTCCGTTACACCGGCGACGCGGTCCAACTGCCGAGTGCGTTTCACATTCATGAGAACGGCGTGCTGGTGAAGTTCACCTCCCCGATTGATCGGCCGCGAGTCGAAACGTCGACACAACACTTCGCGCAAGCTTGGAACTACCGCTACAGCCCCGGCTATGGTTCGCCGGAATTGTCCCCTTCGCATCCCGGCGTCGCGGGGCACGATTATCTCGAAATCGCTGGCGTCCATGCGCTCGACGACCACACGCTGTTCGTGGAACTCCCCGACCTGCAACCTGTGAATCAACTGCATCTGATGCTGGAGGTCGATGCTGGTCGCCCGCAAGAATTGTTTCTCACGGTGAACAAGCTCGACAAGCCGTACACGCAACTCCCCGGCTACCGGCCGTTCGCGAAACTTATTGCCGCCCATCCGCTCGATGTCGATCTCGCCAGTCTGAGGGCGGCGGAACCCAATCCGTGGCGGGAACCGATCCCCAAAGCGACCAAGCTCAGCATCGTCACTGGGCCGAATCTCACGTATACCACGCGCACGCTCAAGGCCCGCGCCGGCGAACCGATTCGCCTGACGTTTTCGAATCCCGATGTCGTGCCGCACAACTGGGTGCTCGTCAAGCCTGGCACGCTCGCCCAGGTAGGCGGCCTGGCCAACAAGCTGATCGCCGATCCGGCCGCCGTCACGCGGCAATATGTGCCCGCCAGCGACGATGTGCTGGTCTATACGGACATCGTCGCTCCCGAGCACGAGCTGGTGATCTACTTCCACACGCCGCGAGAGAAAGGGCGTTATCCGTTTCTTTGCACGTTCCCCGGTCATTGGATGGTCATGAACGGCGAGTTGATCGTGGAATAGCGCGGGAAGTGCGGTGGCTGCGGAATGGTTGCCCCCGCGGATTTCGCGGCAGTTGTCTCGCATCCGCGCGCAAAATGTGCGACAAAGCAGCACAGGGCCGCGTCCGCACTGCGGAAATTCGCGCAAAATCGGCCGCTGCGAAGAGTGGCGCGATTCTTGCTCACTAATCGAGGCGACCGCTCCCCAGGCGGCCGATAAAGTGGTGTCGCAGACGCACGCAACGGGACGCGCGGCCGCTCGCGCGGTGTGGGGTTGCACCGATGAATTGCTTTCTGAAGGAGAGAGGATATATGCCACCCAAAATCGATCTGCTCGAGTACGGGATTACTGTCGAAGCAATTCACCGCAATCTGCCGCCAAGCAGCTTGTACGAGTTCGCGATCCGCCACGATCCACGCACCACCATCGCCGAGAGCGGCGCGCTAGTCGCGTATTCCGGCGACAAGACGGGGCGCAGCCCCAAGGACAAGCGGGTCGTCAAGAATCCCGAGTCCGAGAACGATGTCTGGTGGGGGCCGGTGAACATCCCGCTCGAGCCGCATTCGTTCGATATCAATCACGAGCGGGCGATCGACTATCTCAACACGCGCCCCCGCTTATTCGTGTTCGACGGCTTCGCAGGCTGGGATCCCAAGCATCGTTTCAAGGTGCGCGTGATCTGTTCGCGACCGTACCACGCGCTGTTCATGCACACCATGCTGATTCGGCCCACCAAGGCGGAACTTGCTGATTTTGGCAAGCCGGATTACATCATCTTTAACGCCGGCGCGTTCCCCTCGAACCGTTTCACGTCAGGCGTTCAGTCCAAGACTAGCATCTGCCTGAACCTGGAGCGGGGCGAGATGGTGATCCTGGGGACCGAGTACGCCGGTGAGATGAAGAAAGGCGTGTTCACGATCGTCAACTACGTCGCGCCCAAGCGGGGGATGCTCTCGATGCACTGTTCGGCCACCGCCGATCCTGAGACAGGCAAGTCCTCGCTGTTGTTTGGATTGTCCGGGACAGGCAAG
>CAUJKE010000359.1 GCA_963205385.1 Planctomycetota bacterium | reverse complement strand
GGAGAGCCGCCATAATCGAGCCATTGGCTTTACGTGGGGGCCGGACGGTTGGCTCTATTTTGGCCACGGTCGCACAAGCCCGTCGGAATTTGGTCGCCCCGGCACGCCGCGCCAGGAGCGCATTCATTCGGACGGCGGCGTTTGTCGCATTCATCCCACCCGGCTCGTGTTCGAGAATTTCGCCGATGGCTCGACGAATCCGTGGGGCGTCGATTTCGACGATTACGGACAGTGCTTCGTTTCAAACTGTGTGAATCCCCATCTGTTCCACATGCTGCAAGGGGGACACTACGAACCGTGGCGAAATCGGCCGTCGAGCGAGTTTGCTTATGAACGCATTCCCACCATCGCCGACCACCTGCACTATCCAGGCGATAAGTGGCAAGAATCGCGGCTGGGAACTCCCCAAACGCTGGCCATGGGGGGCGGACACGCGCATTGCGGAACGCTCGTCTATCTAGGCGATAGCTTTCCCGCGGAGTATCGCAACTCTGTCATGATGTGCAATGTGCACGGCAAACGCATTAACAACGACTTGCTCAAGCGCCACGGTTCCGGCTATATCGCCTCGCATGGCGACGATTTTATGCTCAGCGGCGATCCGTGGTTTATGGGCGTGACGCTCAAGACCGGGCCCGACGGGAGTGTTTACGTCAGCGATTGGTCCGATACAGGCGAGTGTCACACCTACCAGCCGCACCGCGATACGGGGCGCATCTACAAACTTAGCTACGGCCCGCCAAAAACGCCGCGCGTGAACATCGCCGCGCTCAGCGACGCCGAACTGGTCGCCTTGCAACTTCATCCGAACGATTGGTACGTCAGACACGCCCGCCGCGTACTTCAACAGCGCGCCGCGACGACGAAGGATTGGGATGCGGCTACCACGCAAGCCGCGCTGCGCGAAATCTTAACCACCCACAAAGATGTCACCCGCCGGCTCCGGGCGCTCTGGGCGCTGCATGTAACTGGCGGACTAGACGCAACAGCGCTGGACGCCCTGCTGGATGACAACGACGAATACATTCGTGCGTGGGCGATACAACTTCTCTGCGAAGCGAAGCCGCCTGCGGAAGCCACGCTCGCCAAGTTTGCGAAGCTGGCGAAAGACGATCCGTCGCCTGTGGTGCGACGATACCTCGCCTCGGCATTGCAGCGTCTGCCGTTGAATGCCCGCTGGCCGATTATTGCTCCCCTGGTGGCTCACGAAGAAGATGCCGGCGACATGAACTTGCCGCTCATGTATTGGTACGCGCTCGAACCGTTAGTTGCTGCGGACAAGCCCCAAGCGCTCGCGCTCCTCGCGCATACTAAAATCCCCCAAGTCCGGCAATTCATCGCCCGCCGAGCCGCCACCAAGTCGCAATCGCCGCAAAACGCGCAATGAGCGCCTCCGCCGCTCGCGCATATGATGCCTGGCAGCCTGCAAATGACAAGTCATAAATCATAAATCCGAACTCATAAGTCTCTTGCAGGTTCCGCTGTGATCGATCTCCAAGGCCATGCTGCCCTCATCACCGGCTCAACCAAAGGCGTGGGCCGCTCCATTGCCGAAGCCTTCGCAAGGGCCGGCGCGAACGTCGTGTTGCACGGGCGAACGCGCCAGAGCGACGCCGCAGAGGTCTTGCAAAATTGCCGCGCCCACGGCGTGCAAGCGGAATTCGTGATGGGTGACTTGGCCAGCTATCCGCTGGAATCCATCGCTGACCTGTTTGAAAAATCCATCGCCGCGCTTCCCGGCATCGACATCCTGGTCAACAACGCAGGGACATACCTCGACAAACCATATCTCGAAATGGACTGGCAGACGTACGAGCGCACGATGAACCTCAACGTCGCCGCTCCTTATTTCCTCACGCAACGGTTTGCTCAGCACTGGGTTGCCCATCAGACGCGCGGCCGCGTACTCATGATCGGCTCGATCAACGGCCGCCTGGCGGAACCCGTGCATACGGCTTATGACAGCTCCAAAGGGGCCATCGACGCGATGGTCCGGTCGCTCTGTGTTTCGCTCGCGCCGCTGGGCATTCGCGTCAACGGCCTCGCGCCGGGACTCGTGCGCACCCCGCTGACCTCCCTCATCGATCGCGATCCCCGGTTTGCCGCCTGGATGGAGTTGCACACCCCCAGCGGGCAAGTCCCTCATAGCGACGTCTGCGGAGGCGCGGCGGTCTTTCTAGCCAGCGACTTCGCCGAGCACATTCACGGGCAAATGCTGCTCGTCGACGGCGGCATGAGCGCCTGGCAACAACCCGACATGCCAGACAACTGGAATCCTTGAACGGACCGCGCCCGACCACCCGCGACAGAGCGACACCGCCACAACCAGCAGCACTCCCAGCCCGGCCATCCACACCCCGTTCGCCTGGGCTGCCTTGCCGCCTGCGGTCGAGGCAGTCGCATGGCTCATTAGAATTCGCCGTTAGCGGTGGAGAATCCAGTGTCTTCGCCGGCTCAATCTACATCGGCTGCTTGATCGTGGGGCACCGCGGCTCGAAGGGTGGAGAATCCAGTGTCTTCGCCGGCTCAATCTACGGCGGGATCATTTGGGAAGCGGTCGGGTCAATAGCATAACAGCACCCCACCACTGACGGACACCTCCTTGCCATTCACAAGCTGCGTCTCGCATTTGGGAACGTATTGCGTGAGTTGCTTCTCCTCATCCGGCGCCGTGCCTTTTTTCGAAGATGGCGCTGGTGGCGGAAATTAGCAGCGAGCAAGTTGTAGAACAACTCATTCCCATGTTGGGTTGCTATCTCACGGTAGTACCGTCGGTCGATAGCGCCGCCGCAAAAACCTGGAAGATTTTTAAATGAACGGCAGGCTGTTGCTCGATCGTAATGAGCTTGCTCCAGAGGGAGCGCGATCTCGTCGTGCGTTGCAGAACAACCGTGCGGCCGTTACAGATTCCGCCAACCTGGCAGTGCGGTCGAGAGGACTTGAACCTCCACGCCATTTCTGGCACATGCCCCTCAAGCATGCGTGTCTGCCAATTTCACCACGACCGCAATTAAAATAGTTGACTTACGCCTGCCATCCACCGCTTGTCAGGGGATGAGGAGACCGAAAAGCCGCACCAGTCAGACAGGCTTGTGTGCCGGGGCACACCAAACCCTCAAGCTGGTGCGTCTGCCAGGTCCGCCACGACTGCGTGGAAGGCGTTTTGTAAGCATAGGCGATAACCGCGCCGCGTCAAGGTGTCGTCCCAACTCGTTTGAGAGCAGCGGCTTGGGTGCGATTCGCCGGGCCATCAGAGACACGCGGCGACCTGCGCGGGTTCATCTCGTTCGTCTCGCATTCTACAGTTTCGCGCTTTCGCCCCATTTCCCAGCGAAGACGATTTCCGCGAACGACTTGCGCTGCCGCGGCGTGGTGTCTTTTTCGCGTGCCTGCGCGTCGTCGATCTGCTCCGGCGGCAAGGCGTAGCCGACGGCGATCGCCGTGAGCGGATCGTAACCGTCAGGCACGCCATAGGTTTGACGAATTTTGGCGATGTTGATGCCAGCCATTTGATGGACATCCAGTCCCAGCGCCGTCGCTTGAATCGCAAAGCTTGCCGCCGCGAGGCCAATATCGTGCTCCGCCACGCGGTTGGGCTTGCCGTTGCGTGCGAACGTCCGCGCGGCGACCGTCAACAGTAGCACGCTCGCATTCTTCGCCCAGGCTTGATTCGCTTCCGTCAAGCACTCGAGCATCGTCGCGAACGCTTCCTGGTTCTCGCGCCGCGCGAGAAGGAACGTCCACGGTTGCTCGTTATAGCTCGACGCCGCCCAGCGCGCCGCCTCCAGTGCGGAGCGCAGCTTTTCTGAATCGACCGTCCGCGTCGGATCGTATGCATACGGACTCCACCGCTGGGAAATCGGTTCGAGGATCGGATGATCTGGCTGCGCATGTTTGGGATGGGCGTGATTCATTGGATATTTCTTGATATGGCGGTCGAATCTCGATTGTCGCACCTCCGCCGACACGGCTTTTCTTCCCGTAGCAGTCGGAGGCCATCAGCGGCGCTGGCGATACCCGAGCCTTCCATTCGCAGCATTCGCCTGCCTGGGTTGCCTGCCTGGAGCGCCCGCCGCGCGTACAGGGCGTTGAAATTCCGCTACCACTCGATATCCACCGGCTTCAAAATCTCCCCTAAAATAATCGCCTGGCGAATGGTGCGTGGGGAGCGAAGGGCGTCGGCGATGGCCGAAGGGTGGAACTCGCGCGTCGTGACTGGTCCGGTGGCGCTGACCGGCGGAGTGGGCGTGGAGGGCGGTTCGTCTTGCGAAGGCATCTTCGCCAAACGCCCCACCTGGTGATCGAACTTCTCGTGCAGGCGAGCTTCCATGCGGTCATCGGCCGCGGCGGCGTCCTCGCCCAAGTGGGAAAGATGATCGCTGATGTCCGAGGTGTTGATGTGCGAAGCCACCGAACGCGAAACGTAGTCCAGCACGTCCGCCGGTACTATTTCTGCTTCCACGATCTGCGGAACCGGGGCCTGTTGCGGCCGAGGGGGCGCGGCGGGTGGGCGCGGCGGGGGTGGGCGATTTCCCTGCGCTTGCTGCTTGCGGCGTTCGGCTGCTCGCCGAATAAACTCTTCAATTTCATCCGACATCGGCAGTGCTCCGTTGGTTCTTTCGGCTGGCGCGACGAACATAACATAACACAAAAGAACCTATTGTGGCCTACTCGACGTCGCCCCACAGCAGGCTCCAAAGGCTGTCTTTGCCTGCGGTATCGCTCGCTCCGAAGCTCTCGTTGAGCCGCGACTCACGCGGCAGTTGCGGGCCGTAGACGGTGGGCTCTCGCTCGATCGCATTCCAAGCGGCGAGCCAGAGGCTGTCGGTGTGGACCTCGGTCGTGGCCGAAGCAGCCGCTGTCGATGCGACCGGAAGCAGC
>CAUJKE010000358.1 GCA_963205385.1 Planctomycetota bacterium | reverse complement strand
CACGACCCTCCGTGGTTTCTGCGTGAAACATTGTTTACACGCGGAGGGTCGTCGCTTTTCCATCCTGAAGTCAAGGTCAATAAAGCCAGAACAGACTACAACTTAACCCCGCTAGCACCTGTCAAACCTGGCGCTGTCCAGTTAGGTTCGGTGGGTTCAGGTGAGATCGGTTCGCGGGGCTCAGCAGGTTCTTTTTGCTCCGTTTCAATATCTTCAGGCTCATCGCTCGTAGCGCCGCCAGTCAAACCAAATTGAGCCTTTGACATGACCTTGCCGTTCTGGAACGTGATATTGCAGTTCGCAACGATTCCACCCTTCCACATGAACATCTGGGTGTGCGTGTCGAACTGCGTTCCTTGACCAATGCGATTCTCCGATAGCAATTCATTGGGTTGGCCGAGAATGCTGGTCACTTCCCTCATCGTCATACCAATTTGAACGCGATTGAAGTTGCCGAGTGTAACCTTGTTGGCGGGCGGCGGCTTTGGTGGATCTCGCCGTGGCGGCGTCGACGGCCGCGAACTAGGAGTGGTTTCGCTACCAGTGGAGACCGGCGCCGCGCTAGACGATGTCGAGGGCTTCGGTGGAACATCATCCGGAAGATTCGCCACGCCGACCGTGCCAACAGCTAAGCAACCGCCGCAAAACAAAAACATCACGAGCATCGGCAGGCCCACGAAGAACACCAAGAGGGCGGTCAGAACTCCAAACGTGCCGCCGAAGCCTGCCGAATAACTGCTTTCTCGCCGTGACATGTGGCACCTCGTTTTTGATTCGTTGAGTACGTCTCTCTATCGTAATTCACGCACCGCCACCCCCCCAACATCTTGGCGCACAACGTCACGCCTATTTTGGGAATATACTCTCTTTTATGCCCCCCTGCGTTCGGGCCTAGTCATCCAGATATATTACTACCTTAGAATGCCCTCAAAGAACAGTTTAAAAAAGAGATGACTTCGGATCCCTGCCATTAGAGGGACATAGTGGTCGCGCGTAAAAAAGGCGAGCCGAAGCTCGCCTTGATGCGCGTCCGTCTAGCGTCCCGCGGCCTAATCTGCCGGGGGGACGAAGCGGGCTTCGGCGGTGTCCCACCAGGGGAACTTGCCGTAGGAATTCAGTTCTGTATAGAGCAGCGTGCAGGCGGTGACGATGGCGAAGAACGAGAGCACGAGCATCATCGTATAAACGCTGAAGCGCTGCTTCTGCACGGGGCCGTCGTTAGCGGATGTTGGTGGCAACGCGATCTCCTTTGCGAACGGGGCCTTGCTTGAGTTTCGGATCGATCTCGCCCACCGCGCGGTTGGCGGTGACTTTGCGAACATTCATGCGGCCGACATATTGATTGCCGCGGTAGATTTCCAGCTTGTGACCTTCACGCAAGCCGTCGTCCAGGCCAATCGAGACTTCCACTAAATCCTTGTCGCTGACCGCAAGCACGACGCCATCGATTGCAGGCGGAATGGCTTCAATCGGCGTGTTGACCGTGATATTGAACTTCTCCATCACCGACTTCTGCGCGGCGACTTGCGAAATGAGTTGTTGCTTGCGCTCTTCAAGCTGCACCAGCTTCGCGGTGGCTTGATTGTTGAGGTCCGAAAGACTCACCACGCGGTCCAGCTTGTTATCGCGATCCTGCTGCACGGTGACGATTTTATCCCGCAACTGGCCGACTTCCGTCGTGGTCTTTTCGAGGTTCTGTTCAGCGACTTCCAGCGCTTGCACCGTGGCCGATTGATCGGCTTGCAGTTTGGCCAGGTCGGCTGAAGTCTTCTCCAGGCGGCTGGTCGCATCCGTCACGCTCACCTGGAGCGTCGCGAGCGCCTGCACGCGTGCGGCCTGATGCTCGGCCAGTTGGGTGCGCAACCGTTCGAGTTCCACTTCCAGGCCACGCTTGGCCTCGTAAGCTGCCGTGAGTTGCGCCTTGAGGCCGGTCGTTGGCGCAACGGCAACCTCTTTCCAGTTCTTATGCGTCGCGAAGACCATCACCGCGAACGTCATAAACACCAGACTCATGATGAAAATGAGCATGGTGAAAATCTTACCTACCAATGTCATGGCCTTCGTTCCTGTGCAAGACGGAAGCGTATTGTTCGCTCGCAGCCCTATCCGCGGTCCCACGAAGAACCGCACCCCAGAGGGCCACGACCCGAACTCCTAACCACGCAAACGAACCGGTGGTTGCCTGCGGCTGCTTCCTCAACCCCTGCCAGATTAGTCGCGCGGCGAGGTGAGAGGCTTCCTCAGTATAGTTGGGCGAATTTCAGAAAGTCAACGAAAACGGTTTAATTTCGGATGTTTACGGCAACTAGGTAGGGATTGCGCACCCGTCCCGAATTCTACAATCTCACACGGGTTTGCGAGAAATCACCCCGCAGGATCACAATATACCACCCGACGGACTAGTTTTCACCGGCGCAAACGCTCCCAGTAGAAGAGGTTCGAGGCGGCCGCGCGGGATTATTGCAGGCCAACGGCCGGCAAATTTCGAGTTTGAACCGCGGCCGCACAATCGGCGCGACCGGTTCGCCCGCCGTAGGCCCCTCCGTAAGCTAGGTTTGTCATAGAAGGAGGCACGGCTACATGTCCCGCGCGGCAACACACGACCGACCGCGCGCGTCGTTGACGACGCGCGTGCTGGCAGTTCAATGGCACGAATGGCTAATTGGCGCCGGCGTCGTCCTCGTAGTCGCGATCGGCGCCCTGGTGGCGCTGTATATCGGCGGCATGGCCTTCTTCGCCAAGCCTGGCGGTAAGCCTGGTCCCTTGCTGACCGTGGAGCGTGAAACGGCAAAGCCGCAGTTGGCT
This sequence comes from Planctomycetota bacterium, assembly GCA_963205385.1. GTDB lineage: Bacteria > Planctomycetota > Planctomycetia > Pirellulales > Pirellulaceae > JAEZGD01. The sequence continues at coordinate 15,700 of CAUJKE010000358.1, read as the reverse complement.
AACACGGCCGAAGAAGCGGGACCGCCGCAAGCAGGCGACGCGACGACCGACGGCCTGATTATGGTCGAAGACGCCATCACAGGCGTGAAGGTGCAGAAGTCTAAACGCTTGCGCGGCGATCGTTTTCGACGCTGGACGCGCTACCAGGTGCTCGACCAGTACGAACTCGAAGGACGACTGGTGACCGGCTTGAAGGACTCCCACTACGCGCTCATTCGCATCCAGCCTAAAGGGGTCGCGCTGCCGAACCTGGACCAACTTCAAGAGATCGCCGAAACGTTTCGCAGCACTGCGCATCAATCGACCTACGTCTACTTCTTCCTGCCTGGCATGGACACCAAGGCCAGTCCCTGGTGCACCGTCTATCAACAACTCCATCATCCGATGTCGATCAGCTTCGACAAGACCAACATGCCGGTGCTTTATTTGCGCTATGCAGATCAGGTGTTTCAGGCGAAGGATTGAGGGCGCGCGGGAAAGCGAGATGCGGATCTTCACTAAAGCCGACTATCCCTTGTAGGGTTGCTTCCCGGCAGCGCATGGCGCCGCATCGCCTGACGCTGACAGTGCTCTCAAGGGAGAGTCGGAAGTCAAAGGTAAGAATTGGGGTGGGCCCCGAAGACTGGCCAGGCATTGGGGTTACCGGAGGCGCGCTATTTTTGCTGCGACGCGTGACTCCCGCTGGTCTTTAGCGGGAGGCGATAGAGTCCGAACTTTCCGTTCTTGGCTGCGGCGGTGATGTACAACATGTGCGATTCTTTCCCGCCGCCAAAGACGCAGTTGGTTGGATCGCCCGGCGTCGGTAGAAAAGCCAGGTGCTTTCCTTGCGGCGAGAAGACGTACACGCCGGCCTTGTCGCCGGTTCCGGCCGTCGCGTAGATGTTGCCGGCGGAATCGAGCGTCATGCCGTCGATGCCGCGACCGCTACCGAAGTCGAACAACGCCCGCGGCTTAATCAAGTCGCCGTGCTCATCGATGTCGAAGGCGAGCAGCGTGCGGCGTTGATCGGGGCGGGGGTCGTTATCTGCGACAAAAGCGTGCTTGCCATCGGCTGAGATGAGAATCCCATTGGGCTTCACCACCTCGCGCGTGGCGATGCGCGTAGCGCCATTTGCCTGCACGGAAAACACCCCTTCAAAATCAAGCTCGCGGGGATCGTCCCCCACGTACCGCGGATCGGTAAAGTAGACCACGCCGCCGGGCGAGATCGCCAGGTCGTTGGGGCTGTTAAAGCGTTTGCCCTCGAAGTTGTCGCTGAGCGTGGTCACCTTGCCGGCACTGTCGCGGATCGAAATCCGCCGTCCGCCGCCGGTATTCGCCCCTTCGCAAGCGACCAGGCGACCATCCGGGGTGAACATCAGTCCGTTCGCGCGGCCGCTCGGCGCGCGATACACGCCGACTTTGTTCGTCTTCGGATCGAACCGATAAATCGTGTTGCCAATATCCGAAAAGACAATGCTATCGTCCGGCGCGAGGGCCGGCCCTTCGGTGAATTCACCTTCCGCCCAGAGCAATTGCAGCCTGGCAGCGGGCGCGACGATCTCCGCTTGAGCCTCAGGCTTAAAGTCGGCGGATCGGCAAACGGAGGATAGCGCGAGCGCACTCACAAGCGCGCCTACAGAAGCAGCATGGCGAAGCGTCATCGATGGCTCACAAGCAAAAAGGGCGTGATTCGACACGGCCTGATTTTACCCGCGCCGCCAGCGCACTGCACTACTTGCCAATTTCGCCCCGGTTCATGAGCGCTATTGTCATGCGCTATACTGGACGCGCTTGCCCTACGCCGTTACGGTGAAGAGGTTCTGCGCGACTTTGTCTGTGGGGTTGCGTCTTCATTTTCATGCTTGTGCCAGCGATTTGCTTTATCTCCGGGAGTTCGCCTGTGTCCGCTTCGCTCGATCGCCGTCAATTCAACCAACTTTCCGCCGCGGCGCTGGCCGGACTCGTCGCCGGAGCTGCGGCCGGGTGTGGTGGAAAATCCGAACCAGGCGGCGCTGGAGTTGCCGCCGTCGGCGAGAAGCATTTGTGTCGCGGGCTTAACGATTGCAAAGGCCAAGGCAAGACCGGAATCAACGCTTGCCGCGGTCAGGGAACATGCGCTACCCATCCCGATCATAGCTGTGCCGGCGAAAATGCCTGCCAAGGCCAAGGCGGCTGTGGCGAAACGGCCGGCATCAATTCCTGCAAGGGTGAAGGGGGCTGCCACGTCCCGCTGATGGATTCCGCCTGGGAGCAAGTCCGCACGCGCATGGAAGCAAAGTGGAAGGCTGCCGGCGAGCCGTTCGCCGCCGCTCCTTTGGCCACAGAACAGAAATAGCAACAGGAATAGGAACAGGAATAATCGCCTCCACGAATCGCCGACATGCCCACTGAACATCTTGGCTACGGCGTGGGATTGCGCAGCGCTCACTACGCGCACATCCTGCAGCAAGAGCCCGCAGTCGATTGGTTGGAGATTATCAGCGAGAATTATCTCGATTCACGTGGTCGCCCGCGGTATGTCTTGGAACAAATCGCCGAGCGGTACCCGATTGTCATGCACGGCGTCTCGCTTTCGATCGGCTCCGCGGACCCACTCGACTTCGACTATTTGCACAAACTCCAAGCGCTCGCGGCGGCTGTCAACGCCCGGTGGATTTCCGATCACCTCTGCTGGACAGGCGTCCTGGGCCGAAATACGCACGATTTGCTGCCGCTGCCACTGAACGAAGAAACGCTGAAGTATGTGACGGAGCGTGTGAACGTGGTGCAGGATGTGCTCGGCCGTCCGCTTGTGTTGGAAAACCCTAGTTCCTACGTCACTTTTCGCGCCTCGACGATGCCGGAGTGGGAGTTTCTTTCCCGCCTGACCGCGGCCACGAACTGCCAACTTCTGCTCGACGTGAACAACGTTTACGTTTCGAGCGTGAATCATGATTTCGATGCGGAAGAATACTTGCGCCGCTTGCCGTATGACCGCGTTGCGCAGTTCCATCTGGCGGGACACACGAACATGGGAGCCTATTGTCTGGACACGCACGACGGACCGGTGATCGATCCGGTGTGGAAACTGTATCGATTGGCCCACGAACTGACTGGCGGCGCGGCGACGCTCTTGGAATGGGACGCCAAAATTCCTGCCTTCGAGGTCGTCCACGCCGAAGCGCTCAAAGCCAAGGCGGCGCTCGCCGGTGAACTGGATTGCCCAGGCGTGGCCGCGAATCAAGATACGCTGGGTGAAGATACAATGGACGAAAGTGACGCTCTCCACCTGTTTCATCCGCGGCATGTGGTGACGCCGGAGGTGCAATGAACGACGCGCCACGCTCGCTCCGCGAACTGCAAGCCTGGATGCAAGCGGCCCTCATGCATCCGCTCGGTCCCGAAGCGCACTCGTCCGCCACGGAGATCACCGCCGCCATTCTGCCCAGCGCCTCGCAGTCTGCTTGCGCGCGGCTCAACGTGTATCATCACGCCTATTATGCGCGGCTTATCGGCTGCCTGCGCGCGTTGCTGCCTGCCACGGCGGAACTGCTCGGCGACGAGGCGTTTGCCGCGCTCGGAGCCGCTTATCTCGAGCGGTTCCCGTCGACGAGCTACACGTTGAACCAGTTAGCCGATCGGCTGCTCGAATTCATCGCATTGACGCATCCGCGCGCTAATGTGGTCACGGACGCGCCGCCGAACTGGTCCGATTTCTTACGCGATCTCGTGCGCCTGGAACTCGTCATCGACGCCGTCTTTGACGGCCCCGGTGGCGAAGATGAACCGCCGCTGGACATGGCGGCGCTCGGGACGCTCGCCGCCAGTGACGCGGCTGGATTGCGACTGCGATTCGTCCCCAGCGCGCAACTGCTTGAATTCGCGTTTCCCATCAACGACTACTACACCGCGTACCGCCGGGGCGAACATCCGCCGCTCCCCGCGCCCCAGCCGACCTACACGGCCATTTATCGGCAGGCTTATGTTGTGCGACGCTATCCGCTTGAACTGGCCGAATTTCGCCTGCTGTCAGTGCTGTCGACGGGCGGAAGTTTAGGGGAGGCGCTCGCATCCGCACACCAGGTTTTCACGGCGGACATTGCGCCGTTCGAGGCGGCCATTTTCGGCTGGCTGCGGGATGCCGTCGCGGCGGGACTGATTGTGCAAGCGGTCCGCCTCGCTTGAATAGCGGGGGGGGGACTGCACCGCGAGAATCTCGCCCCCGCGCCGCGCCGGCCCTACCATTGCCAGGGGCGATGCGTACAATCAGGGGTTTCCTACCGCGCCCCAGGATCCTGTGGAGGGCGTAACCCGTGACCGAGCGAACCACAGCCTTCGCGTCGGCGCGATTTGCGAGAACTGCACATGTCGGTGCTTGAGTGGGTCAGTGGACGCGTCTTCACCTTCGTTCACAAGAACAACCTCGTCTACAACACTTGCTGGGAAGACCCCCGACTCGATCGCGTCGCTCTGAAATTGGGGCCGACCGACAACGTGCTCGTCATCACCTCCGCCGGCTGCAACGCCCTCGACTACGCGCTCTGCGCGCCGAATCATGTCTACGCGGTGGACATGAACCCGCGGCAAAACGCCCTGCTGGAACTCAAAATCGCCGGCCTCAAGAACCTGGAGTTCGACGACTTCTTCCGTCTGTTCGGCCAAGGCCGGTTGCCTCACGCCCGGAAGATTTACAAGGACAAACTACGGGGCTCGTTGTCGGAATGGTCGCAACTCTACTGGGATAAATGGATTCGTAAGTTCTTCGACAATCCCCGCCGCCCGTTTTACTTTCGTGGCACGGCCGGCACGTTTGCGCGGTTCATTAAAGTCTATTTCGATCGCGTGGTGCGGGTGCGTCCTCATGTAGAAGCGATTCTGAACGCCGAAACACTTCAGGACCAACGGGCGATCTACGAAGAACATTTGCGGCCCAAAGTCTGGACGCGCTCCCTCCGTTTCGCGATGGGACGCGATTCGACCCTTTCGATGCTCGGCGTCCCCCGCGCGCAGCGCAAGCAGATCGATACGCAGTATCCTGGCGGGGTGGTGCAGTTCGTACACGATAGCTTGGAGGCCGTCTTCGCTCGATTGCCCTTGCAAGACAACTACTTCTGGCGCGTGTATATGAACGGCGAGTACACCCGCACGTGCTGCCCGGAGTATTTGCGCGAAGAGAACTTTGAAAAGCTGCGCGGCGGGCTGGTCGACAAAGTCACCGCGCATACCGATTCTGTCCAAGGATTTCTCGAAAAGAACGAAGTCGAGATTTCGCGGTACGTGTTGCTCGACCACATGGACTGGCTGAGCGACAAGTTCTTTCCGCTGCTCGAATCAGAATGGGCCGCGACGATTCGCCGCGCCGCCCCGCAGACGCGCATTCTCTGGCGTAGCGGCGGGCTGCGCACCGACTATTTGAACGAGGTGGAAGTCGCCGTCGACGGGAAACTTCGCGCCCTGCCGGACCTCTTATCGCTCAACTCCGAACTGGCCGCCGAATTGCATGAAAAGGATCGCGTCCACACCTACGGCAGTTTTTACATCGCCGACCTCCACCGCTGAGCCGCTCAACGTCGCGCGTTGGATCCTGCGCTGACGGCAGGAATCACGCGGCGGCTGACCCGCGGATCATGTGCCCAAATCAAACCACTTGTTAATACCGCATGGGCTGGCTTTCCGACCTCAAAATTCTGTACCATCTCACCCTCAAGCCGATTCGCGGTAAAGACCACGCTGCGCGGCTCGAGAGTTTCTACTCTGGGCAAGCCGAAGCCTACGATGATTTTCGCAAGCGGTTGCTCAAGGGACGCGAGGAACTGTGGCAAGCGATTCCGTTTCCCACCGGCGGAACGTGGGTGGATATGGGGGGAGGAACCGGGGCGAATCTGGATTATTTCGGCGATAAAATCCAGCAGCTCGACAAAGTGACGGTGCTCGACCTTTCCCCGTCGCTGCTCAAGGTCGCCACGCAGCGAATGCAAACCCGCGGTTGGACCAATGCCGAGAGTGTGGAAGCGGATGCCACCACGTATCAGCCCGCCACGGGGCCGGTCGATGTCGTGACGTTCTCGTACTCGCTCACGATGATTCCCGACTGGTTCGCCGCCATCGACAACGCCCTTGCAATGCTCAAGCCTGGTGGCGTGATTGGGGTCGTCGATTTCTATGTCTCGCGCAAGTTTCCCAAGGATGGCCTGAAGCGCCACCGCTGGTTCACGCGGAACTTCTGGCCAACGTGGTTCAGCAACGACAACGTCTTTCCCTCGCCCGACCACGTCCCCTATCTGCACCGCCATTTCGAACCGCTGCATTTTGACGAATGCCGCGCCAAAGTGCCCTACATCCCGCTCGTCCGCACGCCGTACTATATCTTCGTGGGCCGCAAGCGGAGTTAGCGGGCCGAGAGGAGAACGCCGGCGATTTCTTCAGCAGATTCGTCAACGCTCTTGTTCTGGCCTGCTGAACCAGAGTGCTCGGCCTGGTATCGTATGGCGCCGGCGAAACAGGTCAGCAGCAGTACAACCGCGGTGATGATCGCGATAAACTGGAAGGTGATTACGAGACTAGCCATGAGGTTCTCCAGCGGTTCTTAGGCGGACGAATGTGTCTGCAAGCACTATCGCACTCGGGCGTGAAGTCCCGTTGAAGCGAACCTAAAACCGACTTTATGTTGAGGAAACGGCCGTTCCCCTGGTCGCCTTTCTCGAACCGTGGATGAAGAGAACTTCATTCGGGGCTCATGAACTGGTCATGTTGTTCCGCGATACTGGTCGTGGGCTCCCATGTCATTGTTTCCCGACGATCGCTAAATGAGTGTTCGCATCTTGATTATCGAGGATGAGCCGGGAATTGCCGAATTCCTGGTGCGCGGCTTGAGCGAAGAAGGCTATGCGGTCGCGCATGTGGAAGACGGACAGCACGCGTGGCTGCGTTTGCGATCCGATACCTGGGATCTGGTGATCCTGGATTGGTGGTTGCCAGGCGAAGACGGACTGGCCGCGGCCTGGCAGAGGGATAGCAAGCGTCAGCACACGAGAGGAAGTATTGCTTCTGCGCTAACCGCGGTGAGGTAGAAGTGGCGGGCATCGTGCCAGTTGAGCAAGCGCGATTACCATTACCTTCAACGACATTTCTTAACCGGTCGCCGCACCTGGCTACAACGCGCCGGTCGCCTGACCACGCCTGCGGGAAAGGGTCTTAAGGCAGTGCTGCCGCTTCGCCGCCACTGCGTGTGCTGAGGGCGCGGTAGAGACTCAAATCGATCTCGTTGTTGAGAATTCGCACCGAGCCATCGCCGATGAGGAAGTGGGCGCCGCTGGGGTGCAGGCTACTGAAGTCCTCGAAGTGATGATGCGCGTCGTTGGGGGAGTGATCGGTGACACCGACGACGCGGGCCATCGCTTCCGCCGCGCCGGGCACTACCCCTTGCCACAGGCTGCCGCCATAGCGCGACATTCGCTCACCGACAATCAGCGTGTTGCTCAGTCCATCCCGAATATGGTCGAAGCTGATCTTGCTGTTGTGGAAGAAAACGCCATCGCCGGCCGAAGGAGCGTCTTCAATTTCGAGGGAGCCAAAGACGCCGACGTAGTTGCTCTTGGAAACCAAAAACAGCGGCGACCGATCGTCGATGGAATGTTCTTCCTCATGCGCGTGATCGTGTCCATGTCCGGCATGGTCCGTGCTGCCGCCGCCGAGGTGAAATTGCCTGGTGCTGACGTCGCTGGGGCAGATGAAGACGCCGAGCACCTGCTCACGCGCGAGTTGGTTCTCGGCGTGGCTGATGGGGAGATCCTTCCGAATCAGCCCCGCGGAGAGGTTTCCCTGCTCGACTTCGTGCATGATATCCGTCGCCCAGCCCCACCCAGGCGTGCCTTCGGGCTGATCCGCTTGCCAGCCGGGGGGGAGGACGTTATGCGTAGTGTGGCGATGATGGAGCGCGATCCCGACCTGGCGGAGGTTATTCTTGCACTGCGTCATACGGGCGGCTTCTCGCGCCGCTTGGACCGCTGGCAGCAAGAGGGCCACGAGCACCCCGATTATGGCAATCACGACCAGCAGTTCGACCAGGGTAAAAGCGCGGCGTCGGTGGCGGTACATGTGACGAAACCCAGAAAATCGACGTGGTTGGAACTCGCCAATTATCGGCATATGCAAATGAATTGTCAAATGCAAATGATATTTGTTCGCGTTTTGATAAGATGGGTAGGCGAGTGAAGCCGAGAGGGGGCAAAGTCGCGAGCAAAGGCGCGACATGCGTAACGACCCAAGCTTCGCGACCCGGCGAAATTGACGCACAAATCGCAAGCGAGGTACCCGCGCCGGGTTCCCTGGGGCGCGTGGTTACGTGGTCGGTTTGCGATTACGGACGATTATTGTCCTGAGTTCCGCCGCAACTGGACACTGCGTGCTGAAGCAACGCCGGTTGTCGCGGCGGTGGAATTAGATTCCGCGGAGCTGATCGTTGTACACAGCACGTGCGCTGGACGCCATCCCGATGCGTGAGTCGCTGAGGGATGGCTGTCCATCTCGCGATGCTTAGTGGCCGTGCTTGTCGTGCGTCATCATCTTCGGCGCGCGCTGGTAGTGCTCGGGATCGCCGAAGCGCTTGACGATTTCGGCGAAGATTTCGCCGGGAGGGATGTCTTCGTCGGTTTCCATCACGCGGTGATAGAGGTCGTCGGGAAGGACGCGCATGGCGGTCATTAAACCGTGCATGGACATGGAAACTCCTTGACGCATTCCCTTCATTTCCCGCGGGGCCATGATTTGCTGCATGGACTCGGGGCTCATGTGCATCCCGAGCATCTTCTGTGGATAGCCAGGGGGTTCATCCCCTTTCGCAGTTGGCGAAACAATCGCCGGGGGCCGCGTTTCGAGATTGGCGAGAAACCGATCGACCGAATCGTCATGGCGAATTCGTGGGCCGACTTGCTCCACCATGTGGTTCATCATGTGATGCGTCATATGGCAGTGAAACATCCAGTCGCCAGGGTTGTTCGCAATGAACTCGAAGGTGGAAGCTTGCGCGACAGCGACCAGTTCCGTGTTTCGTGGAATCCACGCCGACTTGGGTGTACGTGCTCCTTCGTGCGCGGTGATCCAGAATGTGTGCCCGTGCATGTGAATGGGGTGATGTTGCATGGGGCTGAAGTTGATTAGCCGCACCCGCACGCGCTCGCCGTGCTTGCACACCAGTGGCGTGGAATAGGGACCGCTGCGACCGTTGATAGTGTGCCAGTTCCAATCCATCTTCATTGAATCAGCGACGGTTTGGTTGGGGCCGATAAAGAAGTTCTGAAACAAGAGACCGAAATCGCGATCGACTGGCGGATCGAAGACTTTCTTGGGGTGGACAATCATCCAGCCGATCATGCCAAACGCTTCCTGCATGGCGACATGGGTGTGGTAGAAGAAGGTTCCTTCTTCGTGCACGTTAAATTCATACACGAAAGTCTGGCCAGGTTTGATGGGATTCTGCGTCATCGTGGAAGAGCCGTCATACTGCACAGGCAATTCGAAGCCATGCCAATGCACGGTCGTCTCTTCCGGCAATTCGTTGGTCACTACGATGCGAATGCGATCTCCTTGAGTCACTTCAATCGTGGGACCGGGCATCGAACCGTTGAAGCCCCACACATTCATCTTGTAGCCTGGGAGAAACTCGCGTACGACCGGCTGCGGCACGAGGTGAAATTCCTTGACGCCGTCCTTCATGACATATGGCAGCTTGTCCAAGTCAGGCGCGACAAACGGAGCGGGACCATCCTCGGCCTTGCGAAAGCCCGGCACGAGCTTGCCAAGGTAGTACGGGCTATCCGGGTCGTTGCCGCGGCCGGGGTGGAAGCGCGAGAAGCCTTCGTACTCCGCCTTGATATGGGCGGGAACTGCTGGATCGGCGTGTGGCGGATGCGGAGCATGCTCGGGCGCCGGCTCCACCTGCGAAGCTGCTTGCGCGGAGGCTGTGGCGGCGGTCGCCAAGAGTCCGGCGGCGGCTAGTGATCCGCGCTTCAGAAAGTCGCGACGGTTGGCGGGAGCACTCATGTGGAACTTCCTTCCCTTAGGCTACGATTGCGAAGACGTCGATCAAGCTTCCGTCCTAGTATTGCGTGCGGCGAAAATCAAGCACACTAACGAGGTTTGGGGAGCGAGTCGATGTGTCCCGATGGTGACGGTGTGGTCGGCGCCATGAGCCCGCCATGCAACAGAAACCCAGTGATGAGAATCTCCGATTCTCGCCAGGTGATTAAGTTGCGAACGTATTCCGCGCGCAGCATGAAGTAGTCTTCCTGTGTGCGGAGAACCTCGCTCCAGTCAATGCGATCCTCTTGATAACTGCGAAGTTGCAATTCATAGGCCGAACGAGCTTCGGGCAAAATGACGTTGGCATAGTTCTCGGCGTATTGCAGCGCCGTCAGATAGTCGCGATATGTCTTCGCCAACTCTTTTTTGAGCACGAGTTCCAGGCGGCGCACTTCGCCTTGCTGGCGGGCATAGTCGGCTTCCGCCTGGCGAATGGTCCCCTGGTTCCAGTCAAAGATGGGAACCTCGATGCCGAGGCGAGCCATGGCGACAGTGCCGTCCGCTTCAAAATTTCGCCCGACGCCTCCCTCCACAACCAAATCGGGAATGGGTTGCACCAGTTCACGGCGGATGGTGATACGATCGCTTTCGAGCTTACTGCGTGCGGCCTGCAATTGGGGCGATTGCACTACCAGGTGCGAAAGCGCTTCGTCGTAGTCAATCGGTGTTAAGTCGCCATCAAGGGGCGTGGCCAGCGGAGTCAGGGGTAGGTCCACACCCACGACGGATGCCAGCGTTTCAAACGCCTGACGATAATCGTTTTCGCTCTTGAGCAGGTCCAGCCGCGCGCGCTGCAAGGCAACATTGGCCATGTGGACTTGCGCGCGCGTCGCCTGACCCACGTTGAATTGCTCCCGCACGGTCAGCACATTGTCATCGGCGCTCTTGAGCAGATCGCGATGAATCTCCACCAACTCGAAGTGGCCGCGGGCGCGAAAGTAGTGCATGCGAACATCATTGAGCACGCGATATTGTTGTTCGAGCGCATGCCACTCGGCCGCCTGGGTGCGCGCAAGATATTTGGCGCGACTCAAGTCCAGCTTGCGACCGGTGACGACGCGTTGCTTAACGGTTCCGCCAGCGAACTCGCCGGGCGTGCCAGAGACACCGATCTGTTCTTGCACGTAGCTGAGCGTGGGATTCGGCCAGAGCCCCGCTTGAATCGCTTTGCCGAGTTCACCCTGAATTTGTCCTTGAGCCTGGAGCAAGGTGGGATTATTCTGGCAGGCCAGAGTTTCCAGCGTTTCCAGGGTGAGAGGTTCCCCGTGCGGCGCATGCGCGGCATTGGCTGCAATCGCGGCGGGAGCGACTGGCGTTTCGGGGAAATTGAGTGCATCTCGACTGGCTTCGTCTTGATGCGCCGTCAACGCCACTTGCGGCCTGGACTCGGACTGGGCGGCAACCTTGGCCGGGAATTGAAGTTCGTTTGCCGGCGGCGTCGGCTTCGCTGGCTTACTGGTCGCGCAGCCGAGTCCGGCTAATCCGAACGCAAAGATCCAGGCGTGTTGGAAAGCTCTTGTCGCCATGCGTTACATTCCTTGCCGGTGACGATTTATGGTCTCGCGCTCATGGTGCGTGCGTGGTCTACTTGCCTGCCGGACATGGACAGCAAGAGGCCTGTGGATGCTCTCGCCAACGAATCCATGCTTGCGACCAATGAATGGCCCAGTTGCCACAATCTCCGCCCGCGCAATCAAAACATGGCGTCGGTGCTTTGTAATACATAAATCCCGTACACGGCGGGCACGGCGCAGGTCCGGCGCAGCGTAAGCGGTCGAGCGAGGGCAACGGCTTGCGGGCCACGCCATCGGCGACAAAGGGGGACGACGACATGCTTGTGACTGCGGCGCTCGGCGCGACAGTCTCCGGTTCTTGCGCCGAAGTTTGCCTGCTTGCCGTTGTGTGCAGAAAGACAACGAGTGCGAGCATCGTTGCAAACCGCATCTTTTCCAGTGTGTGTCGCATATGTTCTCTCCAACTACCGGCGTGACTGGATGCGAGATTCGCTAGCGTGGTTCTGGCGCTTCAAGGGCGCCCTGCGATTCTGCGTGGGCGTTGAGATAGGGTTGTGCCGCGCATGAATGACAGACGCAGCCTGGATAGGTTGTGTACGGCAAGGGAGGCTCAGGGCAATAGCGGCAATTCACTTCGCACGTCTGGTAGCTGTGATACGCCGATGCGCAGCCTAGCGCGAGCGGCAGCAGCATCACTCCGGCCCAACCACCTAGATTTCTTGCGTTTCTCATGGTCCTTCCCTTTCACGGTCGGGCGTGGTGCTTCAGGGCCTTGGTTGGTCGGGCTGTGGCGCGGGGATCGCTTCGGCGGGGAGATTCTGAAAGCCGCCTACGACACGCTCCAATTCCGCTAGCGTTTGACGCAAGGAAGCTTCCAGACGACGGTAGGTGAGCTCGTAGCGCAGCAATTGTCGCCAGTTGTCGATGAGTTGCAGGAAGTCCACTTCGCCGACGTTATACGCGCGACTGGAGACTTCGAGCGTCTGCCGCGCTTTCGGCAGAATGTCTTCGTGAAATAGTTTCAGCAACTCCTGCTGGCTCTTGGCTTGCGCAAACAAATCGGTGACTTCTTCGAGCGTTCCATCCCGCAGGGAGTCATACTCGCGGGCCGAAGAGACCGCTTTGGCTTCGGCGGAGCGAACGGAGGCGTCCAGGCGCTTGCGATAGACCGGCAGATTGACACCGGCGGTAAGGAGGAAGGCGTCGCGGCCATTAGCGACGGGACTCAGTCCCGCGTCGGCGATATCGATCCACGACATTCCCAGCGTAACGTCGGGTTTATAGTCCAAGCGGGCGAGTTCCACCGCCTCCTGGTCGCGCTCGATCGCCGCCAATTGGGCGTGCAATTCAGGGCGCGCCAACACGGCTTGACGCTGCAACCATTCCAAATCGCGGGGCGCTTGCTCCGGCGGCAATTGACACAACGCCAGCAGGCGGGATTGCGGAGCGACGTGCAGCACGCGCGCCAATCGCGCCTGGCCGCTTTCGAGCCGCTGACGAAGTTGGATCAGCTCGTTCTCGACGTTGGAGATTTCTAAATCGGCCCGCAACACATCTTGCTGACTGGTGCGTCCCGTTTTGTAGCGTGTGTTGGCAACTGCGCGGATCTCGCCCAGCAACCGCTGTTCCGTCTCCGTAACCGTGATGGCCTGTTGGATGAAGTACAACTCGTAGTACGCCCGCTTCACCTTTTCGATCGTCGCCAACTCCGCCGCAGCGAGTTGCGCGCGGGCGACATTGGTTTGAGCCTCGGCGACGCTGGCGCGGGTATCCAGTTTGCCAAACCAATGCAACTTCTGACTTGCGGAGAGGATCAGTTCCTGCTGGCCAGCAGCGGTCTGCATGGGCTCAGGCAGGGCCGTGACGTTGAACATCGGGTCTTGCAAGCTGGCCACGACAGGCACCTGGTAGGCAAAGGATTCCATACGTTTGCGGGCCGCTTGAATTTCTGGGTTTTGCTCCAGCGCAAACTGAATGTACTCTTCGACGGCATGCGGCCCTTCAAGCTCGAAGAACACAGGGGCGACAGCGGCGGCATCCGGCGCGGCCGCAAACGACGCCTGACGGACATCTTGCGCCATCCGCACGTAATCGGCGTCAGGTGCCTTGGGAGTCGCCTTACATCCCGCTAGCAACGTGGCGAGCGCGACCGCGTATGTGACTCGAACGACCATCCGTGGCCCTACAGATCGGATTCATCGGCAGAATGCTTACGTTACTATCGGTCTAGTTGCTGCAACCGCTCCACCCGTTAAGTCCGCGCGTACTCGTAAACCGCCTGATGGAAGTCCGATTGTAGCGATTGTGCGGGCGCATTAGTGACTGTTGGTTGCTAGCAAGCAACAAGCCACTTGTTTGGATGGTGGATAAGACTCTTGGTTGAGGATCGGCGCGCGGCGCCGGTAGCCCACGGGACTTCTTCACCATCGGGGCGAGCCCGATGGGGTCGTAATGTTGGTGTGTCTTGCTATTAGCTCTCCAACTTGCTCACCATCGGGACGAGCCCGATGGGGTCGTGATGTTGGTGTGTCTTGCTATTAGCGCTCCATCTTGCTCACCATCCGCACGAGGCGGATGGGGTCGTGGTTTTGTGGTCGGCGTGAGAGTCGAAACCTTCTTGATCGGTTGCCCCTGGACGCCCGTCCGAGCGCTTGCAGGGCGTTATCTCGATTTCTGCCGCGCCTGGAGCGACGCCAGATACAAGTCATCGATCTGCTGCAAGACTGCTTGCGGATCGGCGGCCAGCTTTTTGGTGCAGGGAGGACAGCAGACGTAGACGATCTGCCCTTCGATAATCGTCCACTTGGGATTCTGCGGCAGATCCTTCTTCATGACCGGGCAAATCCCCTGGGCAGCGGCGAAGTTCTCGTGAATCTTCGCCCAGTGCTGGGGGTTCACTTCCCCTTGCAGACAAGCCTTGCAACATAAGAAGACCCGTTCTTCGCCGATCTTGACTTTGAGGGGCGCGCCGTGATCGCCTAGCTTCTGTCCGGAGACAGGGCAGATCTCTTGCACGGCAATGTGGATTTGGTCACGCTTGGAAAGCTCATCGGCGGAAACAACCGCGCCGGTGCTCGCAACCAAGACCAGCAGAACATAGGTGAGCAACTTCATTTTCTAACTCCATTCAGGTAGGAAACAAAAACCAAACAACGCATTCGACTAATTAGGCCGCAACTGCATCGGGATGCGGCTTGTTCGCCGACGCTTCGTCGACGGACATTTCCAAGAGTTCATCGCGCAGTCCGGCGCGTAATTTGAACTCCATGTAAGCACAGTAAATCGTGGGGACGACGAAGGTCGTAAACGGTTCGATAAGCATGCCGCCGAAGACTGGCAGCGCCATCGCCCGCGCGACGTCCGCCCCGCGCCCCGTGGAAAGTAGCACCGGCACGAGCGCTACCAGCGTGGTGATGGTGGTCATCACGCACGGACGAATTCGCTTGAGCCCCGCTTCGTAAATCTCGTTGCGCAGGTCTGTGACATTATCAATCGAACGCCGCTTCAGGCGTTCCTGAATGTAACTGGCCATGACGATGCCGTCGTCGGCCGCCAAACCGGCCAGCGCGATGAAGCCGACCCAGACCGCTGTGTTGAGTTCCACTCCCATCACCGCAATGGTGATCATCCCGCCGGCGCAGGCAATCGGAATGCCAGAGAACACGACCAACGAAATCGGCAGGTTGCGAAAATGGAGGTAGTGCAAAAGTAGGTTGATCAAGAACACCGAGGGGAGAATCCACAACAGTCGCTGGTTGGCCTCGACTTGATTCTGAAACGAACCGACCGGCTGCAGCTCAAAGTTTCCCTCGGGAAACTGGAGTTCGCCGCTTTCGCGCGCCGAGCGTAACGACTTCATCACGCCTGCGACCGTTTCTAAATCACCCGTAGCGCCAGACGGGGAGAACATCACGTGCGCTACCAGGCGCGAGTCTTCGCTGTTAATCATGCCTGGGCCCCAGGTGGTCGAGACATTCGCGAGGCGCCCGAGCGGCACCACGTCCTCCGTATTGGTCACGACGGGTACTTGATTCAGCTCGTCAATCCGTTCCCGCACTTCGCGGTTGAAGCGAATCTGAATCGGATAACGCTCGCGCCCTTCGACCGTGGTGGTTACATCGAGTCCACCTAGTCCAGCCGACACA
>CAUJKE010000357.1 GCA_963205385.1 Planctomycetota bacterium | reverse complement strand
GTGCGGCCGAATTCGCCTCCCCAAATCACAAGCGTTTCGTCCAGTAGCCCGCGCTGCTTCAGATCTTTGATCAGCGAACTCACCGGCGGGTCCATTTTCTGGCAGCGCTTCGTGAGGCCATCGCGAATATCTTCGCCGGGGTTGGTGCCGTGGAAATCCCAGCCCCAGTCGAAAAGTTGCACGTATCGCACGCCCTGTTCCACCAACCGCCGCGCGAGCAGGCAATTGCTGGCGAAGCTGCCGTCGCCTGGCTTGCAACCGTAGGCATCGAGGGTGGCCTGATTTTCTTGCGAAAGGTCCATGACCTCAGGCGCCGCGATTTGCATGCGGTACGCGAGTTCATATTGCTGGATGCGCGTTACGGTCTCCGGGCTGCCGAGTTCATCGGCTTGGAGTTGATTCAAATCGTGCAGGGCGTCGAGGCTGTCACGGCGCAGTGCCTGGTCCATGCCTTTGGGGTTGGAAAGGTACAGCACCGGATCGCCTTGCGAACGGCACTGCACCCCTTGAAATACCGATGGCAAAAATCCGCTGCCCCAAGCGCTCTTGCCGGCGCTGGGATTGGAGCCGCCGGAGACGAGCACGACAAAGCCGGGGAGGTTCTGATTCTCGCTGCCGAGTCCGTACGTGACCCACGAACCGAGCGCCGGCCGCCCCATGCGCGGCGAGCCGGTGTAGAGCATCATTTCGGCCGGCGCGTGGTTGAACTGGTCGGTGAACATCGAGTTGATGATCGCCAAGTCGTCCACGATCGACGCGATGCCGGGGATGGCGTCCGAGACCCACGCTCCGCTCTGGCCATGTTGCTTGAAGGTCCGCGGCGTTCCCAGCAGTTTCGGCACGCCGGAGGTGAACGCGAACCGCTTCCCTTTGATCAGCGAATCGGGGCACGGCTCGCCGTTGTGCTTGACCAGTTCCGGCTTGTAATCGAGCAGGTCCAAATGCGGCGGCGAGCCGGCCAAATGCAGATAGATCACCCGCTTCGCCTTAGGGGCAAAATGCGGCGGGCGCACGGCGAGCGGGTTATCGAGATAGTCAGGCGAAGCGTTCGCCACGGCGCCGGTGAGCGAAGCGAGCGCGAGACCTCCCAGGCCCAACTGGCATTGTTGGAGGAAATGCCGCCGCGTTTGCAACGTGGCCCGCGCTAAATGAAGATCGTGATGCATGTTCGCCATCCTCTTGTTGGTGTGAACTAGCGTTTGGCCAGCGTTTCATCCAGATTCAGTAGCACATTGGCGACGACCGTCCAGGCGGCCAATTCCGGTACGTCCATTTCCGCCGGCGCCGGGCCAAGCGGCTCCGTCGCCATTTGTTTGGCTGCGTCAGCGTCCCGCTGAAACCTGGCCAAACTCGTTTCATAAAGCTCCACGAGCCGCGTTTGTTCCGCGACGCTGGGCGGGCGGGTCACGCAGAATCGAAAGCCGAGCGCCGCGCGCTCCGCAGGCGATGTTCCTCCCTCGCTGATCATTCGCCGCGCCAAGGCTTGCGCCGCTTCGACATAGACGGGATCGTTCAGCGTCACCAGGGCTTGCAGCGGCGTATTGGTGGCGATGCGACGAATGGTGCAGACTTCGCGACTCGTGGCGTCGAACGTAGTCATCGAAGGGTACGGCGTCGTGCGCCGCCAACTCGTGTACAATCCCCGACGATATTTGTCCTCACCGGGACTCGTGTCCCAATCGGTCGAGCCGCCAAAGGCGCTCGCCAGCCCAAGTCGAGGGCGGGGCGGCTGCACACTCGGCCCGCCTTGCTTGTAGGAAAGCAGCCCTGCGGCGGCGAGTGCTTGATCGCGAATCAGTTCCGCCGACAAACGATTGCGGGGGCCTCGCGCGAGCAGGCGATTGTAGGGATCGCGCGCCGCGAGGTCGGCGGAAACATGCGATGTTTGCCGATAGGTTGCGGACGTGACGATTTCGCGCACGAGCCATTTCGGATCCCAACCGTGCCGCATGAACTCCACCGCGAGCGTGTCGAGCAGTTGCGGATGCGTCGGCGGTTCCCCTTGATTGCCAAAGTCTTCGCTGGTCTCGACAATTCCCATCCCGAACAGTTGTTCCCAATAACGGTTCACGACGACGCGCGCCGTGAGGGGATTCTCCTCCGCAACCAGCCACTTGGCCAGCGATAAACGGTTTGGCGCAGCGCCTGCGGGAAGATCATGAAACGCGGCCGGGACGCCTGGCTCCACCACTTCGCCTTGATCCAGAAAGCTGCCCCGATGTTGCAGATGGGTTTCGCGGTGACGGTTAGGAGGCAGCTCGCGCATGACCGGCGTGGGGACTCCTTGAATGCCGGCGAGTTGCTTCTTGAGCTTTTCTAAATCGGCCTGCAGCCTGGCGACTTCAGGCGAAGTGCTGTTGCCGCTGCCGCTGCGATAATTCGCGAGTGCCGCTTGTTCTATCTTGGTCAGCGCTGCGTGTGACTTCGGCACGGCAAGTTTCACGCTGGGACTTGGCGGCGGCCCCAGCGGCGCGACCCATACCGGCTCTTTCTCCGCACTGAGCGCGACGACGCGAGCGTCTTTCAAACGCTCCGTGGTTCCTCCATCGGTGCGATTGAAGATGATGATTTCGCGGACGGCCTGTTCGCTCCCCAGGTCCACTTCCCACCAGGGGTTATCGCTGGCTGCGGTATGGCTGACGCTGTTCTCCGCGAAGTACTCGCCGTTGGTATTGCCATCGATGGCGCGCTGCGCGTCGCCGCCGTAGTCGGTGCTGCTTTGCGACGCTTTTCCTAGCGGCGCGACATTCTTATCGCCGACGAAAACCTGGACCTCCGCGAGATGCAAGAACACACCGCTGCCGGGGAGTTCAACCCGCACGAACCGTGTCTTGAGATCGCCTTGACGCTGCTGCTGCGGCGCCGGCGACTGGGCGACGGTCTTTTCCGCCATCGCCTGCTCGAGTGACGCGATTTGCTGTTCAATCGCTGCCCGCGACGCCATTTGCTCCGCCGTCAACGTGCGCAGCAACGGCGATTCATCGCCGCGGTCGGCGTCTTCGGTTTGGTTCAAGATGGCAAAGAAGCGGAAGTATTCCGTTTGCGTGATCGGGTCGTATTTGTGCGTGTGGCACTGCGCGCAGCCCATCGTCATCCCCATCCAGACCTGCATCGTGGTGTTGACGCGATCAACGATCGCCGCATTGCGGAACTCCTCGTCGTCGGTTCCCCCTTCGCTGTTGGTCATCGTGTTGCGGTGAAAGGCGGTCGCGATGAGTTGCTCTTCGTTCGGCTCAGGGAGCATGTCGCCAGCGATCTGCTCGATGGAAAACTGATCGAACGATTCACCTTTGTTCAACGCGTTGATGACCCAATCGCGATAACGCCAAATGGTGCGCGGCGGATCTTGCGCGTAGCCAGCCGAGTCGGCGTAGCGGGCCATGTCGAGCCAGACTTGCGCCCACCGCTCGCCGTATTGAGGCGCGGCGAGCAGCCGGTCAACCAGTTGTTCGTAAGCATCCGGCGCAGGATCGCTGGCAAACGCCTCGGCCTGGTCAATCGTAGGCGGCAAGCCTGTCAGATCGAGATACACGCGCCGCACCAGCGCGTAACGCTCCGCTTCCACGCTCGGCGCCAGGCCTTCCCGCTCCAAACGAGCGATGATGAAGCGATCGATAAGATTGCGCGCGGCGTCCGCATGTTGGACGTCCGGCGGCGTGTGATACGTCGGCGCGACAAAGGCCCAATGGGGCTTGTATTCCGCCCCCTCGGCAATCCACTGTTTCAAGAGCGCCGCTTCCGCAGGCGTGACGCGTTTGCCGGTCTCCGCGGGGGGCATGCGTAGATCCGCGTCGTCCATCGTCACGCGGTCGAGCAAGTCGCCTCGTTCCGGATGGCCGGGAACGATCGCGAAGCCGCCGCTTTCGGTTTCCGCAATCGCTCCCTCGAACGTATCCAGCCGCAGTTCCGCTTTGCGGGTTTCTGCATCAGGGCCATGGCACGCGAAACACTTGCTCGCCAGGATCGGCTTGATTTCCCGATTGAAGTCGATCGTGGGCTCCTCCGCACCGCAGTACGAAGTTGCCGCCAGCGCGACGGCAAACGCCGCCAGCAGGCTTCTACCGAATATTGCGCGCCGCACCACGAGCCACCTCAATAGGAGTGTTTGAAAAGCGAGAATTCCGCCAACGCAAGACGGCCTGAATTGCAAATAGCGGGATCATCAGGGAGAATGAAAATTCCCACCGGGAGGTATTCTATCAACATACACAGATTTGAGCCGCAATCAATCCGGAAAGCCATGCCTCACAATCGCTTACATTCGCCGGTTGGTCTGGCGCTCGTCGCCGCTGCGCTGCTTAGCTCTACGGCGGTCGCTGGCGATAAGGTCGATTTCCAACGCGAAGTTCGACCCCTTCTGACCAAGTACTGTTTTAAGTGCCACGGACCCGACGAAAACACGCGCGAGGCGAGCCTGCGCCTGGACGAGCGCGACGCGGCGCTCGGCGAAGCGGAGTCTGGCGAGCGAGCGATCGTGCCCCGCAAGCCGGCCAAAAGCGAGTTGGTACGCCGGATTCTCACGGACGATGATGATGAGCGGATGCCGCCGCCGGAAACCAAGCTCGCGCTCACCGATCAAGAAAAAGAGACGCTCCGGCGCTGGATTGCCGAAGGGGCGGAATACCACCCGCATTGGTCGTTCGTGCCGCCGCAGCGCCACGAACTGCCGCCGGTGCAGGCTGCGTCCTGGCCGCGCACGGGCATCGACTACTTTGTGCTTGCGCAATTGGAACAGGAAGGTTTGCAGCCTGCGGAAGAAGCCGATCGCCGTACCCTGGCGCGGCGCGTGTATCTCGATCTCATCGGCCTGCCGCCTACGCCGGAAGCGGTTGAGGCGTTCGTCAATGATTCCGCGCCGGATGCCTATGAACGGCTCGTCGATCGGTTGCTCGCTTCACCGGCCTATGGCGAGCGGTGGGCGCGGAAGTGGCTCGATTTGGCCCGCTATGCCGATACCAACGGTTATGAGAAAGATCGTGTCCGCTCGATCTGGCCGTATCGCGATTGGGTGATCGACGCCATCAATCGCGGGATGCCATTTGATCAATTCACCGTCGAGCAACTCGCCGGCGACATGCTTCCGCACGCCACTGCGGCGCAGCGGATCGCGACCGGATTTCATCGCAACACGATGCTTAACGAGGAAGGAGGCATCGACCCGCTCGAGTTTCGTTACTACGCGACCGTCGATCGCATCAACACCACGGCGACGACCTGGTTGGGCCTGACGATGGCCTGTGCGCAGTGCCACACGCACAAGTACGATCCGATTCCGCACCGCGAATACTATGCAATGCTGGCGTTTCTCAATAACGCCGACGAACCAGAGATGGACGTGGCGCGGCCGGAAATCGCCGAACGCCGCGCTGCGCTGGAAGCACGGATTCATGAACTCGAAGCGCACCTGCCGGAGCGGTTCGCCATCCAGCAGTCGCTCGCGTTTCAGCCGGTCGCGATCGACAAAGCGACCTCGGCCGGCGGTGCGACATTGGAACTCCGCGATGAACGACGAGTGGTGCTGGCCAGCGGCGAGAGTCCGGAATCAGACACTTACACCTTGGAGTTCACGTCGAGCGGGAAGAACATCACC
Source organism: Planctomycetota bacterium (assembly GCA_963205385.1). Taxonomy (GTDB): domain Bacteria; phylum Planctomycetota; class Planctomycetia; order Pirellulales; family Pirellulaceae; genus JAEZGD01. Next base: position 6,933 of record CAUJKE010000357.1, on the reverse strand, counting down.
GCCTTGCAGATCGAAGCGTTAACCGATGAGGCGCTTCCCAGCACGGGGCCGGGACGGACGCCGCATGGCAATTTCGTGTTGACGGAACTGCAGCTCACCACGGCGACTAACGACGCGCCGCCGCAAGAGGTCAAACTCGCCGCCGCGAGCGCCGACTTCGAGCAGCAAGGCTTTCCCGCCGCGGACGCCTTGGATGGCAACGACCGGACCGGCTGGGCCATTCATGGCCCTGGCAAGTGGAATCAAAATCGCAAGGCGACGTTTACGTTTGCCGCACCGGTTGCGAGTACGCCCCAGACGCGGTGGACGCTGACGCTCCGTCAGAAATATGGCTCCCATCACACGCTCGGCAAACTGCGGATCCAATTGGCGGAAGCGAAAACCGCCGACGAAAAGCCGGCCAATGTGCAGCGACAAGAATTGCTCACAGCGAAGTTCGCAGCCTGGCGATTGGAAAACGAGCCGCGCGCTGTCCGCTGGACTCCACTCACGCCGACGAAAGCACACGCCGACACCCCCTTGCTGACGATCCTCGAAGATGGCTCCGTCCTCTCCAGCGGCGACCAGACGAAGCGCGATTTGTATGAACTGACCTTCGACGTGGACTTACCGAAGATCGCGGCGATTCGCATCGAAGCGCTGCCGGACGAACGCCTTCCTGAGCACGGGCCGGGACGCATTTATTACGAAGGACCGCGCGGCGATTTCTTTCTGAGTGAAGTCGCGCTCTCCGCCGGCGGCGAGCCGCGCAAGTTCAGCCAGGCGGTGCATTCGTTTGCCGCTGGTGGCAATACCGCGGCGGCGGCCATCGACGGCAATCCGCAGACAGGTTGGTCGATTAACGGCCAGCAAGGCCACGCGAACGTCGCGGTGTTTATGCTCGCGGAACCGCTCACCGCGGCGCAGACGCTGGAACTATCGCTGCTGTTCGAACGCTACTACGCTGCGGGACTCGGCCGCTTTCGGGTGTGGGCGACGGACGATCCCCGCGCTGCGGAAAACACTTCCCTGCCGACCGATGTCGAGGCGATTCTGGCCATCGACGCGGCGCGGCGAACGCAGCCACAGACCGCGCGACTTTTGCAACATTACCTCCATATCGCGCCTGAACTAGCGGCCGCCCGCGCCGAGATCGACAAGCTTCGCCAGCAACTGCCGGCCTATCCGACGACGCTCGTGCTTAGCGAACGGCCGAGCAATAATCCGCGTGCGACGTTCCGTCAGCATCGAGGCGAGTTTCTGCAGCCCAAGGAAAAGGTCGAGCCGGCGGTTCTCGCCGCGCTCCCGCCGCTCCCCCCCGGCGCGCCCCGAAATCGCTTGACGTTCGCCCGCTGGTTGGTCGCCCGCGAGAACCCGCTCACAGCTCGCGTGGTGGTGAATCGGCATTGGGGAGCGATCTTCGGCCGTGGCCTGGTGCGCACCACGGAAGACTTTGGTTTCCAAGGCGAATCGCCATCGCATCCCGCATTGCTCGATTGGCTGGCCGTTGAGTTTATGGAGCAAGGCTGGTCGCTGAAGCATCTGCACCGGCTGATTGTCACCAGCAGCACCTATCGCCAATCTTCCGCGGCGGGGCCGGAGTTATACGCCCGCGATCCTGACAATCGCCTGCTCGCGCGCGGTCCACGGGTGCGATTGGACGCGGAGCAGATTCGTGATAGCGCGCTCGCTGTCAGCGGCCTGCTGTCGCACAAGCTCGGCGGGCCAAGTGTGTTTCCGCCCCAGCCCCCTGGTGTCTCGACGGAAGGGGCCTATGGCGCGCTCGCGTGGAATGTGAGTCCGGGCGAGGATCGTTATCGGCGGGGATTGTATACCTTCACCAAGCGGACCGCTCCCTTTGCGATGAACATCACGTTCGATGGCTCCAGCGGCGAAGCGTGCATTCCGCGGCGCGATATTTCTAACACGCCGTTGCAGGCGCTCGTGTTGCTCAATGATGCGGTCTTCGTCGAAGCGGCCCAAGCGCTGGGGCGAGAGTTTGCGGCGCAAGCGGCAAGCGATGATGAAAAACTCGCGGCGCTTGTTGAGCAGGTGCTCGTGCAACCGCCGGACGAACATGAACTCGAACTGCTCCGCAACTATCTCCATGCGCAGCGGCAGCGAATCACCGCGAACGAACTCGATGCGGCGACCATCGCCGGCCCCGGCGGCGACGCGCCTGAGCGCGCCGCCTGGACACTTGTGGCCCGCGTGCTCCTCAACCTCGATCAAACGATTACCAAGGAATAACTGGGATGCATCCTCTGCATGAAATCACGCGCCGCCACTTCTTTGCCGATTGCGGGCTAGGCGTCGGCAAGATCGCGCTCGCGTCGCTGTTGACCGGAGCGCTCGCAGGCCAGGTGCGGACCGCGGAGAGTATGAATCCGCTCGCGCCGCGCAAGCCGCACTACGCCCCCCGCGCCAAGGCGGTGATTCACCTGTTCATGGCCGGCGCGCCGAGCCAGCTCGACCTGTTCGATCACAAGCCGGAGCTCACACGACTCGAAGGAAAGCCGCTTCCACCGGAAGTGATTGGCGGACAGCGGTACGCGTTCATTCGCGCGGATGCGAATGTACTGGGGCCGCGTTTCAAGTTCGCTCAACATGGCCAGAGCGGCGCGGAGATTTCGGAAGTCATGCCGCATTTGGCGAAAGTCGCCGACGACATCTGCCTTGTGAAGTCGATGCACACCGATCAGTTCAACCACGCTCCGGCCCAACTGTTCCTCAACACCGGCTTCGCGCAGCCGGGGCGACCGAGCATTGGGTCGTGGGTCACGTATGGCCTGGGGGCTGAAGCAACCGATTTGCCAGCGTTCGTCGTCATGTCCACCGGCGCGGGGATCAGTGGCGGGGCGGCGAATTGGTCCAGCGGTTTCTTGCCTACGCTGTACTCCGGCGTTCGCTTTCGCAATCAGGGAGATCCGATCCTCAGCGTCTCGAACCCCGCCGGCATCGATGCCCGCCTGCAACGTGAATCGCTCGACCTGGCAGGGGCGCTCAATCAGCATCATCAGGATCGAATCGGCGATCCCGAAATCGCCACGCGAATCGCGTCGTACGAAATGGCCTATCGGCTGCAATCGTCCGCGCCGGAACTGATGAACCTCAAGAGCGAAACGCCACAGACGCTGCAGCTCTACGGCTGTGATCCCGACAAGCCATCGTTTGCACGGGCGTGCTTGCTCGCGCGGCGAATGGTCGAGCGGGGCGTGCGGTTTATCAATATCTATCACGAAGGGTGGGATGCCCATAGCGATGTGGCCGGCAATCATCGGAACAATTGCGGCGCGACCGACCAAGGGGCCGCAGCGCTCATCGCTGATTTGAAGCAACGGGGTTTGCTCGATGAGACGCTCGTCGTGTGGGGAGGAGAGTTTGGCCGCACGCCGATGGTCGAATCCAACGCCGCGCTCGGCCGCAGTTTGGGACGCGACCACCACCCTCAAGCGTTCACCATGTGGCTCGCCGGCGGCGGCATCAAACCCGGACTGACCTACGGCGCCACCGACGACTTGGGATTTCACGTGGCCGATAAAGGCGTGCATGTGCATGACCTACAGGCGACACTGCTGCATTTACTCGGGCTCGATCACGAACGGCTCACGTACACCTATCAAGGCCGCGCGTTCCGCCTGACCGACGTCCACGGCAAAATCGTGCGCGATATTTTGGCGTGAGCGCATGGCGCAACACGGCCGCGACGTTCATTCAGCCTTGCGATCCTCCATGAAAACATTTGTCGCCGCCACGCCGCTGTTGCTTCTGCTCGCCACGGCGCTATTGCTGGATGCGCCGCCGGTTGTCGTCTTACCGCACGACGTCGCGCCGCCGCCGATCGAACGAACATGGCGGGAGCAAGTGGCGGAAGTGGAGGCTGGGCGGCGTGAGGCGATCGTCGTGGCTCACGAAGCGATTGGCGATGAGCAACTGCGCGACGTGCGCACGCTGACCATGCTTCAGGCGCTTGAACTTGGTGAGAGTCGCGTGACCGCATCCGGCATCCAACATCTGGCTGCGCTGCATAATTTTCGGCGGCTCACGCTGCGAGGCGAAGCCGTGGACGACGAATTGTTTACCGCGATCTGTCGCATTCCGACCGTGCGTTATCTCAATTTGCCTCACACGACCGTCACGGACAATGGCCTGGCGGCGCTCGCGCTTCGCCCGCAACTGGTGCAACTGCGGCTGGGGAGCCCGCAGCTCACCGACGCCGGCCTTGCACAAATTGGCCGCCTCAAGAAGCTGCGATTTCTGCATCTGATCGACGTTCCGCTAACGGATGCGGGGCTCGAACATTTGGCCGGGATGACCAGCCTGGAATCGCTCTATCTGGATGGCGCCCGCATTACCGACGCCGGCGTCAGTCGCTTGCTTACGACCCGGCCGCAGTTGCACCTGCACCTCGATCAGCAACATCACGATCTCGACCCCCATCGCCACGACCATGTGCATTAATTGCCGTGCCTGGATCGCAAACGCTGGAAATTGGCCCCGCCGTAGGTTATACAAGGACGTCCACAACGAACTCGCCCCCGCCTGATGGAGCTTACGATGTCCCGCCGCGCTTTGGTTCTCATGTTTGTTGCCACCACGCTCTTGATTGGCGGGTGGAAGGCTTTTCGGGAAGCGTCGCCAGCGATCGAGATGTCGACCGCGGCGGAGAAGTTTCTGGCCGGGCTCACGCCTGAGCAACGCGCCACGGCGGTGATGGAGTTCGGCGCACCGCAACGACTCGACTGGCACTTCATTCCCAAAGACAAGCGCAAAGGCCTGCAGATTCGCGATATGAACCCCGAGCAACGCGCGTCGGCGCATCGGTTGCTCAAGACGTCGCTCAGCGAGATCGGCTACGGCAAGGCGACCAAGATCATGGCGCTCGAGTCGCTCCTCAAGGCACTCGCACAAGGAAAGCAAGGCGGACCGCTGCGTGATTCGGAACGCTACTACTTCACCGTCTTCGGCAAGCCTTCGGCGGAAGGCAAATGGGGGTTGAGCGTAGAAGGGCATCATTTGTCATTGAATTTTGTGGTTGAAAAAAACCGTGTGATTTCCTCGACCCCCGCGGTGTTCTGCACGAACCCCGCGATTGTAATGAACGACGTTCCAGATCAACTCGCCAAAGGAACGCGCGTCTTAGCGAAGGAAGAGGTGTTGGCATTTGAACTAGTGCACTCGCTCTCGGCCGACCAAAAGAAGGTTGCGATCATCGCCGCCCAGTCGCCCCAGGAAGTTCGCGCCGCCGGAGAAGCCCAACCGCCGCAGACCGCCCCCGAGGGGATCGCCGCCAAAGATCTGAATAACGAGCAGAAGAAACTGTTGAAGCAACTCGTCGAAGTCTACTTGCTCAACCATCCCGAGGAAGTCGCCGCAGCCAGACGCGACGAGCTCGAAACGGCCGGCTGGGACGAACTCTACTTCTGCTGGGCGGGCGCCGAAAAGCCCGGCGTCGGACATTATTATCGCATTCAGGGGCCGACGCTGCTCATCGAGTTTGTCAACGTCCAGCCTGATGCGGCCGGTAATCCCGCCAATCATATCCACTCCATCTGGCGCGACATGCGCGGCGATTTTGCGATTCCTGCGAAGAAATAATTCCCACCGGATCATCCAACCGCTGTTGCCGAGGAGCCGCCCGCTGAAACCGTTCAAACGTTCAGCGCCAAGGTCGGTTTCGTTCAGGTTTACAGCCGTTGAAGCTCATTCGCACGACTCATGGCACCCACCTCAAGGTGGGTGTCTCTCTTGAATATCTACGCAATTGCTCTCGACAAGGCTTCCCGCTTCTGCGAACGTTCCGCCGCTTATCTTGGGAGCCTTGAAGATGATCTCGAAATTGATTCGTCGCTCGTTGTCCGTCTGCTTGATGTCGCTGGCGCTAGTCCCCTTGTCTGGCTGCGCCGGCAAGGCGAGCCGCTGGATTTGGAATCCACTGGCGAATCCCGAAACAAAGGACACGTTCGACGCCATGACCGGGCGAAGCGGCTACACGGGCTTCGACCCCCGGGCGCGCGAGGTCGAGCGAAGTTTGAATAGTCATTTCTAAATACCAATCCTCCCAACATGATTGCCTTGCCCCTGCCGCCCCCGTAAATTATCGGCACGTATTTGCGTGGTCACTTGGTCCGGGGGGCTTTCACCGATGACTACCGTCCTGATGACGGCCTTTGAGCCGTACGATCGCTGGCAAGCCAATGCCAGTTGGTTGACGGTCGTCGAGTTGACCAGCGAGTTGCCTTCGGAACCGAAGGTGACCACGCGGCTTTATCCGGTCGACTTTCGCGCCGCCAAGACCAAGCTGCAGGAAGACCTGACCGCCAATTACGACTACGCCTTGCATTTGGGACAAGCACCAGGCTCTTCGCAAATCCGCCTGGAGGCCTTCGGACTCAACATCGGCGGCAGCGGTCGTCAGCGGCCGGACGAATTTCATCCCCTGGTCGCCGATGGGCCGGCCGCCTATCAAAGTTCGCTGCCGCTCGCCCGCTGGGCCGGCATGATTCGGCGGGCAGGCGTGCCGGCGGAAGTCTCCTATTATGCGGGGACGTACCTCTGCAACGCGACGCTGTATCTGTCCCATTTTTTCGCGCAAGAGATGGGGCTCAAGACGCGGTCTTGCTTCATTCATTTGCCGCTGAGCACGACCCAAGCCATCAGCGAGCGGACGGATACTCCTTCGCTCCCGACGAGCATGGCGCAGCTTGCGGTGCGGATGATCCTGAACGATCTCGCAAGCGGCGAAATCTACGCTTAGACCGCCAAACCTTGACGCACCAGCGCCTGTTTCACGCTCACGTGCGATTTATTGGCCTTCAGCAATACTTCGCGAAACGCCTGGGGACGCAAGACAGCTTCCAGGCGAAAGGTTTCGTTCTGTCCGAGTTTGAAGACCAGGTCGCCGTGGTGGAACCATTTCTGGCCGGGACGACGCACGATTTCGATGGAATCGAA
>CAUJKE010000356.1 GCA_963205385.1 Planctomycetota bacterium | reverse complement strand
ATAATTGCCGTCATTGGTGGGGGGCGATAGCGTGCGCAGTCAAAAACGTCGGTAATCAGGGCCGTTCACGGTCCTTTCCCGCCGTCAGGCGGGTATTAGTCCCGTGCTTGAGCACGGGTGCGAATCGCCCACAGTTGTTTTGCATTTCAGGGGCGTTCACGCTCCTTCTCGCTGCGCGGCTTGAGCCGTCGAGCGTGCGGTGCGGGTGGTTGCGCGCAAGGGGCTAATAATCGTCCTCAAAGGGGTGGAGTTTGGGGTGAGGAGGATGCGGATTTGCCGCGTGGCGCGCGTCAGAGATGATTAATACTTCGAACTAAAGTAGTAAGAACGTCTTGACAACATGCGGTCGGGAGTGTATACTTTTGTGCATGTACGACAGGTTGTTGCGTGACTGTGTTGTCAAAACTTAAGGGTCAGCGATGAATCCATTCCTGATGTTCACATTAATAGACCCCATCCCCGTCCGCATGGGGAGTGAGATGGAACTGTATTACCCGTGCTAAAGCACGGGCCTAATACCCGCCTGACGGCGGGAAAGGACCGTGAACGGCCCTGATTACCGACGTTTTTGACTGCGCACGCTATCGCCCCCCACCAATGACGGCAATTATTAGTCGCTGCGCGCAATCCCCGCGACCGCGATTCCCCAGGGGCGTTCACACTCCTTCTCCTCGCAGCGCGGTCTTAGGCCCGTGCTTGAGCACGGGTGCGAAGTCGTGAATAATCCGGACCAAGGGGCGTCGAGATGTTCGATTTCACTGAACTCTGCATCCGCCGCGCGACCAGCGCTGACGTGGTCGGCGTCGTTGCGCTCATTGACGCTGTCTATCGAGAGTACGGCGAACTCCTTTGTTTGGAGGGGGCGGATAGTGATTTGCTCACCGCCCACGAGTCGTATGCGGCGCGCGGCGGGGAGTTTGTCGTTCTCACGGACGAACTGCGCATCCTGGGCACACACGCTATCTTGCCGCTTCGCCCGCCTGCGGTCTGCACCTTTCGGCGCTTATATTTGGACAATTCGCTACGTGGACAAAGGTGGGGCAAGCAGCTCATGAACTGGGCGATTGAAGCTGCGATGGAGCGCGGGTTTTCACGTGTGGAATTCTGGTCCGACACCCGCTTTTCGCGGGCGCATCGCTTCTTTGAACGTCAAGGATTCACGCGCACCGGCGAGGTCCGGGACATGCGCGACGGCCACGTGCCGTACCGGGAATACTTCTTCTCGCGCGAACTGTAACGCCGGCGCTCCCCTTGACCCGCTAGAAGGACCAGCGAATCATGAACGACGAATTGACGGTAATTACGTAAGGAGGCAAGGATGATTCGCGCGATGTCTGTTCCAAGTGCGCTGCTGGTGCTCGCCCTGTTGGCGTCGCCCGCCCAGGCGAGAATCACGGTGGAAGCGGTGCCCGGCGTTCCCTTTGGGGTGGGAAGAATCATCGTCCCGCTCGCGGCCGCGGACGCGAACACCATCGAGGCACTGCCGCGAATGCTGCTCACCGAAGCCGATGGGCGGGTGCTTTATCCGGCGATCAGCGTGGGGAAGTTCCGTCAAATCGTCGGCGAGATTTTTGGGGCCGGCGGCGACAACGCGTTGCCGGGACAAGTCACCGCGTATTTTCTCTTCACAGGCAGCGAACCGCTCCGACTCACCTTCTATACGCCTGCCGCGAACACAGTAGTCGCCACGCCGCGCGCGGTGCGGGGGCGAAACCACGAACGCCTGCTCACGCAATGGTGGCGCGAGTATCAGCGGGCGGCCGAAGCACGCGCTTCCGCAGGCGAAGTGCCGCCGTTGATTGACGCCTACCTCACCACGATGCTCGCGCAACGCTTGCAGTTGCCGCTGAATCAGGAACGGGCCCCTGTCAGTCTGCCGCGGAAGACGCTGGATCTGCTCATGGGGATCGAGAAACTGCGCGCCGAGACGATGCGCGAAACTTTGCTCTCGCCAAAACCGGAAGTCGAAGCCGCCGATCAACCCCTGCCTGCCGGCATCGATTGGGGGAGTTTCGCTCCGCACGATCCGCCTGCGGGCGTAATCATCGAACCGATCGCCCTGCATGTTCCCATGGAATGCTTTTACGTGCGGTTTGGCAAGTTTTCGAATTACCTCTGGCTCGATAATCTGACCGAGGAATATGGCGGCGACCTGGCAAACATGGCCACGCTGCGCGGACAGGACTTGGGCTTGGGCGAGCGGGTGCAAACGCAGCTTTGCCTGGAGAAGAACAAGCTCGCGGAGTTGTTCGGCGACACCGTCATCGCCGATGTGGCCATGCTGGGGCAAGACATTTACACCCATGAAGGAGCGGCCATCGGCATGCTCTTTCAGGCCCGCAATACGCAAGTGCTCAATAACGATTTCGCCAAAACACGCGCAGGCATTTTGAAGCGCGAGGCCGAACGGGGCGCCACCGAAGAAACCATCCGCATCGCGGGGCATGACGTTTCTTATCTCTCGACGCCGGACAATCGCCTGCGATCGTTTTATGCGATTGATGGCGATTTCCATCTTATTACGACTTCCCATAAAATCGTGGAACGCTTCTATGCGGCCGGCGCGGGACGGGGCGCGCTCGGCACGACGGAAGAGTTTCAGCACGCCCGCTCGTTGATGCCGACGGAGCGCAATGACACGATCTTCGTCTATTTTTCCTCAGCGCTATTTCAGAATCTCGTCGGTCCGCAGTATCAGATTGAACTCGCGCGGCGGCTGCAAGCTGTCACGGACATCGAGCTGATCCAACTCGCCCGCCTGGCCGCGCAAGGCGAGAACAAGCCTGCGGGTTCGTTGGAAGAACTGATCGCAGGCGGATTTCTGCCGCGCGGATTCGGTCGCCGCGCCGATGGCAGCGGGCCAATCGTCGATGCCAAGCGCATTGTTGATTCCAAGCGCGGCGCGCGCGGTTCGTTCACGCCGATCCCGGATGTTGAACTCCAAGGGGTGACACGCGGCGAAGCGGCCCGCTATGCGCAACTGGCCGAATATCTCCGCACCCAGTGGACGAACATGGATCCGCTCATGATTGGGCTGCGGCGGTTCAAGCTGAATGACGAAGGCTTGGAGCGGGTCACGGTGGATGCCTACGCGTCGCCGTTTGACGGTGAGAAGTATGGGTGGATCACTTCGATCCTCGGCCCGCCTGCGAAGCAGCGCGTGTTGCCGGTTCCGGGCGACATTGTGCATTTGCAAGCGGTGGTTCAAGGGGGCCTGCTGAACCCCGGCGTGCCGCCGCATCACATGTTTCTCGGCGTGCAGGATCACGTCCCGCTGGCGAACTTACAAGCGCAAGGGCTGATCGCCATGTTGCAAATTTTGCGTGCGTCGCCTGGTTATTTGGGCGCCTGGCCGCGTCCGGGGACGCTCGATCGCTTGCCGCTAGCGCTCATCGGCCCGCCGGATCGGTTCGGCTTTTCGCAACTTCCGTTTGGAATGTGGCGGCGGACGGTCGGGCCGTGGTCGGTGCTCGGCTTCGATCCGCTCATCCTCGGCCAGGTCTCGGAGCAACTCGAGGTGGAAGATACCGACAACCCCGCGCAAGTCCGCTTGCACGTAGGCGATTTGGCCGCGGCCAAAACGTCTGCCTGGGTGAAGGCCTTTTATCACGAGCGGGCGCGGCAAACCTCGGTGGCCAACGCGGCGCTGTTGCAACATGTGGTGCAGCAGTTGAAAGTCTCCCCGCCTCAAGCAAAGTCGCTGGTCGAAACGCTCCTGGACGCGAAGTTGGTGTGCCAGCTTGGCGGCGAGTATCAGCCGGTCGTGTATGGCGACGGAGTGACGTTCTGGGAATCGACGGCGTGGCGTCAAGACGCCATTGGCGAAGCAGGCGAATATCAAGCGGCGCTGCTGCAATGGTTCCGCGGTTTGGATGCCGATTTTACCCAACTCGATAACCAACTCAGGCTGCGAGCGCAGCTAGACATGCAACGCAAACCGACGGAAGCGAAACTGGAACTGCCGACGTTCAATCTGCCCAATATTTTCGGCGACTTCGGCAAGACATCGAAGCCCAAGAAGGTCGATCCCCAGATTCGCCCCGAGTCGCTCCCCACGCCACGGCCTGACTCGGCTGGTCCGCGCCGGGAGTTTTAAGTTTCTAGGGGGCCCGGCACACGACACACAGGCGTCTGCCTGCTATTTGCTGGCCCAGGCCCGCATTTCGGCGAGTTCACGTTCGTAGCCGCCGGAGAGGATCGGAAAACGGCACCAGGTTTTGGGGTCGAGGTTTTCGTCGTCCAGATGAAACGACGGGGCGTAGCGCTCGCGCTTCCACTGGTTGCGCGACCAAAGGCGGAAGAAACGTTCGACCCAGGTTACGAGTTGTTCGCGGCTATATTGCGGAAAACGGGGCGCGACGCTTTGCAAAACTTCCAGCGGCACGAGCTTGTCGCGAATCGCCAGGCGTTCGATGGCGTCGAGCAAGTCGTACGGCATGAGGTCGGTTTCGTCGGTCTGCTGCGCGCTCGCGGGGCGAAGTTCGGCCGTTGGCTGTTGCGCGTTCACCGGGGCGAGCGCCGCGATCGGGCCAATCCCCAAGAGGCCTGTGGTTTCCATCCAGCGCAGCCAATGCCGCAAGAAGGCTTTATCAATGCCGGCAATAGGGCATAGTCCGCCGGACGTATCGCCATCCATCGTGGCGTAACCGACGGCCGCTTCTGAGCGATTACTGGTCGATAGCAGCAATGCCCCGCGCAGATTCGCGAGCATCCACACGCTGGGCGAACGAACGCGAGCTTGAATATTTTGCAACGCGATGTCGTCGCGCTCCCACGCCAAAGGGCGGCCGATCGCCGTGGAAACGATCTCTTGGTATTGTTCCACGATCGCGTCGAGATCGAGTTCCAGATGATCCGCCCCAAGCGCTTCCGCCAGGGTGCGGGCGGCGTGCCGCGTGACCGGGCCGCTATTGCGCGTGGACTGATAAGCCGTGGTGAGCAGCGCATGAACGATTGCCTGTTCCGTGGTGGCTTGCGCGAGCTGTGGCAAGTAAGCGAGCTTGGCGAGAAACTTCTCGCGGCCGATGTCGTCGCAACCGAGTTTCACCAATAGCGCGCACAACAGCGCGACGGCCGAGGAATCCGCGCCGCCGCTCAGCGAGACAATGAACCCGCCGCTCCGGCTTTTGCGCAGGTAGTCAAACAACGCCAAGGCGACCGAGCGCGCGAACTCCTCTTCCTTGAGGTGCGGGCTATTCTCCCACGCCGGCTGCACCATCGCCGGCTGCTGCGAAGTGGCCGCGGGGTAAACGTAAGGGACGCTGACCGCAGCGGAGTCCTGGCCGGTCAATTCAGGCTTAAAGCTGCCGGCGCGAGCCCGCGACGTGCGCGTGGCGTCGATATCCAGCACGGCGGTCGTAAGATGATAATCGGCAAACGAAAACCGCGGCCCATTGGCCACGAGCTTCCCAGCGCTGGCGATCATCGCGTCGCCATCGTAAATGGCGCGGCCCGCTTCGTTGCCGAGCAGATTAGCGTAGACATAACTCACATTGAACGCCCGCGAGCCTTCCAGCACAAACCGCTTGCGCACCTCGTGTTTGCCGAACGCAAAGTGGCTAGCGCTGGGGTTGAGAATGAGATCGGCCCCGTGCAGTGCGAGTTCGCCACCGGGGCGGCGGGCCACCCAGGCGTCCTCGCAAATTTCAAAGCCGATGCGGACGCCGCCGACATCGAACATCGCGTCCCCCAACGGCACTTTCCTTCCGCGGAACGTGTACTCCACGCGGACGTCGTTCGGCCACGGCTTGAACCACCGCGGTTCGTAGTGAATGCCTTCGCCTGCCAGGTTCTGCTTGCCAACAAAGCCGGCGACTTGCCCATCCACGGCCAGGCAAGCGGTGTTGAAGAGTCCGCCGCCAAACATTAGCGGCAGCCCGAGTGAAACGACGAGGCCTTGCGTATGCGGCAGGATTTCCTCCAGCACAGCGAGCGCGGTGTGCTGCACTCCGAGCGCATGGAACACATCCTCGCAGCCGTAGCCGGTGATGCACAATTCAGGCAAGCACAGGATCGAGACGCCGGCCGCGCGCGCCGCCTCGAGGGCCGCGACGATGTGGGCCTTGTTGCTGTCCCATGCCAGCGGCGTTTGGTTGAGCACCCCGGCGGCGACTTTGATGAGCTTCATATAAGTGGTTCGATGCTATGCGAATGTTGACGGCGATTTGCGAGCGAGCACAATCGCTTCATGCCGACCCTCGGCCGACCAGTCTTCCTGATACTCCACGATTTCGAGTCCTTCCGCCACGGCGCGGCCTTCGTGTTCCGCGAGAAGAAATCCTTGCGGCGGCCGAGGATGACGCCGGAGGTTGCAAACCGTCGGCTGGACGAACAGCAGCCAACCACCAGGCGCAAGTGCGGCCCGCATCGCCGGCCAGAGGGAGCGCTCCAAAAAGTGAAACGAAAGGATGACATCCCACGGCCCGTCCGGTAGCGGCTCTGTGTCGAGATCGCGACATACCGTGTGCAGCGTAACGCCGGCAGTCACCGCGCGCTCGCGCGCGATCGCCAAGGCCCGCGCGGATATATCGACGAGCGTGGTCTCGAGTCCTTGCTGCGCGAGCCAGATCGCATTCCGCCCCGCGCCGCCAGCGATGTCGAGCGCTCGCCCAGCAAGACCCAGCCCGCTGAGCCGCGCGAGATGGGCGGAAGGGGTGCTCGGCGCGTCCGCGGCGTCGGCATAGCGGGCTTCCCATTTTTGTCGGTCTTCGTCGGACATAAAAGTGTGGAGCTATTGTAGGGGCCGCTGGCCCAAGCCGCGACGGGCAGCGTTGAGTTGCGCAAAAGCGCGGGGTTCGAGCTTCAAGAACTTCACGAGTTGCGTCGTCGTCAGTTGGAGCGCTTCCGCGGCGCTCGCGGCCTCCCAATCGTGGGCTGCGAGGATGTCCAGCGCTTCGGCGAGCAGCGGGCCAAAGTCGTCATGCTCGGGATTGATGGCGATGCGTCCGCCGCGCACGCGCGCACGCCAACGCGCGGAGAGTTCATCCTCCGCCGTTCGCTCGGAGCGCACTTCGAGCGCCAGGTTGATGCGGAGCCGCGTCCGCGCGACGTCATGGTTCTGCGCTTGGCTCCGCCGTTCGCTCGCTTCGGCCTGCACGCCGGTGGAGCGATGCGTGAGGACGACCGCCGTTTCGACCTTGTTGCGATGCTGCCCGCCGGGACCGCCGCGGCGCGTGCGCTCGACGGCGCAGGCGCGGTCTAGTTCTTCGTCGGTCACGGTGGCGGGATGCATGGCGAAGTTAGCTCGGCACGGTCAGCGATTGGCCGTTATGGTCGGGGCCGAGCGACAGGAGCAAGGGAACCGCGCGCGAGGCCCAGTCTTTTGAATCGGGATACGCAGCGGCCGAATCGCCCCAGCAGCTTTGCAGCATGTCGGTATTGACGACGCCTGGATTAAGCGGAATCGCCGCCATGCCGTAGGGGAGCTCATCGGCCAAGGCGAGCGTCAGGCCCTCGACGGCGTATTTCGACGCGCAATACGGGGCGACTTCCGGCGACGGGGCGCGTCCCCAGCCACTGCTGATGTTCACAATCACCCCTTGCCCCCGTTGAATCATGGCGGGAACAAAGTGACGGATGCAGTAATACACCCCTTTAATATTAACGTCGATCACGCGCTCGAAATCGTGCGGCTCGACCTCCCACAGCGGACGAGTCTGGTTGATCACCCCGGCGTTGTTGATTAGAAGGTCCGGAGCGTCGCCGGCTTCCAGCACCCCTTGGGCCCAAGCTTGGACCTGGGAATCGTCGCTCACATCGACCGCGTCAAAGCGATGCGGCGCGCCGAACTCGCGCGCGAGCCGTTCAACGCTGGCCCGCGACTGCGAACAACCGATCACGTGATGACCCGCGGCGGCCAATTGTGCGACGAGCGCGTGACCGAGTCCCCGCCCCGCGCCGGTGATGACGATTCTCATGTGCGCTGACATACTGACATCCTCTCCGACGTCGTGACTTTGCGGCTACATTTCTAGCAGTGTATCGTCCTTGCCATGCTTCGACCACAGGAGCCATCACCATCAATCTCTCGCTGTGAGCCATCGTATGAACTTGCCGCGCTACGCGCCTGAGCTTCAACTTCCGCCGTATTCGTACGTGCCGGGCTTGTTTCCGCATCCGATCAGCGATCCTCAAGGACACATGTTTGGGGCGCGCTTAGCGCCGGTTGTGCTCAGCAGCGCTGCGGACTGGTGCGCGACGGCGGAGTATTTCCAAGGCCTCGACCTGTTCAATCACGGCTATTACTGGGAAGCCCATGAAGCCTGGGAAGCGGTATGGCAGGCTGTGGGGCGGGGCGGTGAGCGGGGGGATTTTCTCAAGGGGCTGATCAAGCTGGCCGCAACAGGCGTGAAAGCGCGCGTGGGGAACGTGGGCGGAGTCTCACGCCATGCGCAGCGCGCGGCCGAACTATTCGCGCTCGTGGCGGCATCCCGCGGTGATGCAGACCTGTTCGGCGGGCTGTCGCTTGCGTGGCTGCGAGAGCGCGCTAAGGAGGTGGGCGCGCATGCCGAGGAGATGATCCAAACGACCCCGGAGCCGGTGGTGCGCGTGTTCGCGTTCGTCTTGGAAATCAGATAGCAGGCAGCTTGGGCGGGCTAAAAGAACGTGCGGATGGCTTCGATGATGTTGTAGCCGTCGTCGACGATGGGCAGCCACTCCCAGCGGTCGAAAGTGGTGCAGGGGTGCGACACGCCGAGCGAGACAAGATCCCCAACTTGCCAAGGCGAATCGGCGGGGATGTCGCAGATGCCGTGCTGATCGTTGAGTCCCACGAGCGCGTGCGCCGCGAGCATCGACTGCGGGCGATCGTGCTCGCCGGGGCGATACCATTGTTCGAGCAGCGGCAATTGCAGGTCAAAAGAGATATCGCGCTTGCCGAGGGTGAGGATCGCGCGCGTCGGTTCCGGTCGCGATTGGACATAGGCCCAGACCTCGAGCGCAGGACGCAGGCCAGCGCCCAACTGCGCGAGTTCCGGCGCACGCGCTTGCAATTGCTCGTGCAAGTTGCGATAGAAACTGCTGTCATGCGTCAGATAGCAACCGCTGCGAATGATGACCTCGAACGGTTGGTGAAGCGGCGCTTGCAATAATTCCTCCACCACGATGTCGTAATACGCGGAACCGCCTGCGCTCAAAATCCACGGCGCCGCGCCGAAGAGTTGCTCCGCCTCACAAGCCACGGCGATGTTCACCAGGAATTTCACGAATTCATGCACGCGCCGCGCGGTCTCGGCCGGCGTGGGAGCGGAGACGGAGCCTTCAAAACCTTCAACGCCGCGGAGCGACAGCAGCGGCTCATGCTGCTTGACAGCGCGGGCAAGCTCGAGCGCGGTCGCTAAGTCGCGCGCGCCGCACCGCGCTCCCACCACGCCTCCTTCGACCAACACGCAAAGCGGGCGACCGATGTTGGCTGCCCGCGCTTGCTGCGCCAGGAGCTCGACACCGGCCAGGCTATCCACCAGGCAACAAAACTCGAACTGCGGATCGCGAGCGAGTTCCGCCAGGATGTAACGAATGTTGACGTCGCCGATCAGTTGGTTCGCCAGCAGGATGCGCTGGACGCCGAACTCGCGGGCGACGCGAACTTGATTGACCGTGGCGAACGTCATGCCCCACGCGCCATCGGCGAGCTGACGCGCAAAGAGTTGCGGCGCCATCGTCGTTTTTCCATGAGGAGCAAGCTTCGCCCCCGTCAGGCGCAAAAACGACTGCATCCAGCGGCTGTTGTGGTCTAAGGCGCTCTGCTTGAGGACCGCCAAGGGGAGCGGCAACTGCTGTTGGAGCACATTCCAACGTTGCGCGCCAATCTCGCGCAGCGCCAGCGGCGGCGCGCCGCTGGGAATGCCTTTGTGTAGATCGGACAGCGGAGAATCGAGGAGGGAGTTGAGGTTCACGAGCAGGCTCGGTGGAGAAAGGCAGTTTTGTTACGGAAACAACAGCTATGGCCGGGCCGCGGCCGTGGGGGGTGACAGCTTATCTTTCAGAGTCTCCCAATTCCCGCGCAGTCCTTGAATAGAAGCGACGATAATTACCACCACCGCGAAGATCAGCACGCTGTTCCAGAACCACCGCATGGCGCCCGTTGGCGTTTCTTTTCCCATGTAGGAGCGTTGATTGAGCAAAATGATGAAGCCGATCACCGCGACCGGCATGAGGCACGCCGCCAGCGACGAGGCGGTCACCGCGGCGAACCACGGGAACGGAATGAGCACGCCGATGATGCCGACCGCAGGGAGGAGCGAAAAGAGCCACCGCATCGTGCCATCGTGCTTGACGCCGAACAATTCGCACCCGATGAATCCGGCGGCGAGCATGTGCGTGATGATGGTGGAAAAGCCGATCGCGGTCATGCCAAAGCCGACGATCACTAACGCAAACGTCTTGCCGAGCGTCGTCTCAAGCACCGGCAAAATCGCCCGGATGTCCTTTACCGATTCCCCTTGCGCGCCTGCCTCGGGGCCGATGGTGTTCGCCACCGCGACCATCATCAGCGTCGTGGCGATCAAGAACGGAATCACCATGCCGAGCATGAGGTCGAAATAGGCCAGTTCTTTATATTGCTTCCCCCAGTTTTTGTTGAGCAGCGAATAGGGGTATAGAAACACCATGTTGATGCCGACCGCCGCCGCAATGCCGCCGACGATCGGGATGATGGTCGCTTGTGGAACCCCTTGGCCAAAGACCCAGTCGCGCAGGAAGGCGATGCCGGTGAGGCCTTGGAAAAGCCGGTTGAAATCGACGCCTGTCGAAAACGCGGCGATAGCGAACGCGATGACGATTCCCCAGACCAAAAGCTTGACGGCCAACTCGTAGAGCCTTAGCCCGCGAGCGCCGGTGTTGTACATATAGACGACGCAACAGGCCAAAGCCAGGACACCGACGCCGATGACGAGCCGCGGAATCGTTCCGTTGAGCGTTTCACTGCCGCCGAGCAGAACAATGACGCCGTTGGCGGTGAGCGAGTACTGCGGAATGTGCCAGAGAATCGTCGCGACCATCGCGCTCACGCCCCAGAGGATCGCCAGCGCCGGATGCAAGCGCTGCCAGAACACCTCGTACGGCCGCTGGCCGGTGTGCGTGGTTTGCTTGGCGACCGCGGCGAGGACGAAATAGCCGAGAATGATCGCCAGCGGTTGCACCCAGAGCAGGTCATATCCCAGCATCGACGCCATGAGCACGCATGACGCGATGGAGCCGCCTCCCAGCGTCATCGCGCTTTGCATGTAGCCAGGACCGCTGAGCTTAAGATAACCGAAGATCCGCGTGCCGAGCGGTTTCGTCGAGAGATCCTGGAGATATTTCGCTTCGTCCATCATTGGCCTTAGGGAGAGTGTCGTTGTGCAGCGCAGGCGTCTGGCGAGTTGTCAACGCTGCTAGTGTAACAGCGCGGCGGCGCGGTTTGGACCCTTTATTTACGACGCCGCCGGTTTCAGAAAAACTTCGATATACAGCACGCCCATGCTCGCCAGGTTGAGCAGAAAATGCACGGTCATGCAGGGTAGCAAGCGATGCGTCCGCTGGAACAGGAAACCGAGTCCCAGGGCGAGCACGAACAGGGGGATCCAATCCGGCCCATGGCTGAAATGGGCCAAGGCAAAGATCGCCGCACTGACGAACATCGGCCAGACGGGAACCGACGAAGGGCCGGCGGGCCGCAAGCGGTGCGCGATGTCTTCTAAGTCCGCTTCGACGTCCGCGTCTGCTAACGCAGAATCCGCTGGGTTCGGCGTCACGTAGGGATTCGTGCTCGGCGCAGCGAGTTCCGCAAGCAGCGGCTCCGCATCGGCAGCGGTTGTATCGCCAGGCTGTTCATCGCGTTCCACGACTCCGCGTTCGCCGGGCGCAGCGCGCTGCACCCCCAGCAAGAGTTCGTCCACATGATGCCGCCGCGTCAGGCTCTCCAGCCAGCCTTGCATGAGGCCGCGAAAGAAATATTCCTCCACGACCGGCGCCACCGCCACGGCCGCGAAGCTGGCGACTAAGAAGAGGCTCGGCTCGGGATGGTCCTTGAGCATCAGGATCAACGGGTGCTGGGTTGGCTCCCAGAACGACACGAGCAGGAATTGAATCAAGAACACGATGGGGGCAAGCATGCAAAACGCGGCGACTCCGAGTAGGATGTCCTCGCCCACGGTTCGCCATTGGTAGCCGAGTTCGGCCGCGGTGGCGCCTGCGCGCAGCCAGGTCACGATGATCGACACGACAAAGGCCACAAGCGTCGAGCCACTGGATAGCGCCACGGACAACGCTTGCCCGCGCGTGGTCGCGAGTGTCTCCGCGGAGAGCCAACTTGGCGCCGTGGCGAAAATCACCACGCCGATCGCCAGTTGAACGACGACGACCAGCACGATGGGCAGCAGCACATCGAGGAGTCCCCAGGGAACGCTGGAACGGGGCTCCAGCGGCAGCACAGGCTGTTGCATGGCCAACCGCCGCAGCGCGATGCTCCAGAGCCAAATGCCGCTGGCGACGACCGACAGCAAAGCAAACGTGGCGAGCACTTCCATCGCAAAGCCGGCTCTTAGCAAGGGGGGACGCGTTACGCGCGAAGTTTCTTAGCCGCCGCGAAGACATAAATGCCGCCGCTGTAAATCGTCAACAGCACGGCGAGCCAGACGCTGATCGAGAGCGAACGGATCAACCAAGGCGGCTCGCTACCCAGGCCATAATCCAAGGCTAACAAGCTCAACACGACGGCCACGCATTGGAACACCATTTTCCACTTGCCCGCCATGTTGGCCGAAAAATCGCCGCCGGACTGCTCGATATAACCGCGCAGCGCCGTGACGAGTAGTTCGCGCCCCATCACCACCACTGCCATCCAAGGCGCAATGCCGGAGCCGCGATGGTCTTCGGCTGCCAGGAATATGAACGCGCCGCAGATGATGATCTTATCGACGAACGGATCGAAGATCCGGCCCAGTTGCGTTACCTGGTTGTACTTGCGAGCCCAGTAGCCATCGACCCAGTCGGTCGCCGCGGCCACGACAAAGCAGATCATCGCCGCCATGTATTGCTCGTAGGCAATCAGCACAAAGACGACGATCGACAGAATCAGGCGGGCCGCCGTGATCTGATTGGGTACGTTCCACACCGTGGTTGAGGGAGAAGTGGAGGCCATGGGAACTCAACGATCGGTGGCGACGCCGACGAGGTCGTAACCTTGCGCGGCGACAATTTCGACCGGCACGATTTGGCCGGCCGCCAGTTTCTGTTTCTTTTGCCCGGTGACGAACACGAGTCCGTCCACATCCGGCGCGTCGGCATACGAGCGGCCGACCCACACGTTTTGTTCGTTGGGAACCGGCTGATCGAGAATCACTTCCAGCCGCACCCCTTGCTGGCGGGCGTTGTACGCGAACGCCAATTCCTGCTGCACCGCCATCAACTGTTGTTGGCGCGCTTCCATCACCTCGGCCGGCACCTGGTTGGGCAAGCTGGCCGCAGGCGTATCCGGTTCGAGCGAATAGGTAAAGACGCCGAGTCGCTCAAACTTGTGCTGTTGCACGAACGCGACGAGTTCCTCAAAATCCGCGTCTGTCTCGCCGGGAAAGCCCGTGATGAACGTCGTCCGCAGCACCAGGTTGGGAATCCCCGCCCGTAGCTTGTTCAGCAACACTTCCGTCTCTTCGCGGGTGACGCGGCGAGACATGCGCCGGAGCATGGCGTTGCTGGCGTGTTGCAGCGGCATGTCCAGGTACGGGACGATCTTCCGGCTCGCGGCGATGGTCGCGATGAGCTCGTCGCTGAGGTACATCGGGTAGAAGTACATCAAGCGAATCCACATGATCCCGACGACCCGCTCCACCTG
>CAUJKE010000355.1 GCA_963205385.1 Planctomycetota bacterium | reverse complement strand
TTGATTGTGTGGCTCCATTTAGCCGCAGCGTGCCGTTGGAAATAATAGATCCTACATAAGTGTCTTGCCCATCGTAGTTTCCGTACCCCCAAGTCCAATTGTTGATGTTCGAGTTAAAATCGCCGTCAATCAAACCGGTTCCAGCACCCCAAATGCCATCGTCATCGCTAAAAACGCTGCCGCTACCACTAAACTTGGAGGTCATGTTGCCAGCACCGTCCGAAAACCTCCATGTCCCCAAGAGGATTTGCGAGCCCATGATGAGAGGGCTTGTGACCGTCCAAGTGACGGATTCACCCACAGATACCGCATCTTGAAATCGTTCGGCCACCGTCTTGGTTGTAGAAAACTGCCAATCAATTTCGTAAAGCGTGTTACCTGCGCCGTCAACGGCCCGCTGGAACCAGCGATCATGGGACTGGGAGCCAACCAGCGTGCTGAGAAAAGCAGAGTCCGCTTCCGTGATGGCAGTCGGTCCGTAGGGCAGATTCTGAGCGATCCTCCCGTCATCTTGGATCCCAAAGAGAATGAGGCCCGCCTGCACCTGCCCCGCCGTGGCGACGAGCGCCGCAAGGCACGCCAAGAATCCCGACGCTATACGAATCATCGCGTTATCTCCAAGTCTGAATCGAGGAAGTACAACAAGGAGTGACAAACACAGCAAATCGCGCGCCTTTTCTTAAGCTGTGTATTTTCACCAGATTTCGCATAAAAGGTGTAAAAGAAGCTTTACACTGTAAGTTTACACTGATTCGTCTCTTGTCATCTTTCTCCCTAGTTACTGGAAGGATCAGGGCGATTAACCCGTCGTCGCGAACCCGCCCTGGTTTCGAATCTCCGGTGTTCCCTAGTGCATCATTTTAGTCTTAATCTTGGAGTAAAGTCTGGCGAGTTTGGGGCGGCATGGTGGCACAGTTGAGGGGTGAAGCTGTAGCACAGTCGAGGGGTGGCACTGGCTTGCCAGTGCGGAAGTGCGAGTTCACACGGCTTTCATCATCATCGTTCACCGCGAGTGCGGCACGCCCTGATTTGCGAGTCGAAGGCTGAACCCGCACAGCACGTTATATTCGCCATGCTCGTGCTCGGTTGGGTGCAATTTGACTGCCAGTGCGCCGCGCGCCGTTTCGTGCTAGTTTTCGGATCTGCTCGGCGTATTCTCTTGTTTAACGGCAAGCCGTAGGCGACTGCGGGGTGACGTCTTTTTACGTCGACGCCTACGGCTTGCCGTTAAACGAAGGCGAATGAGACATGACTGAGATGGGGACATTTTTCCTTGGGCGGTATGCGTGAGGCGGAAAAGAATTGTTTGAGAAATTGGCTCGATGGGCTTGCAGGACGAGTGGCTTTTTGTATACTTAATCGATGGTAGTGTACACATATATCGTAATCCCAGAGTCGCGGGGAGATGATTAGCCGGCAAGTCGAACATTGGCGGACGTATATGCTACTGGAGTGGAACTCGACTTACGCACCCCCCGCTAGAGTGTTGGCGCGCGGTGTGGCGTCCACGGAAACTCGCGTTGATCAGCCATCGCCTGGCAACGACGTAAACGTTTTTATAGACGTGGTTTACGACGAGATGCTGAAGTCCAGCGTGACCGCAAATCCGCCGCCAGAACAAAATTCGCGCTATGAGCGCCTGACCCGTGCGGAGCGCCGCGAGCGGCAGAAAAAGAAGCGCGCGAGCGCGCAAGAACGGACGAAGTCACAGGCCCGAGAGATCAAGGAGAAACTACACAAGTTATATAGCGCAGGCTTGGCGAAGTGTTGTCGAACACGATGCGATTGCCGGCGAACAACGTGACCGTCGCGGACGATTTGCGGCGCTGGTTGCGGAAGCCTGGTGGCTTTGGCTATGTGGGGGTGGTGGGGCGTTGGGCGAGGTCGGCGAAGAGCCTGGCGTATTGCTCGATCATGCCGGGGAGCGAAAAGTGTTCGCGGACGCGAACGCGGTTGTGGCGGCCTAGTTCACGCGCGGGGAGTTGATTGGACCAGACCTCGGTGAGCCGGTCGCTCCACAGTTGCGGGCTAAACGGCAGCGCCTGGCCATGCGCCAAGTCGCCTAGGACTTCCGCCGTTCCTTCGACGGGCGTCACGAGCGCAGGGAGCTCCGCGGCCATTGCTTCGAGCAGCACATTGGGCATCCCTTCGAAGCGCGAAGGGAGGATCAGCAGGTTGCTGGCCTTCAGGATGCCGGCGATGTCTGGCTGCCAGCCCGCAAGATGCAGGTTCGCGGCGCTGGGTTTGGCGAATTGGCGGCGGAGCATGGGCTCCAGCGGTCCGCTGCCAACAACGAGCAGCGGAATACGCGTGGACTCGAAATAGGGGAGCAATTGGAGGAGCCGATCGGCGCCTTTTTGCCGATCCAACCGACCGACAAACAAAATGGGCCGCTGGTCCGGCGCGAGGCCGAAGCGGGTGAGATCCGCCGGGGGCGTGCGCGCGATGGCGTCGACATCGACGCCGTTGGGAATGACGAGGCTTTGCTCGTCGCGCAAGTGGAGTTCGACACTGGCAAACTGCGCTGTCTGTTGGCTGACGCTCACGACGCGCGTCGCCATGCGGGCGGCAGCGCGTTCCCAGCGACGATACACCCAGCGATAACGCTGGCGGCGATCGGCGACGCGGATACCTAGCGAAATGGCAGGCACACGCGCATCCCGGGCGGCGTATGCGCCGAGGATGTTGGCATGCACAAGGAAAGATTGCATCACCTGCGGCGCGAAGGCGGCGAGTCGCTGGGTCAAGCGTGGCAAGCTTGGCCAGAATTGCCACCAGCGCACGATGCCGAAATACTCGATGGGGATTTCATATTCGCGCAACCGCTGGACGAGTTGTTGTCGTTCCGCAATTGGGGGTGGGCGCAAGACAAACACGCGGGGCTTGAAGAAACGGCGATCGAGTCCAGTCGCGAGGCTGACGAGTTGCCGCTCCGCCCCGCCCATTTCTAAACCGGTGATAACGAAAGCGACGCGAATCATGGACAGTCTAAAGGGGGACGAAGCAAAAACTTGTTGGTTGCATCGCGGCCCAGCGCGATGGCTACACAGGACTGTGGCTTTAGTGTACTCTCTCCTAGCATGGACGACATTTCGGCATACGATTACCAGTTGCCTGGCGAGCTGATTGCGCAGCACCCGCTTCCCAATCGGAGCGATGCGCGGCTGATGCTCGTGGATCGTCGCGGGCAATCGATTGAACACTTTCACGTCCGCGATTTGCCGCGGTTGCTCGATCCGGGGGATTGCCTGGTGTTGAACAACACACAGGTGGTTCCTGCGCGTCTGGTGGGTCGGCGGACTCGGACCGGCGGGCATTGGCAGGGGCTTTATTTGCAGCACGATGCGCAAGGCCATTGGCAGGTGCTGGGCAAGACGCGGGGGCGGTTGGAGATTGGCGAGACGATCACGCTGATGAATCGCGCGGGGTTGGACGGCGTGGTGTTGCAATTGCTGGCGCGGCAAGAGGGGGGCGTGCAGATCGTCGCGCCGCAGTCGACGGAGTCGGCGCTGTCGATTCTAGCCAGTCATGGCCGGACGCCGCTGCCGCACTACATTCGTCACGGGGAAATGGAAGCTGAGGACGAAGCGCGCTATCAAACGATTTATGCCAGTGTGCCTGGATCGGTCGCCGCGCCGACGGCCGGATTGCACTTCACGCCGGCGCTGCTCGCGCAACTCGAGCAACAAGGGATCGCGCGAGCGGACGTCACGCTGCATGTGGGCATGGGAACGTTTCGCCCGATCCAAGCGCGGACGCTGAGCGAACACACGATGCACGCGGAGTGGATCAGCGTCAGCGACCAGGCGGTGTATACGATTCGTCAGGCGCGAGCACACGGCGGGCGTTGCGTGGCGGTGGGGACGACTTCGATGCGCTCGCTTGAGTCCGCGGCTCAAAGTGGAGAACTAAAACCCTTTGAAGGCGAGACGAGCCTCTTCATTCGTCCGCCTTACACGTTTCACGCAGTCGACGCGCTGTTGACGAACTTCCATCTTCCCAAAAGCACGTTACTGGTGCTGGTGCGCGCCTTTGGAGGTGATGAACTGCTGCGACGCGCCTACGAGACGGCGGTTGCCGAGCGTTATCGCTTTTTCAGTTACGGCGATGCGATGTTGATAGTCTAAGCTCGCAGCGCCTGCGAACCACCGCGCGAGCCAGCTATTGCAAGCACGCGCCGCAGC
Organism: Planctomycetota bacterium; assembly: GCA_963205385.1. Lineage (GTDB taxonomy): Bacteria > Planctomycetota > Planctomycetia > Pirellulales > Pirellulaceae > JAEZGD01. The sequence goes on along the minus strand of CAUJKE010000355.1, from coordinate 11,223 downwards.
AAAATTTAGGAGTGTCTCACCATGCCCAAGATTCTGATGCCGTTAGGAGACGCCACGGAGGCGCTCGATACGTTTTATCCCTATTTCCGTTTGCCGGAGGATGGCTTTGAAGTGGTTGTCGCGGGGCCGGAGGCGCGGTTGTATCACAGCGTACTGCACGAGATTCCGCCGGATTCGTCGGTGCCGTGGGATATCACCCAAGAACGCCCCGGCTACTTCATTCGCGCCACGATCGCGTTTCGCGATGTCCACAGCGAAGACTACGCAGGGATGTTCATCTCAGGCGGGCGAGCGCCGGAATACCTGCGCTACGATCAAGACCTGCTTCGCATCACGCGCGAGATGTCCGCGGCGAAGAAGCCGATCGCTTGCGTGTGTCACGGTGTGGAGATACTGACCGCCGCCAACGTGATCCGCGGGCGCACGGTGACGACCGTCGCCAAGTGCGCGCTGGATGCCGAGCAAGGCGGCGCGCAGTACGTCGATCAATCGCACGTCATCGACGGACACATCATCACCGCGCGCACCTGGCATGATAACACGGTATTGATGCGGGAGTATTTGAAGATGCTCAAAGCAAGTGCGGCGTAGGTGGCGTCCTGGAAACGTGTGGAACATGCCAGGTTTCGATCGTTAAACGGCCCCGCACTTCCCCGGCCGGGGAGTCCTCCCGCGTGGATTCCCGCGCGGAGTGTTTGCATCCTGCCTTGGACTTCGACTAAACTTAACGCTCCTGCTATTTTTCCTACCCTGCTCCACCGAGGTCCCCATGGGCGCATACACCACGACGGTTCCCCTGGGCGACGCGCACTCTCGCTCCCTCACGCGAAGGTACGAAACCGAGGCTTCAGCCGAAGCCCCCAATTTGGAAGCGGTTTTGGTCGAAGCCGCTCAACGTGGCGACAAGGCGGCGTTTTCCAAGATTGTCGAACTGCACCAGGGGGCCATTTACGGCTACCTCTGTGCGCGGCTGGTCGAAGCCACGGACGCCGAAGATCTCTGCCAGGACGTCTTTCTCCGCTGCTATCTGGGGCGCGAGAAGTTTGAACGGGCGGTCGCGATTCGCCCCTGGCTGATCGGCATTGCCCGCAACCTGCTCCGCGAACACGCCCGGCGATTGCATCGGCGGCGCGAAGTCGTGTGGACGGAGTTGTGTCTCGAACTGGAGACGACCGCCCCGGTCGATGACCACACCGACGAAGCCCTGACGCATCTTCCCCAATGTATCGAGTCGCTCGGCAAGAGCGCCCGCGAGGCATTGCAGCTCAAATACCATGCCCACATGAAGCTGCAAGAGATCGGCAAGAAGCTGTGTCGCAGCGAAGGGGCGGTCAAGCTGCTGATGTTCCGTGCCCGGCAAGCGCTGCGGAACTGTCTGGATCGGAAGATGCAGCCGCCGGAAGAGTAAGCTATTTCCGTGCTCATCTTGCGAGCAGGCTCGAGCCGCGGGGCACGCCGCGGCTTGCTCCTATAGGCGGACTGCACGAACGCTCGCGGCGTCTGCAACTTGCGGCTAAGATGTAGACTTTGCGTAACCAATGACTTACGGCGCTCATTCAGAGGGTGACATGAGCGATTCGATGCATCCGATTGACGAACAGTTGATTCAACTCTTGCGCGAGAAATCCGCCGAGGAGCTATCGTTCGAGGAGCTCGACCAACTGCGCGTCCGCCTGGCGCAGTCGCCAGCGCTGCGCGCTGCGCTCGCGGAATATCTCCAGACCGAAAGCTATCTTGCCCAGATTCTTGGGGAGTCCCATTTATCGCCCGATGCGCTCATTGCCCGCGCGCAAGCGGAACAAGCGGCGGAGAAGGCGAGTGCGTGGCAGTGGGTTGCCGGCGGCTTGTTGTGTCTGCTGCTTGTGGGCGTGTTGGTGAGCGTGTTCATCAACGCCTTGCAGCCGCCGAGCAACGATATCGCGGAAGTGAAGGTCGAGGATCAGGACAACCACCAGAGCGACCCGGATGCAGCGATCGATCCTCAGCCGCCGCTCAACAATCAGGCCGATCCAGCGGAGTCGCCGGCTGATCCAAACGATTCGCCAGAAAATCCCGCTGGGCAACCGCCTGACGCCGGCGAAACGCCGGCGCCGGGTAAGGTCCAAGCGGTGCTGTGGGCGGAGTCGTTCGTGCGGGGTGATGTTGTCGTCGATAATTCCAAGCTCGGCACGGTCAACGACATCGTCATTCACTCCGAGGGGCAGAACAAGCGCTCGGCCGAATACTCGTTCAACCTGCCGGCCGCAGGGGAGTATTACGTGCATGTCCGCTACGCCAGCGGCGACGCGCGCCCCATAAGCGCGATCATCAACTACAAGCGGCCGCATCCCGAACTTGCAGGCGCTCCGACCGGCGGCTTCAAGACGGATCATTTGGCGTGGTCTACCGCGGGGCCTTTTCCGTTTAAGAAGGGGAAGAACAATCTCAAGCTCTCCCGCGCCGGGCCGTGGCCTTCGATCAATTGTCTTGTCATCTCGAGCGACAGCGCAATTTCCGATGCCGTGGTTCCACGCCGCTCGGTCGATGCCGTTGCGGCTGCCGAACCTTGGGACGTCTATGCAACCGCGGCGCCCCTCACGTTTGCTGAAGTGGCGTTTGGAAGCTTCGCTACCGACAAGTCATTGCCGCAAAAAGAGGATTTGCTCCGTTGGTTCGAGAATGTTCCCGGCGCGAATCAACAGTTTCGCGAAGCCCATACCAAGCTCGGCCGCTGCGGCGAATTCGAAGGCGTTGTGCGGTTGCGTTGGCCGTGGCAGGAAAACGCGGCGCTAAGGTTGTCGCTCGAAAACTACAATCGGCTGCAAATCCATCTCTACCACGGCAATCAAGGGGTGACGCTGGCCTATTACGAGGATCCGCTGTACTGCTGGGGCGCGTATGCGACCACGCGCGAGAACAACACGGCTTTTGAGCCGCGTGAATTGGCGCTGACCGCGACCGATGACGGCCGCTGTGGGCGGACGGAGATCCGCTTCGGCGGGCCATTCGATCTTCGCTGGCACGACGGGGAAGTGATCCTCAGTCGGGGCGATATCGTCCTGCTGCGAGCGCCGCTGGCCGGCGCTCCCCAAGATGTGTTCCTGCAAGGGCGAGCGGCCTTTCATGGCATTGCGATCGTCCCGACCAGCGACGCTCCGCCGCGCGAACCAGAACTTCCGCTCGTCCAGGAAATCACGCGCCCGGCTGACCTCGACTGGTTCGAGAAATTAGCGGAAGGGGCGCAGTTTACGAAGCATGACGATGGTTCCGTCGAGCTCGTCTCCAACGATGCGAAGGATCGGGGCTTCGTCTCGGCGCCGCTTCCAATTCAGTCCCCCAGCGAAGTCATCGTCGAACTGTCCAACGTCACGCCAGGGGCAAGTATTTATCTCGCCGGCAAAGAGCGCAGCACGTTTGCCTGGTTGCGCGTGGCCAAGAATACGCGCATGAATCCGCCTGCGCTGTGCGTGCTTTCCCGGCGGGATGACGCGCGCGAAGGGGATTTTGGTTCGTGGGCAGAACAGCCTGTGACGCTCATTCGCCCCGAGCGATTGTTCGTCAAGCTACTGGCGGGGGCGGGAGTCGTGCGGACGGCAATCAGCGTGGATGGCATTCATTGGGCCGATTGGGATGGCCCTGAGCCTGGCTTGCCGCCGGGCCTTTCCCACCTTTTGCTCGAATGTGTCCCGCACGCGCCTGACTGCCGCATGCGCGTGAATCGCATCACCATCCGTCGTCTGCCGGCCTTTTATGCGCAAACCACGCCGGAACTATTGACGCAAGCGCCTGTCTTGTTCGAAGGTCCAGCGGCGCGACTTGACCAATGGCTGGCGGATGTCGTCACATCGCAACCGGCCGGTGTCGATGCGGATTTGTGGCGCCGCACGTGCGCGATCCGCGCCCTGGCCGCCGGCTGCGAAATCGATCTCGGACAACGCCTGGTCGCCATTCTGCTCGATGATGTGGATGCGCAAGACATCTCCCCAGCGGAAAAGTTGGCGTTCTATCAAGAGGCTTTTGCGCTGCTCAATACCCGTCATGACTGGAACGTGAACAACAACAGTTGGAAACGCTATTTTCAATTGTCACAGCAAGCGTTCCAGCAGCACGGTCTGCGGCCGTTTTCGTTCGTGCGGCCGGCGATGATGACGTCGCCGGTGTCCTGGCGGTATCGCTTTGAATGGCTGAATCCGGAGATCGTGCGGCTTGAGCTTGTGCAACTCCTGTACAGCAGTCGCTGGGACGAAGCACTCGACCTTTGCCAGCAATTGCGTTATTTTCGCCCCGATCTGAAAGACCCCTTGGTGGCCTGGGCGGAAGCGACGGCGGTGCGTCAGGCGCCCGGCCGCGCAGGTGGGGATGTCACGCTCTCGCGGCTCGATGCTTCGTGGCGGCCTGTGCTCGTCGAGGAGCTGAGCAAGGATACCTACAACGCATTGGCGGAACTGCAAGCGGTGCTCGATAGCGACGCTTACGATGACGCGGCGCGGATGATTTCGTCCATCAGCCCCGATACGGTGATCGGCGTCGCGCCGCAAGGTCGTGACCGGCAGTTGTTGGTCTCCTTGCCGGCGGCCATTCGTTTGGCGATGCATCAATATCCTCAGTTGCAGCGCGTATTAAGTGAAAAGCATGGCTCGCTGGGTGAATTGCGCGTGCGGCAGTCGATCAATGAGAACAACGTCGCGGCCGTCGAATTGGCCGCCGTGCAGTTTGAAGGGACGACCGCTGCGTCCGAAGCGCATCGCTGGCTCGGCGATCGGGCGCTCGCCAGCGGCTTCTTCTCGCGGGCCATTGCGGAGTACGACCGCGCGCTGCGTCATGCTTCGAGCGGTTCCAAGCACGATTTGCTCGCCCGCAAGCGGCTTGCATCCGCAATGTTGGGCAAGCCGCAAGGCGAACCGGTCACGCGGCCGGTGGCGTTTGGCGAAACGCTGATGAGCCCGGCGGAGTTCGAGTCGATCGTCGCCGACATGCAGCGCGTCAACGCCGCCGTTGTCGACCGGGCAATTCCCGTCCCGCAGTCGCGCGTCTTTAGTGCCCCGCCGGCGCAAGGTTTTGCCTATGTCTCGCGCGGCAATCTCGATGGACCGTTGGGGCAAGAGCCGAACAACGAAGTCACGCGCGATCTGAACCGCTACGGGGTTGGCTGGTGCGAACGGCAACTCGCGACCGTCGTCAATGGGCAAACGCTGTACGTCAGCAACCGCTTTCAGGTTGCTGCCTATAACCTGGAGAACTGGCAGAAGCTGTGGCAAACGACCGATCTTCCCGGCAACAAAATGCGGGCCCGCGATTGGTCGCTGATTCCCATGCGTCCGCTCGTGACCGGCAAATTTGTCTTTGTGCGTTTGTTGTATGGGTCCGGCCCGGTGTTGGCTTGCTTCGAACGCGAAAACGGCAAGCTCGTCTGGTCAGGCGAACAGCAGCAAAATGAATTCCTCGTCTCCGATCCGCTGCTAATTCAAGATGAACTCGTCGGCCTGACGCTCGTCCGCGTTGAGCAAGGGCAAAGCATCTTGCGCTTGACGACGTTTGACATGGAAAGCGGCGAACCGCTCGTGAATCGAAATTTACTCCGCATCAACGATGTTTGGTGGACCCGCCACACTTGCGAAGTTACGGCGCTCGATGACGCAGTCGTGGCGACCCTGAGTGGTTTAACGCTCTGCTGCGACCTGGCAGGCGAAGTTCGCTGGATTCGCAAGCATGTCGCGCTCCCGCCGGATACGGAAACGAGTTGGGTGAAGCAATTCTTCGAACGCCCGCTCGTCACCGGCACGCGCGTGCTCCTGACGCAACCCGGCGTGCGCTCGCTCGATTGTGTTGACGCGGACACCGGCCGCTTGTGCTGGTCGCACGTAATCCCCGACATCGAATCGCTGATCGGCGTGCAGGAGAATCGGGCCATCGTCCGCACCGAGAACGCTTTCCTGGCATTCGACGTCGAAACCGGCGAGCGGCTGTGGAGCCACTCGCGGCCCGCCGTCTTCGACGCCGCGCTGCTCGGTGGAGAAGGGGGCTTCGTCTATGTCGAGAAGTCGGTGGTCAAGGACCACGACGACCGCTTCTTCCCCACGCTGGTTTGGCTCGACCCGGCGACAGGCCAAGCGCAAGCGTCGTTCGCGCTGCCTGCTCTTGAAGATCCACAACCGCACTTTGGCCCGCTGGTGCGCTGGAATGAGCGGATGTTTGCGTTTTGGGGGCGCGGGAACGAGCAGCCCAATCGGGAACTGTTGGAGTTTCGCCCCCAAGCCAGCCTGCCGATCCAACGCTATGCGCTCGCGCAGACCGACGATCCTTGGGGCCGCTATGCGTCCCAGCCGCTCCGGGACGCGGTCCGCAAGCAGTTTCCGGACTGGTCGCTCCTGGCGGCCAAGAAAAATGACGACAGCGGCTGGCATGCCGAACAGCACGGCGAGCAAGAAGTGGTGAACCTCGGCGCCGCGAGGCAAAGTCCGATCCTGCTGACCCGTCAGATCGCGCCCCCTGCTGAAAGCCATCCCAAGGTGCGCTTGCGGCTGAACCAGGTTTGCGATTCCGCCGGCTGCAAAGTGCAACTGTATTTTCAGGGGGCGTTGTTGGCGGAACAGGTTGTGGAGCAGAAAACGCAACGAAATTGGAAAGACCTTGAATTCGATTTGAGCGCGGCCGCTGGGAAGTCCGGCGTTTTGAATCTCGTGGTCGTGCTCGACGGCAATGGAGAAATGTCAACGTTCTGGAAACAGCTCCAATATGTTCCCTAGCGGCAGCGGGTGCTCGCATCGCAAGGTGTTATCTGCGAATAAGTTGCGATTCGAGCCCTGACGGACTAGAGTAGTGGTCACGAGCTCGCCGCGAAATGCTTCACGTTGACGAATTGCGGCGTAACTATTTGTCCCGCAGCGTCATTATCCCACCAGAGACATCATTCCACGCCCGCCCCGCCTTGGCCGCCGCCGTCGTCATCCCGCAAGGAGTTTGATTGTGCGATTTTCGGTTGTGAGATTTCAACGCCCCCTGGTGCTGCTGCTGGCCTTCGCGGTTATGTTCGGCGCCGCTCCGGCATGGGCGCAAGGCGAATGGGAAATCACTCCGCAGAGTGAGGAAGCGCTGCGTCGCGGTTTGGATTGGCTGGCCGCCAACCAGGGGCCGGAAGGGAACTGGGGCTCCAACGACCTTGGCTTGGTGGGGATGGGGGCGCTGGCGTTCATGGCGGCCGGTCATGCACCGGGGCGAGGCAAGTACGGGGAGCCGCTGAAGCGCTCGCTCGACTATATCGTCAACAACGGCAAGCCATCAGGCTTGCTCAACAAGGCCGATAGCCAGCGCGATATGTACAACCACGGTCTGGCGACGTTCGTGCTCGGCCAGGCCTATGGCATGACGACGACGCACGATCGGCGCATGAACGCGGTGCTTGATCGCTCGCTCAAGCTCATCACCAACACGCAGTGTGAGGATGGCGGTTGGGATTATCGCGCCCAACGCCAGGAGCGCGGGCACGATCTGTCGCTCGCCGTGATGCAGGCCAAAGCGCTCCGCAGCGCCGTCGATAGCGGGCTAGAAGTTCCGCCGGAAGTGATCGACCTGGCAATCAAGAGCGTCCGCGAGCATTACTCGCCGCAGCACGGTCGCCGCGATCTGCCTGAGGCGGAGCAGCAAAAAGTCCCCGGCCAGTTCACCTATGGTAAAGGCGGCGGCGGCGGCACAATCGCCATGGCTGCGGCCGGTGTCGTCTGCTTGCAGGAATTTGGCCAATACGACGATTGGCGGATTCAAAAAAATATGGATGTGATCGGCGCTTCCGTCAGTGAATTGCCGACCCCCAAAGATGGCAACGGCATCATGCCCTACGATGCCTATACGATGTACTACGTCGGCCAGGCGCTGTATCAAGTCGGCGGCGAGGACTGGGAAGAGAGTTACCCCAAGTTGCGCGACATCCTTGTCAATTCGCAGGTCAAGAAGCCAGGCGACGCGAGCGACCACGGTTCGTGGCGCGATCAAGGTATTCAAGGGGGCGGGCGAGTCGGCGGGAATGAAGGCAAGCTGTATGGCACGAGCGTCGCTTGTTTCATTCTGGCGATCCCCAACCGTTACCTGCCAATTCTTCAGGAAGGGCGCATCGAAAGCTTGAAACAAAAGTTTGGCGCCAACAAAAACTAACCTATCCTATCCTCGCCTCGCGGCGATTTATTCTAGCCTATCGCGATGAATTTTCTCCCTACGTTTACCGCCTGGCAGTTCGCTCTCGCTGGCGCTCTGTGCGCGGCCGCGCCGGTGATCTTTCACCTGCTCAATCGCCGCCGTTTTCGCGTGGTGCAATGGGCGGCCATGCCATTTCTGCGTGAAGCGCTGCAACGCAATCGCAAGATGATGCAGTTTCGGGACATTCTGCTCCTGCTCCTCCGCACCGCCGCCGTGCTGCTGTTCGGTCTGGCGCTCGCGCGACCGTTCTTTGCCTCTGGGACCGAAGAGTTCGATCGCTCGAAGCCGCTGCACGCTATTTTGGTGCTCGACAATAGCCTCAGCATGAGCTACGCGGAGGTGGACGGCACGTTGCTCGACAGAGCCAAGGCTCGGGCCCGCGCTTTCATCGACGAACTACCCGAAGGAAGCCTGGTCACGGTCATTCCGCTGTGTGGCAGCGAGAAGTCGATCAGCAGCGATCCCCGGCCCAGCAAGGACAAGTCGCTCGCCGCGGATCTGGAAGCGATTGAAGTGGTCGATCGCTCGGCTAGTCTGCGGCGCGCCGTGAATGAAGCCAAGACAGCCCAAGAACAATCGCCGGATCTCGCGAAGCGCGTCGTCTTTATCAGCGACCAACAGCGGAGCAACTGGAACGATCTGGCCAATGCGGAACAGTTGAAACAACTCGGACCAATCCAAGTTGTCGATGTTGGGCCGACCGAGTGGGAAAATACGTGGATTGCGGACTTGCGCGTGCAAGACGGCCTGGCGGATATTCAAACGCCGACCACGTTCGTTGCGGAAATCGAGCACGCCTCGAACATTCCCGGCTCGCGGAAGGACGTGCAGGTCTCGTTCTTTGTCAACGGAGAACTCATCGCCCCCAAGGCGATCTCGTTCGATTCACAATCCGGCCGGCAGGAAGTTACTTTCGAGCATACGTTCAGCACGCTGTCTCCGGCCGAGGGGCAACCGGAGTTCGTGCCGATCAAAGTGGAGATTTCAGCCGACAATCTGGCCGCGGATAACGAACGCTTTCTGGTGCTCCCCGTGGTCGCTTCCGTGCCGGTGGTGTTTATCGACCAGGTGCGGGACGACGAGGAGGACTTCAAGACCCGCGAGGGGCAAACCGCACTGGTGCGCCGCCTGCTGGCTCCCACCGCAGGCCGCGAGGAAATGAAGCGGCAGTTGATCGATGTGCGCCATCTCACGATCGATCAGCTCACGCAAGCAGATTTGGAAGACGCCCGCCTCGTGGTCATCGCCGGCATACGCGATCCAGGTTCTGAAGCAAATGTCGAATTGTTGCGCGATTATGTCCGCCAGGGTGGCAAGCTGGTCATTGCCGCCGGCGGCGATTTTCAACCTGCCGCCTGGAACGAAATGGCCTGGCTGGACGGGGCCGGCATTTTACCTGCGCCCTTGACCGGTGCTGCAATTGGCAAGTTGCCGAGTGAAGAAGTCAGCGAACTTAATCCGGTGTTCGTATCGGTGAAGAGCTTCGCGGACCATTACTACTTCCAATTGCCGGGCTTTAACAGCAAGGAAGAATTGGACAGGAAATTAGAAGACGTCTTTAGCGGCGCATTGTTCTTTAAGTATGTGGAAGTGGATGCCGATCCCACCGTGATCGAGAACTTTCGTCAGGCTGAATTGCAGCGCTTGCAGGAGCAGGACGACGCCGCCAGCGCGGCGCGCGAGCAACGCGCGCAGCTCGAGCCTAAGAACAAGACCGGCGAACTCGATGAAGCAGGCCGGCAGGAACTGGCCGCCGCGGAACAGCGCCTGCGAAACTTGCGTCCCACCTGGCTACGTTGGAAACAGCCTGAGCCGCTCCCCGAGTTGTCTGACAAACCGGAGCAGCGCGCCGAGCAACTGGCCCTGCTGGCGAATCAAGCTTTGCCGCAAGTCCGGGCCCGTTTTGAAGCGGAGCAGAACCCCATCTTTCTCGTCGAACGCCGCATTGGCGACGGGAATGTGCTGTTTGTCTCCAGCAGTCTTTCATCCGATTGGACGCGACTTCCCAAGACCTATGCGTTTTATATCTTCGACCGCATCCTCCGCAGCATGATTGAAGAGACGCTGCCGCAGCGGAACTACGAGCAGGTCGAACATCTCAAACTGCCGCTCCCGAGCGATGATCGCGATTTGGAAATCACCTTGAGTCGTCCGGGGCGCGAAGATGATCCAGAGCCGATCAGTTCGACCTTCATCGATCGCGAACAACGCGGCGTCGAGATTCATAAGCCGCTCGCGCGCGGCGTGTATCATGTTACAGCCGAGCGGCCGGCGATCAGTTCGGACGCCAAGGCCACGAGCGAAAAGGTTTGGGATCTCGCCTTTGCCGTCAACGGCGACGGGGACGAATCGAACCTGGCCACGCTCTCCCGCGACGCCTTTGAAGAGCGCGCCGGCGAGAGCGAGATTCGCTGGGTGAGCGCTGGCGAAAGTATTAGCCTGGCCGGCGCTCAAATCAGCGGGCAAAACTCCTGGAAATGGATGATCCTGCTGGTCTTATTGATCCTGTTGGCGGAAATCGCCATCCTGGCGTGGCCGACGGTGAAAGCACGTCGCGATCAGCCTGCAACCGCCGCCGCCGGAAATACCGCGGCCGCTCCCACGACTTAACCCTTGCCTGGCTTGGAAATGTTGACACGCACTTTAGGTTGGCTACTGGGACTCAGCGACGTTAGCTCGATCGACGAGCTAGGGTTCTCGCTGGCCGCCCCTTGGGCGCAAGAAGGCGCTGGCCCGTTTTGGGTCTTCTTCGGCGTCGTCGCGTTGGTCGTGCTAGCGCTGTTTTTCTACCTGAACTTCCAACCGCGGGGGAGCGTCGTGTCGCGCGTCGGCCTGGCGGTTTCACGCGGCTTGCTGCTCGCGCTCCTCTTCGTCACATTGGCCGATCCCATCTTGCGCATCACCACCACGCGCGAGCAAAAGCCCGACCTGTACGTCATCATCGACGGCACGGAGAGCATGGCGATCAAAGACACACTGCCGCAGAAAGATCTGGACGAACTCAAGTCTGCCACGGGCGCCGCGGCCTCTGGGGAAGAATTGCTCTCGCGAATG
>CAUJKE010000354.1 GCA_963205385.1 Planctomycetota bacterium | reverse complement strand
GCGGGAATGAACAGGAGGATCACGAACGCAAGCGGTGGTTGGCGCGGTCGGACTGGGTCAGCTCGCGCAGCGTCGGGAGCTGTTGCGAAAAATGGTGACTCAGCGCGATCGCCAGCGCGTCGGCGACGTCCGGCGGTTCCGGCGGCGTCACGAGTCCGAACTCGCGGCAGATCGCTTGTTGCATTTGCATCTTGGGAGCGCGGCCGTTGCCGGTCAGCAGCTTCTTCACCTTGGTGGCGGCGTAAGCGGTGACGGTGACGCCGGCCTGTTCTGCGGCCAGGCAGATCACGCCGCGGGCGTGTCCCATCAGGATCGACGTCCGCGGGCGTTCGTAGTGCGAATATAGCTCTTCCAAGGCGACGGTTTGCGGCTGGAACTGCGTGAGCACTTCGCAGATGCCGTGATAAATGCCGGCCAGGCGTTTGGTGAGCGAGGTGCGGTCCCCGCCGCGAATGACGCCGGCTTCGACGATCTGGAGTTTGCCGCCGATTCGCTCGATGACGCCGTAGCCGGTGATGTTCAGTCCCGGATCGATGCCGAGCACGCGGCCTGGAGCAAAGCTAGTCATGATCCGCTTCCGATCCGCCACTCCGTCGTTCCCTTTTTGTCCTCGAGCGTCACGCCCAGCTCGCCGAGCCGCTGGCGAATGCTGTCGCCGGTGGCGTAGTCTTTCTTCTCGCGGGCTTCCTTGCGGAGTTGAATCAGCAGTTCGATCAGCTTGGGCTGCAGCGCATCGCCCCCGCCACGCTTGACCGGCTGCGACGTGAACAAGCCCAGCACATTGCTTAACTCGCGCAAGATATGCGCGGCGGCGACCCAGTGGCGCATCTGCTGGTCTTGGTGCGCGTCGGCCGCGGGGACGGTGGGTTCGGCGAAGCGGTCGAGTTGGTGTTCGTCGGCGTACTTGTTGAGTGTGCGGACCATTTCGAACAGGTCGGCAATCGCGCCGCCGGTGTTGAAATCGTCGTCCATCTTGTCGAGAAAGCTCTGCCGCAGCGTTTGCATTTCTTGCAGCAGCGGCTCGTCGCTGGGCGTGGGCTCCGTGCGCAGCGGCGCAGGGATCAAGTTGCAGAAGCGTTGGTGCGAGTTCTTGTGGAAGCGTTCGAAGAAGCGGTAAAAGGCTTCGAGCGCCGTTCCGGCTTCCGCGAGTGCTTCGTCGCCAAAGACGGACGTGCTGCGATAGTGGGTGCGGAGGAGCAAAAAGCGGAGCCGCTCGCCGCCGTACTGAGCGATGAGATCGGCCAATCCGCCGGCGCCATGACTGCGGGCGATCTTCGTGGCGGCGGCAGCATCGCCTGCTTCGCTGCTTTCGCGATCGCCGCGGCCGCCGACTTTGCCGGCTTCGGCCTTCCGCATCAGCCCGTTGTGCATCCAGTACTTCACCATCGGCTTGCCATGGCAGCATTCGCTTTGGGCGATTTCGTTTTCATGGTGCGGGAAGAGCAGATCGAGTCCGCCGCCGTGGATGTCGAACGTCTCGCCGAGCAGCGCTTTGCACATGGCGGAGCATTCGATATGCCAACCGGGGCGGCCAAGTCCCCACGGGCTATCCCACGAAGGCTCGCCGGGCTTGGCCGATTTCCAAAGCGCGAAGTCGCCGGGGTTGCGCTTCTTGGAAGCGGCGCCGCCCCCTTCGCCTTGCTGGTCGTCGGCCGAGCGGTTGGAGAGCTTGCCGTACGTGGGATCCTGCGCCACGTCGAAGAACACGTCGCCGCCGGAAGCGTAAGCGCAGCCTTTGACGATCAGCGCTTCGATAAACGCGATGATGGCGCGCATGTGCTCGGTCGCCTTGGGCAGATCGGTGATTTGATCAACGCCGAGCCCCGCGAGATTGTTGAGGTAGTCGATGGTCATCTCTTCCGCGATTTGCGCCATCGGCACGCCTCGCTCGCGCGACTGCGCGATGAGCTTGTCGTCGACATCGGTGATGTTGACGACCCACTTCACCTCGTAACCGCTGTACTTGAGATAGCGGACGATGGTATCGAAAATCACCGGGCCGACGGCGTGCCCGATGTGACTCTCCTTGTAGACCGTCGGCCCGCACAAATAAATTCCCACCTTGCCAGGCGACAGCGGCGTGAAGGGCTCTTTGGTCTTGCTGAGCGTGTTGTAAACGCGGATGGTGGTCGAAGGAAGCATCGGTTCGCTGCGGTCAGTGGTGATGGGAGTCGAACGAGTTACGGACGGCCGACGAGCGCGACGCAGTGCGCGACGATCGCTTCTTCACGGCCGACAATGCCGACCTCTTCGCCGGTTTTTCCCTTGAGGCCAATCTCGTCAGGGCTCAGGGCCAGCAGTTCGGCAATGCGCTGGCGAATGGCCATTTTGTGTTCGCTGATTTTGGGACGCTGAGCCTCAACGACGCAATCGAGGTTGATAATCTGCCAGCCGGCGGCGCGAACAGCGCTCGCCGCCTGCAGCAGCATTTCGCTAGAGTCTCGGCCCCGATTGTGAGGATCGGTATTCGGAAAATACTCGCCGATATCCCCCAGCCCGACCGCCCCCAAAAGCGCGTCCGTCACGGCGTGCAGCAGCACGTCGGCATCGCTATGGCCGAGCAGGTGCTTGTCATGCGCAAGCGTCACCCCCCCGAGCCGCAGCGGCCCTCCGTCGGCGAGTCGATGGGTATCGAGCCCCAGTCCAATGCGAAACGTCTGCGTGGCAGTAACTCCTTACGTGGCTTCACTCTAACGTCGTCGCGGGATTATAGCGGGAAGGGAGCGCAGGGACAACGCGGGAGTTGCCGACCCGACCAACCCAAATGCGGCGGCGCAGGCATCCATTCTGCCCTTGTGAACGCGGAAGCAGCGTGCAAGCAACATGCTGCTGAAGTTTCGGTTTCGACTCCCGAAACCGTAGTAACGGCTGGATCGCTGCGAATCAGAGGCGTCGCTGCCAATAATCGGGGCGGCGTTTGGCGTGAGCGACAGCCACGATCACCACACGCTCGGCTTCGTTGCGAAAAACCAAGCGAAACGGGTATCGGCGAAGCTTGCAGTAATGACACCCGCCATGGGTGCGCGGGAATCGGTGCGGGTCTTCGAGAACTAGCACGATGGCCTCGTCGATGGCCAACATAAAGCCAATCGCTACGGCCTGGCTTCGCTTTTCGTACCAGTTGAAGGACTCGTCAAAATCAACGCGAGCTGCTTCGAGATACTCAACTCTCTTCGGCATGACTAAGCCGCGCTAGTGCGTCGTCCCGAATTTCAGACCAGGGGATCGTGGTGACAGTGCCGGCATCGAGTTGAGCGACACGAAGTTTTATTTCCTGAGCCCATGCGTCCGTGAAGTCCGCCTCGGAATCTGGCGAGACGGTTTCCCAAAGAGCGTCAATCAAACGCAACCGTTCCTCTTCAGGCAACTGTTGGGCGGCGGTGAGTACAGCGCTGTAGTCTGTCATGATAGAACCTCCGAATAGTCAATTGTAGCAGATCAAATAATGGAGGGCATGACTGAAAAGTGCATCTTCACTCCCGTCTGCTGTGTTCAGCGGGGCGATGCGGGGCGAAATTGAATGCGCTCGCAATCCACCAAGGGTGGAAGCCTCGCTTGACCTGCGTGCTCGTAAAATCCCAGCCTCAGCCCACGTCCTACTCGTTTCAACAGCCTTCCTCTATAATCCACGCATGGCGATTATTGAGATTGAGAACCTGGCGAAGTCCTATCGCATCTATCAGAAGAGCGAAGGCTTGTGGGCGGCGATCAAGGGGATCGTCAACCGCAAATATAAAGATGTGGACGCGGTGCGGGGGATCGATCTGACCGTCGAACAGGGGGAGTTCGTCGCTTTTCTCGGTCCCAACGGCGCCGGCAAGACGACCACGCTCAAACTCCTCTCCGGCGTCATCACGCCGTCCAGCGGTACGGCGCGGGTAATGGGGTATGTCCCCTGGAAGCGTGAAGACGCCTATCGCCGCCGCTTCGCGCTGGTGATGGGGCAGAAGAATCAACTCTGGTGGGACTTGCCGGCGCAAGAATCGTTCCGCCTGCATCAGCAGATTTACCGGGTCGATCCGGACCAGTTCGATCGCACCCGCGATGAACTGACCGATCTCTTGGATGTGACGCGGCTCCTCAAGCAACCGGTGCGCGAGCTCTCGCTCGGCGAGCGGATGAAGATGGAGCTCATCGCCGCGATGTTGCATTCGCCGGACGTGCTCTTTCTCGACGAGCCGACGATTGGCCTGGATGTCGTGGCGCAGCACAACATTCAGAAGTTCCTCAAGTTCTATCAACAGAAACGCAAGATCACGATCCTCCTCACGAGCCACTACATGAAGGACGTCGCCGCGCTGTGCCAGCGCGTGGTGATTATCGCGCAAGGGGTGATCAAGTACGACGGCTCCCTGGCCGGCATCGTCGATAAGTTCAGCGGGCATAAGGTAATCTCGCTGCAACTGGCCGATCAGGCCCGGTTCGACGATTTGGATCGCTTCGGGCAGGTGCTGGAAGTGGTGCCCCCCAAGGCGAAGATTCGCATTCCCCGCGCGCAGGTGGCGCGGGTGCTCGCCGAATTGCTGGCGTCGCATCCGGTGGAAGATATTGGCGTGGAGGACCCGCCGCTGGAAGAGGTGATCGCCGAAGTCTTTTCGCAGGTCGATCATCGCGAGGCGACGCAGGAAGAGATCTTGGCCGCGGCGGAGAAGGCCTGATGCTTGCCGGCGCTCGCACCTGGTTCATGATCGTGCGCATTAGCCTGGAAGAACGGCTGGCATATCGCGGAGACTTCGCGCTCGGCACGCTGATGCGGTTTCTGCCGA
Source organism: Planctomycetota bacterium (assembly GCA_963205385.1). Lineage (GTDB taxonomy): Bacteria > Planctomycetota > Planctomycetia > Pirellulales > Pirellulaceae > JAEZGD01. Next base: position 19,932 of record CAUJKE010000354.1, on the reverse strand, counting down.
TCGTGACGCAGATTTTTCTGTGGTACGCGATCTTCACCGCGCAAGGGGGCGCGGACCGGCCGCTCTTTGGCTATACGTACACGGAGATGGTCGCCTACTTCTTGATGACGATGGTGGCCCGCGCATTCTCCAGCATGCCGGGGCTGGCGTCAGGCATCGCGCGGCAGATTCGCGAAGGGGAAGTGAAGAAGTTCTTAATTCAGCCGATCGATATGCTGAACTACCTGCTCGCGACGCGCGTCGCGCACAAGGGGGCGTATTACACGATCGCGATTGGCCCGTTTGTGTTGGTGTTTTATCTCTGTCGCGATTATTTTGCGACCGGCTTCCCGCCTTGGCCGACGTTCCTGGCATTTCTCGCATCGCTGGTGCTCGGTTTTTTGCTGGGGTTCTTTATGGAAGCGAGCATTGGCTTGATTGGCTTCTGGTTTTTGGAGATCAGCTCGCTCTTGTTCGTATACATGCTCTTCAGCTTCTTCCTCTCCGGCCACATGTTTCCGCTGACCATGCTGCCCGAGCCTTGGCAGACGATTGTGGTCTATTCGCCATTCCAATACCTGGCGTTCTTTCCCGCCGCCGTGTTCTTGCAAAAGGTGCAAGGGGCCGAGTTGGTGCGCGGGCTAGTGATGGAAGTGTTCTGGGTGGTGTTGTTCTATGTCAGTGCTCGCATGCTCTACCGTCGCGGCGTGAATCGCTACAGCGGCTTCGGCGGCTGAGCACACCAGCGATTCTCCGCAGCAGCGTTTAACAGCGAGGTCAGCGGCCAGCGTGACGCGGGCCTATTGGTTAATGAGTGTCGCCACGACAATCGTGACGAAGAAGAGGATGCCAACCCCGCCGACGAGATAACACCACCAGACGCGCCACAGGCCTTGGATAGCGCCCTTGGAATTGCGAATGATGCGATGCGCCTTGACGCCGAGGTAGACGGAATAGATCGACCCAAAACCGAGCAGCCAAACGATGGAAAAGATCATCCCCCGGGTCAGCAGGTGATCCACCCGCGCCTGACGGCGCTGGATCTGACGTTCGAGGTCGGATTCGACCGCGGATGCTGATGCTGGCGAAGCATAGGGATTTTGCGTCATGGCCATTCACGCGGTGCGAGGGTTGAACATCATGCCGCTCGATCAGTCACTTCTGGAAGCAGCGAGTCGGCGCGCTAGCTTGCAAATCGCCCCCCCTGGGAGTAGGAATTCTCGCATCAGCGCCGGCGCCAGACAAGACGGAGAATTCCGCACGGTCCTCCGCGGCAGGGTAAATGGCAAAGTCGAGGTAAAGGCAATCTCGTTGGACATGTACACCTATTTGACATACAATTATGTGTCAAATAGACGTACAAATGTTTTCAGGAGATGTGCGATGCCGACCGCCAAAAGCGACAGCCGACTCAACTTTCGCCTGAGCAGCGAACAGAAGAAGACGATTGAGGATGCCGCTGCCGAAACGGGGCGGACAGTGAGCGACTTCGCGGTTTCCACGCTCGTGGATGCTGCGCGGCGTATTCTGCGCGAACAGGAAGCGACGCGACTCAGCGATCGAGACCGTCAACTGTTTGTCGAAATGCTTGACAACGAGTCGACCAGGCCCAACGAGGCGCTTGTCAAAGCGGCCAAGCGCTACAAGAAGCAGGTCGGCTAATGGCGCTTTGGACGATCGCACGCTTGAGCCGCGCGCATGACCGATCGGCATTCGATTGTGGGCAGGCGTCGCTTAACGATTGGCTGCGCGCGCGGGCGAGCCAATTCGACCGTCGCGATTTATCACGAACATTTGTCGCGACCCGGCCCAACGAACAGATCGTGTGCGGATATTACGCGCTCGCCAATCATCACGTGTTGCACGAGGTGCTGCCTGCCGATGAGGCCCGCGCTTTGCCTCGCCTGGACGTGCCGGTGGTGTTGCTCGGAAAGTTGGCCGTCGACCGCGGCGTGCAAGGGCAAGGGCTGGGCGCATTGTTGCTTGTCGATGCGCTGCGGCGCGTCGTGCAGATCTCCGCTCAAGTTGGGCTGCGCGCGGTGGAAGTCGATGCCCTCGACGAACCTGCGATCGCATTCTATCGAAAGTTCGGCTTTCGCGCGCTGCTGGACGACCCGCAGCATCTTTTCATGCCGATGCATGAGATTCGCAAGCTGAAGCTCGATTCCTGATCGCGACTTCAGCTACTCGCCTGCGGCGCTTTCAAACTCTACGCTCAGCAACACTTCGTCTGCGAGCGTAAGCGGGCCGCGGCGTTTGAGTTCCAACCGGGCGCCGTAGGTCGCGGAGTCGGTGAGCCTGGCATCGCACGGTGGGCCATCGAGCTGATGCAGGATCGCCGTTGGCGTTGTGGCCAGCGGTGGACAGAACGCGATGTGGAGCGCGGCGTGTTGTTGGTTGATTTCGAACGTCGCCCGCAACAGGCAGGTGAGGACTTCGCGGTGATCTTGTTGGACGCGCGTGATTTGCTGCGTGACGCCTGCCGGCAAGAGCGAAGCTGACTCTTCTTCCTCGCATGTCGACGTCTCTACCTCTTCGTGCTCGACCACGCTACGGCGAGCGCCTGCCGCAGGCGAAAACCACCAGCCAGCGAACAGCTCTTCCCCGATGAGCGTGAGCCAAAAGATGCCGAGCGCCCAACCCGGCGTGCCACGAATCGAAAGCGCCGCGAGAAGGATGACCAGCACGGTCGCCGGAGCGTATGTGGCCAGGCGCGCTTGCCAACTTTGCGCATCGCTCGCGCCCCACCGCCAGGCCAGTCGCCAGGCGATAGCCGCCAGCGCTGCGATTACCCCGACGATGATCAGCCCCGCGCCAGGCAGCGGCGACAGTTGGCCGGTCAGGCGTCGCGCCAGCAGGAGTAGCGCGACCAGCGGAGCGAGCACGGAGACCGTAATGAGCCCCGCGCGACCCCATAACAACGGCCACGCATTGCGCGGATGCATGGCCGTGAAAGTTTGCGTAGTGCTCATGAACGGCAAGTTGCGTTACCGCGCCGCGGCCGCAAGTCCGGCGGCTTCGGCGAGTTGCGGGGCGACGTCGGTCTTTTCCCAACTGAAGTCGCCATCGAGGCGGCCGAAGTGCCCGCCGGCGGCGGTCTGGCGGAAGATGGGACGACGCAGGTCGAGATACTTGATGATGCCGCGCGGCGTGAGCGGGAACATCTCGCGGACGACGGCCATGATGCGGTCATCGTCCACGCGGCCCGTCCCTTGCGTATCGATATGCACGCTCACCGGATCGGCAATGCCAATGGCGTAAGCGAGTTGCACTTCGCAATGGTCGGCCAGTCCCGAGGCGACAATGTTCTTCGCGACGAAGCGCGCCATGTAAGCCGCACTGCGATCGACCTTGGTCGGATCCTTGCCGCTGAACGCGCCGCCGCCGTGGCAACCCCAACCGCCATACGTGTCGACGATGATCTTCCGCCCGGTCAAACCGCAGTCGCCGTGCGGGCCGCCGACTTCGAAACGGCCGGTCGGGTTGATGTAGAACTTCACGTCCCCCTGGACAAGTTCTTCCGGCAGTTCAGGCAGGATCACGTGATTCTTGACGAACTCGTGGATCTCCTCGTTGGAAACCTCCGGCGTGTGCTGCGTCGAAACAACAACGCTATCGACCCGCACCGGGCGGTCGCCATCGAACTCGATTGTGACCTGGCTCTTCGAATCGGGGCGCAGCCAATTCACTTCCTGCTGGAACCGCGCCGCGGTGATACGGTTGATGATGCGGTGCGCGAGCGCAATTGGCAGCGGCATCAGTTCCGGGGTGTCGTTGCAAGCGTAACCAAACATCAGGCCTTGATCGCCGGCGCCGTCGCGATCGACCCCCATCGCGATGTCCGGGCTTTGGCTGTGCAGGCGAACCATGACTTCGCAGGTGTCGGCCGAGAAACCGATTTTGTCGTCGGTGTAGCCAACTTCGCGAATGACCTGCCGCGCGACTTGTTCATAATCGACCTTGGCCGTGGTGGTGATCTCGCCAGCCAGGCAGCAAAAATCGGTGGTGACCAACGTTTCGCACGCGACGCGGCTCAGCGGGTCTTGTGCCAGCAAGGCATCCAAAACGCCGTCCGAAATCTGATCGGCAAGCTTGTCGGGATGGCCCATACTGACGGATTCGCTGGTAAACAGATACTTGCCCGATGCCACGTGAGGATTCTCCTGTGTAGTCGCCGTTACTGGATTCCACGCCGCCGGCGGGAACCGTCCAAGCCCGAATTATAGGGTCATCCGGCGTTTGTTCACAACCGGCTGAGCAGGGTGAAATTAGGGAATGCGGGGGGATTGACAATGAGAAAACGGGCGAAGTTGCCTGCCCGACCACACCACTTAGTCGGGCCGGTTTTCCCAATTTTCACGGATCTTTGTGAAGTGTTCGATGCGACTTCCGATTTTGGCGATTTCCTTGGGATAGAACGCAAGCAACGTGTCACAAAGCTCGAGCATCCAAGATTTGCGAGAGTACCCTGCATGGATCGTCACCTTGTTGGAGTTCGCGATTTGAATTTGTCCCCAGCCAAGCGCGCCAATAGTGAGGCACTCCCAGGCGAGGAATTCGATGGGCACGAACATGACTTGTTCGATAACCGCGCGCATGCCGTTAATTTCGTAGGCCACCATGAGGACGACGAAATAATTCTTATCGTCTTCGTAGAAGCGGGCCAATCTCTCAACCGATGTGAGATTCGGCATGTTGAAATTCGTGCTCAACCGATGAGTCTTGACATCCACGACGTAGTAAACCCCATCTGCATCCTCAAACGCCAAATCCGCCATGGCCCGACGCGCGAACTGAGGCGAATACTTGGCACACAACTCCGTCCCGAGGATGGATTGAAAGTTGTCAGACAGAATGCCTTGGATTGCGTCGCCTACAGCGCGTGGGCTCTTGGCCGTATTGTCTGAAAGATATTGGTCTTGGCCGTTGAGAAACTCCTTGAGCTTTTGTTGCGCGGCTATGTACTGCTCGCTGTTGAACAGGCGACTCTTCATGATGGCGACTCGACCTCAAACAACGTTTGGCGCTCGGCGGTTTTCGTCCGTTTCTTCGCGGCAGGCTTATTCTGTTCCGCGAGAGAATTCCGTTCCCAAAACACGCCATCGTGATAGCCTTGGATTGTGACATCTTGAGCCGCTTGCTCAAGCCGTTTCTCGGCGAGGCAGCAATACATTTCATCCATTTCAATTCCCACGTAGGAACGGCCCAGTTTTTTGGCGACCACGGAAGTTGTCCCCGAGCCCAAGAAGGGATCTAGCACGACGTCCCCCGGATTGGAACTCGCGAGAATCAGTTTCGCAATCAGCTTTTCAGGCTTCTGAGTTGGATGGTCGGTGTTTTCAGGCATCGACCAGAAGGGAACGGAAATGTCCGTCCAGAGATTCGCGGGGTGCGTCAGCCGAAAGCCACCGTGCTCCGTCTTATCCCAATCTTTCGGCTTGCCATCCTCCGTGGTATAAGGCGCAATTACGCGGCGCTTTAGCTTGACGGAATCCACATTGAACGTATGCTCGCGTGACACGGTGAAGAACCAGATGTCTTCCGAGCAATTCTTCCAATTTCGCAACGCGCCGCGACCTTTCTCGCGTTCCCAGGTGATGCGATTTTGTGCATGAAAGTATCGCTCGCCAACTTGTTGAATGGCTGCGGAGCAACGCCAATCGCAGCAAATGTAAATGGACGCGGTCCGCTTGAGTGTACGGCTCAAAGGAGCGAGCCAGGACTCGACCCATGCCGCATAGTGCTCGGCGGAGCGACTCTTGAACTCGTGACTATTGAAGGATTTGTCGAGATTATACGGAGGATCGACAATGAGCAGATCCACAAAGTCTGAAGGGAGAAAGGGAATCGCCTCGAAGAGATCTTGGCTCAGCGTGCGTCCCATAATTTCCGCCGGCGTAGATTCTTCCTTCAGCCGCACGAGGCGCCTTGCGAGCGCGCCGCGTTCGGCGTCATCGAGTGTCAGGGTGCGGTTTCGTGGGGCTCGACGTTTTTCGTCCATGATGCGTCCGTTGTGACGGTTCTCGGCGAGTGTTCCGCATAGGTTCAGATCTGGTCGCTCGACGCCCATCTTCTAGCGCCGGATTATAGCCGGCAGTCGCTCGATTGTCACGGCTATCGAACGTGATCGAACCAGAACCAAATAATCGCGGGACGTGTAGGGACTCTGTCTGTTGCCTACCCCGGAATTTCCGCTTCAACGAGTTGCGCTAACAGCACCAGCGATTCCTGCCAGCCCAGGTAGCAACTTTCTGGTGGGATGACGTCAGGGATACCGGCTTGCACGATGTTGATTTCCGTCCCGCACGAGACTTGTTTCAACTCGAGCGCGATAGCGATTTCGTCAACCCAGTAGGCGACGGAATGGGCGTCGAGCAGTGCACGAATGCCGTCCAATTGTTCGACCGGAACCATGATGTACAGGCCGCCATCGGCCGAAACATGCAACGGTTTCTTAGTGCTGGCGTCGATCATTTTGTTCTCCGACTCGTGAGGATATTCCGATAGGCGGATTGTGAATCCCCGCCTGGGTGCCTGGGGGAGACCACCCTGCAATCAGAGCTTGACGGTCCACTAGGCTGCTTCCACGGCGATATAGACCTTGCCATGTTTCGTAAGCCACTCCACATCGTTGCGATCGGCGCGCTCTTTGACCTCTCGCAGTAGCTTGACGGTTTCCGCTTCGTAACACGGTTCGCTCGGGTCATCCGCGGGAATGACCATCTCGACCTCTACCGCCACAACATACTTCTCGCTTTGAACGAGGCGTGTGCGCTTGATTCTCTGACCGGGATTTCGCATCGTTCTAATCCCTGTCGAAGAAATGGACGGTACCAGTTTGGCGCGAACAGTTCTGGACAAATGCGCAGACGAAGCCATGTGGGCGGCGATATGCCGTCCATCGAGCGCTTCCGACGGCTTTACGCCATTGCACTGGCAAATGCTTGGGTAAGTACCTCCGTGATCACATCTGTTTGCTTCTTGAAATCATCAGGAGTTAAACGAATGCGATATCGCCCCCAATTAACATCGTAGTCCATTACGTCAAGTCCAGCCGATTCGAGTTGTTCTTGAGTCTTGTCCGACTTTGCCAGGCGTGGTTCCATGCGGAGAAAGTTTTTCGTTGGTCGGAAAACAACAAAATTACAGGGCTGCCCGTTCTTCGCGAGGCCAATATAGAATTTGTTGTATTTCAATTCGAGGTCCGCATCGAGTGATTTAACAGTTTCGAGCAACTCATCACACATGCTCACAGTTTTCTGAGAACCGCGACTGATCCAGTAAGCTCGGTCTGTCGTTTCTTGAACTTCTTCGTCTTCATCAACCAGGCCAAGTGTCATTTGGTCCAGTACTTTCGTAAAAACAAGCCCAATATGATCGTTGAATCGCAGTGCGTTCATTTGAACCGCTACCAGCGGGATCATTCCATTGAATAGGCTGATGACGTTAAGAAATCGAGCGGTAATGGTTTCCGCGACGATCACTGCGGTATGTTCATATTGTGGGTACCGTTTGCGTTCGATGTCCCAGTACTCGATAGTTCGAATAATATGACTTTCATCTGTGCTGCCGAGTTGAATCTCAACTTCATAGCGGTGATTCGCTTCGGCGTCTTGCAGTAAAAGGTCGAGCCGTCCCGCACGCGGTTGAATGCGTTCCTTATCTTTGAGGATCACATCGCCAAGACCTAGGATTGATGGATCGTCGGCAATTCGATCCTGTACCCATCGCTCATTCAATTCGGAGTGTCCCTTGAGCCAGACATTGTCGAACTTCGCATAGGTGTGCATTGGTTATCTCAGCGTGGACTAGATTGTAAAAAGGATGCTCATTCCGAGGCACTCAAACCTGATGGCTTTGAGCCATGACGACTCAGGCGGAACTTCAATATAGCTTCTCATCGTCAAAGTTCCACACGTCGTCGATGGTTCATCGCGTTTGAAGTCGTAGCGGCGTGGAGACGCGAAACGGTGATGGTGCCGGTGGGAAACGCTCGCGTCCAGACGCGAATCTCAATCCGGTTCCAGCGACTTTCACAACGGCCAAATTCGTGCAATGAAACGGCAACTCGTACTGCTGACGCCTTATCCAACGCGGTGTTTAGCTGACACGTCTATGCCGCTTGGCGGCCAGTTTTTTGGTTCTTGGCCGGCAAACAATACTCTTCCAAGAGCGCCAACGTGCGCTCCGTCGCGCCTTGTTGGCTGCGAACTAACTCTTGCGCACGGGCGCCGAGTTGCTCACGGAAACTGCGATCTTGGAGGGCTTGCCGTACGAAGCGGGTGAGTTCTTCGCCGGAATGAACGACGATGGCGGCGTTGTTCGCCGTGAACAGTTGCACGACATCGCGGAAGTTGCGCGTGCTGGGGCCGAAGCAAGTGGCCACGCCGTAGGCGGCGGGTTCGATCATGTTTTGACCGCCGCGCGGATTGAGCAGGCTACCGCCGACGAAGCCGATGTGCGCCGTCCCCCACCACGCGCCCAGCTCGCCGACAACATCCACGAGAAGCACCCGCGCTGCATCGCTAGGCTTGCGATTCTCGAGCCGCGAGCGCTTTTCCCAGTTCACGCCGGAGCGTTTCAGTAGCTCCGCGACTTCATGAAAGCGCTCCGGATGCCGCGGTACGAGGATCAAACGGAGTTTGGGAAACGCCTCGCGCAGCGCTAGATACGACGCGAGGGCGAGTTCTTCTTCCGGCGCTTGCGTGCTGCCGGCCAAAAAGACCAGGTCTCGCGATGGGATACCAGCGAGCGCGGCCAGCTTGTGGGTGCGTGGATTTTCACGGCTGGCTTCCGCGCCGTCGAACTTGAGCGAGCCGGTGACTTCGACGCGCGGCGCGCCCAGTTGGCGGAAGCGCTCGGCGTAGGTTTCGTTCTGCGCGGCGACCAGATCGACGTTTTGCAGCACGCGACGGACCAGCGGTCGCAAACGGCGATAGCCGCGAAAGCTGTTCTCACTCAGCCGGCCGTTGAAAATCGCGACTTTCGCGCCGTGACGCTGCGCTGCCCAGAGGAGATTCGGCCAGAGTTCAAGTTCCGCCAGGATCAGCACGTCGGGGCGAAGGCGACGGAAGGCGTTTTTCACCGCCCAGGTGAAGTCGAGTGGGGCGTAGAACACTTCGTGCGCCGCATATTTTTGTTTCGCCAGCGCGTAACCGGTGGCGCTGGTGGCGCTGATGACGTACTCCCAATCGGGATGCGCCGCTTGCAACCGCTGAAGCAGCGGCGCCAGTAAGTTGACTTCGCCGACGCTCACCGCATGGAGCCAAATGCAAGGCCGCTCACCGCTGCGAATGGGAACACGCCCGAACCATTTCTCAGCGACGCCTGCGCGATATTTACCCTTGCGCAGGGAGTTGAATAACAGCCACGGCGACAGGATCGCGATCAGCCCGAGGTAGACCACGTTGAGGAGATACGGCATTCGCGGAATCCTTTCACATCAACCGTCATCTCGCATCCGGCTCCGCCGGACGGGTGTTTCTTACGACACGTTGCCTTCAATCCGCATGTGGCAGTTCTTGTACTTCTTGCCGCTGCCGCAGGGGCAGGGATCGTTGCGGCCAACCCTTTCGCCCCGGTTGCGGATCGGATCGACCTTGGCATCGGACGAGCCTTGGCTGGCGTCGATGGCTTGTTGCTGCTCGCGGGCGATTTCGCTGGTGCTGGGGCCGGACTCATGGTGGGCCGACGTTTCCCGCCAGGTGTGGCTGACGAACTCGGGATTGAGTTGCTCGACGCGGAACACAAGCTCGGTCGCGCGATCGTTGATCGACTTCCACATCTGGTCGAACAGCTTCATCCCCTCGCGCTTGTACTCGACCTTCGGATCGACCTGGGCGTAGCCCATCAGGCCGATGGAACTGCGGAGCCGGTCCATGACCAGCAAGTGATCTTTCCACGATTGATCGACGATTTCGAGCAAGAGCTCGCGCTCCATGCGGCGCATTTCAGGCCGGCAGAGATCATCCACCGCGCCGTATAGTTTGCGTTCCAAGGCGGCGCGATCGAGTTCGGCCAACTGTTGCACATCCAGATCGCACTTGAGCGTCTCGTGTAGCCAGTCGCTGAACGAGTTCAGCGAGCCGTTGCCGCCGCTCACCTGACTCAGCGTCAGGGGCGAGTCGTCATCGTCATCGTCGCTGCCGCTAAAGAGCGTGGCGACTTTCTCCTTCACCGCGACCATCATCTGGTCGGCTTTCTGCTGCGATTTCCGGCTGTGCTCGATGAGCAGCGCGCGGATGTCTTGCAGGTTCTTGCCTTGCACATCGGCAAGGGATAGTTCCGTATCAAAACGGCGCCGGGCCCAGGCGAACAATTCGTTGCCGTTGACGCCATCCTTGCCGGCGAGCGTGGAAATGGCCGCCATGACGGGGAACTCCGCCTCCTTCTCGTCGTAGGCGACGTGTGTGGCGCTGAGCAGCTTTTGCCGCAACGCTTTCGGCTCCAGTCCCTTGATGTCGTCGAGCTCGAGTTCGACCGAAAACTTGGCCTGCATCACGCCGAGCAGCGACTTGAGCGCGAAATCCTCGGCCAGCATCGGCTCCCCTTCGGCCAGGTCAATCGCCGTGATGGCTTTGTGGGCGTCCCGAATCATCGTCTCCGAGACCGCGTCCCGACCATTGCGCTTCAGGTCATTGCCGCGATAGTTTGTTCCCCAGCGGGTGTTGCCGACTTTGGCGAGCGCGTCCCAGTTCCATTCTTCCTCGTCCCCATCGGGGAGATTCTCATCCACCGCGTCGAAGACTTGCGTCTCGGCAAGGCGGCAGGCTTCCTCGTGGGCGAATTGATCGGCCTGCGCAAAATCCAGCCCGCGGAAGTCGCGCCCCTCGAACTGGCAGCCGAGACGATGGCCGGCGAACTGCGCGAACGTATCGACCGCGAAGTCGCGCTGCGTGAAGAGGTCGACGTAATGATCGATCTGCTGCTCGATCATTTCCAGAATCAGCGCGCGGCAGCTTTCGCCGTCGAGAACCTTCTGGCGATAGCCGTAGACCTGCTTGCGCTGCTGGTCCATGACTTCGTCGTATTCGAGCAAGTTCTTGCGAATTTCGAAGTTGCGTTCCTCGACCTTCTTCTGGGCCGCTTCGATGCGCCCCGTGACCATGCGGCTCTCAATCTTCTCGCCTTCCTGCATGCCAAGACGGTCGAGGATGCTCTTGACCCACGGTCCCGCGAAGATCCGCATCAAGTCGTCTTCGAGGGAGAGGAAGAAGCGGCTGCTGCCGGGGTCGCCTTGGCGACCGCAACGGCCGCGGAGCTGCAAGTCGATGCGGCGCGATTCGTGGCGTTCAGTGCCGATGACGTGCAAGCCGCCAAGTTCCTTAACGTACTTGCCTTGCGCTTTCATATTCTCGCGCTCTTCAATCTCCTTGACGAGCGTGGTCCATTCATCCTGCGGCACATCCAGCCGGGTCGCGTATTTGTCTTGCAACACGGCCCAGGCCATGGTTTCGGCGTTGCCCCCCAGGACGATGTCCGTACCGCGACCGGCCATGTTCGTGGCGATGGTGACGGCGCCCAAGCGGCCGGCTTGCGCCACGATTTCCGCTTCGCGGCGATGGTGTTTGGCATTGAGCACCTGATGCTTGATGCCACGTTTTTCCAGCAAGTTACCGATCCGCTCGCTCTTTTCGATCGAGACCGTGCCGACCAGCACCGGACGACCCTTGTGTTGAAGGTGCTTGATCTTGTCGAGCGGATACGATTCCTTCTCCCGCTTCACACCCCCGGCGGGAATGAAGATGACTTCGTTGTCTGTTTGATCGACGATTTCCCCGAAAACTTCGTCCCCATTGGACAACGCGAGACTATCCCACTTGATAAGTTGCTCGATTTCGTCGGCCACCGCTTCGTATTTTTCACGCTCGGTGCGGTAGATGACGTCCGAGAACTCCTTGCGCTGCATGGGCCGATTCGTGGGAATCGCGATGACATCCAGTTGGTAAATCTTCCAGAATTCGCCGGCTTCCGTCATGGCGGTGCCGGTCATGCCGCCGATCTTCTTGTAGAGCTTGAAGAAGTTTTGCAGCGTGATGGTCGCGAGCGTCTGCGTCTCTTCTTTGACTTTCACCCCTTCCTTCGACTCCACCGCTTGATGCAAACCGTCGCTCCATTGGCGACCGTCCATCAAACGGCCGGTGAACTCGTCGACGATGATGACCTTGTCTTCCTTGACAACGTAGTTCACGTCCAGCTTGTAGAGGTAGTGCGCCTTGAGCGCGTTGTCGATCAAATGCGGCCAGTGCATGTTGCCGGAAGTGTAAAAACTATCCACGCCTGCGAGCTTTTCGGCATACCGCACCCCTTCCTCGGTCATGTGCGCGGTGTGATCTTTTTCGTTGACCTGAAAATGCTCGTCGCGTTTGAGTTGCCGGGCGATGCGATCGGCTTCTGCATATTTGCTGATGTCATCGTGCGCGGGGCCGGAAATGATGAGCGGCGTGCGGGCTTCGTCGATCAGAATGTTGTCGACTTCGTCCACGATGGCGTAGTGCAGGTTCTGCTGCGACTGCTGCATCTCCTTGGGATAACGGTCGTCGCCGCGCGCGGCGTGGCGCATGTTATCGCGCAAGTAATCGAAGCCGAATTCGTTATTCGTGCCGTAGGTGATGTCGCAGCTATAGGCTTTTTGCCGATCGAGCACGCGCATGTCGCTCTGAATCGTGCCGACCGTGAGCCCCAGGCCCATGTAGAGCGGCGCCATCCATTCCATATCGCGGCGGGCGAGGTAGTCGTTCACCGTGACGACGTGGACCCCTTTGCCTTCGAGCGCGTTGAGATACGCAGGCAACGTGGCAACGAGCGTTTTACCTTCGCCGGTCACCATTTCCGCGATGGCCCCGCTGTGGAGCACCATGCCGCCGATGAGTTGCACATCGTAATGCCGCATGTTGAGAAACCGCCGGCCTGCTTCCCGGCAAGCGGCAAACGCCTCCGTGAGCAAGTCGTCGAGCGTTTCGCCTGCGGCCAAACGTGCGCGGAATTTGCGCGTTTGCTCACGTAATTCCTCGTCGCTAAGTGCCTTGAAACGGTCCTCGAGCGCATTGATCGCTTCAACTCTTCCCGCCAGGCGTTTGACGTGGCGGGCGTTGGACGAGCCGAAGAGTGAAGTTACCCCCCGCTCGAAGGCGCTCAGCACACCGTTAAACAAATTACCCACGAACTCGAAAGACCGTTCCAGCATTTCCATAACTAATTCAACCCACAGTCGGTCCGCCTGAAATTCAAGAAACCCCTGACCGCGCACGCGGGGCGACATTAGGCGGAATGTCGGTTCGCACGGTTCGCATCTGTGTGCGGGGTTCGCAAAGTTTGCTCGGTTCGCACCTGGGAGAAGCTGTGCTTCGCGCGCAACTTCGTCCAGCGGCGCAGTTTATAACGATTGGCGAAAAGGGTCAACGGCGCTTCAGTGCCCCTGTAGCGGGGTCACGGGACCGATGATGCCGCATAACCGCCTGTCGCCTGCGGTAATTCTTTGCACCAGTGCCGCGGAAGGCTAGGGAGTAGTTCGGCGAAACGGAAGCGCTCTTGGGCGTGGGCCGGATTTACTCGCTCGCTGGGCGCTGGAGGTAGGATTCCAGAATGAGTTGCGCAGCTAAGGCGTCGAGGCGGGCGCGGCGGCGTTTTTTGGTGAGCTCGGTGCCTGCGAGAAGCTGCTCGGCGGCGTGACTCGTGTAACGCTCGTCGTGAAAATCGACCGGGAGGGACGTCGTTTCCGCGAGCCAACCGGCGAACTCGCGCGCTTCTCGCGAAGTGGCGCTCTCCGCGCCGTCGGTGTGCAGCGGCAGGCCGACGACGAAGCCGACGAGCCCTTCTTTTCGCACGAGTTGCGTGAAGAACTCACGATTGGCCCCTTCGCTCGTGCTGGCGAAGACGACATGCGGAAAGCAAAACTTTCGGCCAGGATCGCAGATGGCGACGCCGATTCGCCGCGTGCCATAGTCGATGCCGGCGAGTGGTCCGAAGGACGGCAACCGAGGTGGACTAGCGCTCATGGACAATCATCCGTTCACCAGCGACTTCCTCCCGCGGAGGATCAGCGGGAAGCGGATGGCGCTGGGCGGCGCTGATAAAGTAGCCCTGCTGCAAATAGTTGAGTGTCGCCTTGCGCACGGCGGCGTTATCCATCATCTCGCCGTGGATCACTTTGAGCGTCAGAAAGTCCGTCGCGCCGCCGAGTTTTGTTTCGTTCACGCCCACCACCATATCGTCGTCGCCTGTGACGAGCGGATTCCAGCCGATGTCGGTTCCGCTCGCGCCGGCGATGATGCCGAACTCGCAGGGGGGCGTACAGAGCTTAGGTTGGAGAGCGCCCCACCGGTCGGCCAACTGTTGCCCGCTCTTGCCCCACACCATTTTGAAGAGATTGTTTTCCGCGAACCGCTTCGCCATTTCGGCCCCGTTGTTAGGCGGACCGAGCATCACGATGCGTTTGATCTTGGGGTTCAGCTTTTGGCCATGGGCGCCCGTCTCGCAATCGCCGAGGTAATGCCGCAGCACAATATTGCCCAGGCTATGGGCCACGAAATTGATCTCTTTCGCCTCGCCGCAGTGGTCCACGACGCGGGCCAGGGCTTCCGCATGCTCGCCGACTTCCGAGCGGCTGCTCGCGTAACCGAAATTGATCACCTCGTAGCCGCCTTCTTCGCGCAGGAACTTGGCTAAGCCGTCTAGTTGCGAGCGCGAGCGGAGCAGGCCGTGCATCGTGATTACGACTTTCCCGCGCGGTGGTTGCAGATTCTTCTCGCGAGCGATTTCCGCCAGCTTCGCTTCGCACGCTGCCTGCGTTCCCCACTCGTGGCGAACGTCTTCCGGGTCGAGCAGTCGATAGTGGCCGGTGACGACGTTGAGCTGAATGCGCCAGCCGGCGAGGATCGTTTGATCCGTCCAGAACTGTTTGCCGCCATAGGTCGAAAGCTGCCAGTTCCAAATATCGCTATCGGCGAACGGGTTGTTATCGCTATCGGTCGTCGGGGACGCGGTCGTCGGGGACGCGGTCGTCGGGGATGCGGCCAGCGGCGAAGGCGTGTCTTGCGCGCCGGCCGGAATCAGCACCATCAGCCACGCGGCGGCCAAAAGTACGGCGGTCGTCAAACTCGTTCGCATCGCGCTCCTCATCGGGATCATCACCACCGGTTCACCTGCCTGCTTTGGACCGAAACCATCGGTCACCTGATATTATCCGCCCAAATGCCCCTGCAAGGCAAGACGAACCGCGGGGGGATTACAAGTCTTTCAGGCGTTACAGATAGTCGTCCCATCCCAGATCTTTGAGACGTTGGGAGACTTCCCGCACCTGTTCCTCGCACTCTTTGCTGGCGACCAACGTGGCGTGGGGCGTGTGCACCACGATGCAGTCGCGGAGACCGAGCGTGACCACCAGATGGTCGCGGTCGGTCCGCACAATCGAGCCGTGCGTATCAATGCCCACATGGCGACCGACAATCGTGTTACCGTCCGCATCACAGCCGCGCAGACGGGCCAGGCTTTGCCAGTTGCCGACGTCGTCCCAGTCGAAGGTGGCTTCAAACACCGCCACATCCGTGTGTTTCTCCAATACCGCGTAGTCGATCGACTTGCCGGCAATCGCCTCGAATCGCGCGGCGAAGGTCTGCTCGAACTGCGGCGTACGGATCGTCTGGGCGATCGCTTCCAAATGCTCGTACATGGCCGGCTCGTAATGCCGCAGGGCGTCCAAAATGGTTTTCGCCTTCCAGACAAAAATTCCGGCGTTCCAATAGAAATTGCCGGTCGCAAGGTACGCCTGGGCTTGCTCTGCCTTGGGCTTCTCGCGAAACCGCACCACTTGATAAGCCCCGCTCACGCCTGGCAGAGGCGCGCCGCGCTCGATATAGCCGAACGATTCGGCCGGATAGGTTGGCTTGATGCCGAACGTAACGATCCGCGTGGGATGTTCATCGACATGCGCGGCGGCCGCGGAGAGCGCGGCGCGGAATTTATCATCCGGCGAAATCACGTGGTCGGCCGGCATCACGACCATCGTCGCCTCGGGATCGTTCCGGCTCACCCAAAACGCCGCCAGACCGACGCAGGGGGCTGTATCGCGCTTGCACGGTTCGCCCACGAGTGCCGCGCGCGGCACTTGGGGCAACTGCTGGGCCATCGGCTCGATGAGGCGCTGATTGGTCATGACGAGCAAGCGCTCCGGCGGGACGAGTTCGCCGAGCCGCTCGACGGTCGCTTGCATCATCGTTCGCTCGCCGGCCAAATCGAGCAACTGCTTAGGCAAGGCGGCGCGGCTCGCTGGCCAAAAGCGGGTGCCGGAACCGCCGGCCATAATCACAGCATGCAACATCAGGAAACTCCTTCCGGGCGCAGGTAGGTGTCTTGGCGAATCTCTAAACCCGGCGCAACTTTGGAACGTAATTCGTCCACATCGAGAGCATACAGCGGATGAATCTCGACGCGCGCCTCGGCAGCGACTTTCACACCGACTTCCTCCAGCCAAGCGCGATGCAGGGCTGCCATCGCGGCCCGCGCGGAGGAGGGTGTATCGCTCGCGGCGCCTTCGGCGTTCTTCACCGGGGCGAATGACGTAGCGCGCTCGACTTCGACCACCAGCGCGTTCTGAGCGCTCGGCATCAAATCAAAAATAAACCGCTCGAACTTGATCGCGTTGGGCTCGGTTGGCTCCACGGTTTGCTTCGTCTCTGGATCGAAATAAGGCACGCTTTTCCGCGCCAAGTGGAGCGGCAAAGCCTCGGACGTGTGGCTCATCCGCGTGAGGAACGCCACATCGAACGCATGCACGGCCGTATTGCCGGCCCAGAGAACCAGCGTCCCATCCGCGGCCCGTGCGGCGGCCGCCTCTGGGGTGAGATCGCTGTATTCAACGATTTCGAGATGGTCTCCCAAGGCGGCCACGACGCCGACCCGTTCCGCCGGATCGTGCTTGCGCACGACTTGCGTGGTGAACTCAGACCCCGCGAGCAGATGATAGCCGAGAAACTCGGGGTCGCAGACGGTAAGCAGCGGATTGTCGATTTGCCCGTAGAAGAACGTCCGAATGCCCCGCGCCGCAATGTTGTCAAATCCCACCGAATTGCCTAGTGCCGCGAGCATCCCGCCGTGGCCATCAGGCGCAAGAGCCAACTCGCCTGGCCCGGCCAAGAGGACGCGCCCCGATTCAGCAGCGACCGCAGGCAACATGCCTTGCTCGAAGAAATACAGGTCGTCCGGTTCAAGGCCAAGATAGTTATTCTCGGCAAAGTAGGCGTGCGTCTGGGCCGTGGTCGCGGGACTGGTCATGATGCACAGCGGAATCGGTCGCCCATAACGCCGCGCGACGGCGCGGAGCCGATCGATGATGACCTCAAACAGCGTACGATTTGAAACCGGCCCGATCGGGAAGAGTCCCTTGGGCGGATCGAAACCCAGCCGCGTCCCTTGTCCGCCGGCGACGAGTAACATCCCGACCTCACCGCGCGCGAGCGCCGCGGCGCCCCGTTCTCGCGCCTCTGGGGGCGTGAAGGGGTTGTCCTCGCTGTTGAGGCGAATGGCCGCAGGGGATGACGCTTGGGAGACATCGCGCACCGCCTGGTTTTTGAGCGTCGAGCGAAAGTTTCGCACCAATTGTAAATCGAGGCTGCGAATCTGACCGGCGAGTCGGGCTTGCTGGGCCGGCGAGAGCTGCGCCCACTGCGCCACGAGGTGGGTTTGGCCTGCTGGGTCAAGCAGGGCGGTCAGCTCGGCGAGCGTGGCGGTCGACGGCGGCGGGCCATCCATGACAATTTCTGGCTTAATACAGCCAGCCTTGTACAAAGGCATACGCCAGCCAGCACAGCAGCGGGAACAATACGAACATTGTGCCGTAAGTGAACAGGGTGGTCCACATCTGTCGGGGCCAGCGCGCCATGGTGAAGATCGTTCGCTAATAATGACGGGAGTAACTCGTGATATTATGGAGCCGCGTGGAAGGTCGTCCAACCCCACTAGACAGGAGTTGTCCCTCGATGAAGCTATTCGCCCCCTTCGCCCCGACCGTACTGATGGCCCTGTTGCTCTCGCCTGCCCCGCTGGCGGCGGCGGAGGACGGACCGCAGCCTGCGCCGTTGACCAAGAACTCGGTCGCGCAGTTTGCCGGTCTGGACGAAGGCCGCACGGCGATCACGCGCGCGGACGCCTTCACGGCGGCGCTCAGCAAGTTCGATTTGGAGGTTCGACTGAAGACCAACGAGCCGGTGACAGTGGACGACTTGCTCAAACTCTATGCCGACAATGTGACCGCCTGGCCGGATGAGGATGCCGCTCGCGTGCGCGCGGCGATGGATTTCGTGCGCCAACGCCTGGCGGGATTCGAACTTAAATTGCCTGAGACCGTGTGGCTGGTGCGCACGACCGGCCAGGAGGAATTTGGCGCCGCGTATTGTCGCGGTCCGGCGATTGTCCTGCCGGAAGGGATGCTTCGCCAACGCGACGCGGGGCTCCGGCGACTTGTGGCGCACGAACTGTTTCACGTCCTTTCGACGCACGATCCCCAGCTTCGCCGCGATCTGTATGGCCTGATCGGCTTTACGATCTGCAATCCGATCGAACTGCCTGCGAGTTTGTGCGACCGCGCGATCACCAATCCTGACGCGCCGCGGTTGGATTGCTACATTACGCTCAATTTAACGAGCGGCGAGCGCGTCCACGCGACACCGATCCTGTTGGCCAAGGCCGAGCGCTACGATCCCGCGAGCGGCAAATCGCTGTTTGACTACTTGGACTTCAAGTTGATGGTGGTGAGCGAGCAAGCGGGACAGTGGCGGCCGGCGCTGGCTGAAAATGGCCAGCCGCGGCTAATCGACCCCCGCGCCGAGCCTGCGTACTCGCGGCAGATCGGCCAGAACACCGGCTACATTATCCATCCCGACGAAATCCTCGCCGACAACTTCGCCCACCTGGTGATGCAGACAGAGCGGCTGCCGACGCCGGAGCTTGTGGAGCAGATTGAGCAAAGGCTGACGAGGGGAGAGAGCGAGTGACGAGCGCCGAATGGTCAAGAAATCCGAATATCGAATATTCGAATTTGTTGGGATTTGGATTTTCGAATTTGGAATTTCACAAACGTGGTGCTTAAAATTCCTCCGCGCCCCCACTGCCCTTCCTAGATCCCCAACTGTGCAAGCGCGTCGACGACGCGGCGAACGAGGCTGGCCATCGTGGGATGCGAAGCATCGAACCCCAAGGCGACGTGATTCAGACGCTCTGTGAGCGTATGCGGTTCGCTGGCGGCGGCTGCGGTGTTTACATGCAGCGCGGACTGAATCTCCTCGACCGTTTCCAGCAACATGGCGCGCGTTTCGGCATCGACCTCGCCGGCGGCATGCAGTTCGCGCTCGAGTTCGGCAATGGTGGCTTTGAGCTTTTCGCTACGTTCTGGCATGACGGGACCGCGGAGAAAGAATTTGGGAATGACGCGGTGCAATGTACCATAAAATCGCGTCTGGCCGCGCGCGAGCCGCGCTATCATTCGCGTGGGCGCGGCGAACGGCAATTCACGGCGCTCACGTGGACGATTGGTGTCGTCGTTAAACGAATCCGTCGGAATTCCCGGACTCTACTTCTCGTTCTCCAAGGACGTCTTCTGGTTCTCGAGCTGCTCGAGTTCCGCCTTGATCTTGCCGAGTTCGCTTTCCGTCGCCATCCGCTCGGCTTCCGCTTGCTTGAGCAATTCATCGCGATTGTCATCCGCGGCTTGTTGCAGCTTCTGGATGCTCTCGGCGACCTGCGCGAGCTTGCTGGCCAGGGATGTTTCGGACTTCTTCAGTTCGTCCCAGCGACGAGCGATCTCGCGCTTCACTTCCTCGGGCGAAGGGCCGGGAGCGTACTTGCCGGCTTTGAGGTCGGCCAATAGCGGCATCACCAGCGAGTTGGGAAGCGCGTAGCTGTTCACGCGGCCGGCGCGGGCGATGTTGATGCCGACGACGTGGCCATCCAGATCGACCA
>CAUJKE010000353.1 GCA_963205385.1 Planctomycetota bacterium | reverse complement strand
TACGTGCGCAATAGCCGTTCGACATTGCTTCCAAACGCACTCACCACGCGCCCGAGTCGCGCGGCGTCGTCTTCGAGTTCGTTGCTACTGACGCGCACCACCGGCGCGGCCAGCAGCGAGCCAATTTTTCGTCCCGTGAAGCGGCCCAGCTTGAGCAAGTTCCGCCCCAGCGGCATCTGCACGGCATGCAGCACGCCTTCGAGCTCGTGACCGACGTCGCGCATCCCCACAAGCGCCGTGAACGCGCGCAGCACATCGTTCGCGCCTTCGCCAATCGTGTTGATGCGGGCGTCACGCAACATCCGCTCCCACGGCTGGTCGGTGAAATAGGCTTTGCCGCCGTAGAGCTGGAACGTGTCGTTGATGATTCGCCACAACATTTCGGTGCTGAAAACCTTCAGCATCGCCGTCTCCAGCATAAAGTCCGCTTCGCCGGCGTCGATGAGCGCGGCCGTTTGATACGTGCAGGCTTCCATGGCGAACGCGCCGGCCTGCATAGCGGCGAGTTTTTCCTGCACCATTTCGAATTGTGCCAGCGGCTGACCGAATTGCACGCGATCTTGTGTGTGCTGGAGCGCCCCGGCAACACAAAACTTCGCGGCGCCGGTGCAACTCGCGCCAAACGTGGTGCGGCCATAGTCGAGCACGGTGAGCGCGATCTTGAGCCCCTTGCCAAGCGTTCCCAGGATGTTCTCCTGCGGCACGAACATATTCTCGAAAGCCAAGCGCGACGTGGTGGAACCGCGCACGCCGAGTTTATCCATTTGCTTCTCGACCACTTGAAAGCCTGGCATATCCGGCGTGACGATAAACGCGGTGATCTTCGTTTCTTTACTGTTGGGCAGCGGCGTGCGGGCCATCAGCGTGAGAACCTTCGCCAGGCCGCCGTTGGTGATCCAGCGTTTTTCGCCGTTCACAATATAGCCGCGTCCATCTTCCGTCGGCGTCGCTGTGGTCTGCACATTGGCCGCGTCGCTGCCGGCTTCTGGTTCGGTCAGCGCGAAAGCGCTGAGCCACTCGCCGGTTGCTAGCTTGGGAAGATATTTTTCCTGCTGTTGCTCGTTGCCGAATAGCACAATCGCCCGCGGACCGATGGAGTGATGGGCGTTGACAAACAGCGCCGTGCCGCCACAGTGTCCACCGAGCACTTCGAGCACGCGGCAATAAGCGGTTTGCGATAGCTCCCTGCCGCCACACGACTTGGGAAGACACGCTCCCAGCACGCCAAGTTTTCCCAATCCCTTGACAACGGAATCGGGAATGGTCGAATTGCGATCGATCGCGACGGGGTCGATCTCGGCGCGGCAGAATTCGCCCACCTGGGCGACCAGTTCAGCGGTGGCCTCGTCATGCGAGAAATCAGGATATGGTGGTAGCGATTCCGCCAGATATTCGCCGAAAAAGAGCCCCTTGACAAAGCTTCGCTCGGCGGGCATGTCGGCCAAGAGTTCTTCCGCCTCGGCCAGTTGTTTCTCGCGGTCGACAGCCATGTTACATCCTTTGCGGCGAAGAAGAAGGCGGGAACTGTGAGCCCTTATTATCATACGGGCAAAGGCCGCCGCGGGCACGGCCTGCAACCTCTTTCGGCAGTTTGGCTGGATGCCTGCGGTTCACCGGCAGGTGGTCTCTCTGCTATAATTGCCTGGACAACATTGAGCTCAGAATCCTCCGCCGTAAGAGCATATGGCACGACGCGAACATATCGACCGAATCCTGCGAGATTGGCCCTACGATCCGGACGCGATTAACGTGCGACGGACCAAGGGGGAGAACGGTCGCGCGATCATTCAAATGCGCATCGATCTCGGCCTGTTGCAACTCGAAGTGGCCGGCCGCCCCGACGGCGTTCGCCCGCATGGCTTCGATAGTTATTATGACTATCTCGTCGGTGAAGCGGTGCACTTAGGCGAGGATTTCGTGTTGGATGATGAGCAGTGCGACGAGGCGGACCGCGAGTTTGTGCAGTACTATCATCGGCGCAATTGCTGGCTTCGGCTGCGAGAATTTCGCAAGGCCATGGAAGACGCCAATCATTCGCTCGGGCTCATGGATTTCTGTCGCGATCATTCGCCCGATCAAGCGTGGACCGTCTCGCACGAACAGTATCGCCCTTACGTCCTCTTTCAGCGCACCCAGGCCGAAGCGCTCGCGGAGCTCGAAGAGCGCGGCGCGCAAGAAGCGGTCGAAGCGATTCAGCGCGGGCTGGATCGCATCTATGAAGTCTTCGCCGAACACGATGCCGAAGAGCATTTCGACGAGGACGAAATGGTCAGCCGCCTCAAGGAACTGAAGGATTCGCTCCGCGACCAGTTCGATGGCGAATCCCGTCTGCGGCAGCAGCTTTCCGAAGCGGTCGCCGCGGAGCAGTACGAACTCGCGGCGAAAATTCGGGACGAATTGGCTCGCCGCGATGCGAAGCATTAGCAGCAGCGGCTAGTGCGTCGGGAGCGGTTGCTTGCGGTCTCCTCCTTGATCCGGCATCGGCTTCTTGGGGTCGCCGGTTGGTTTGTGCGGCGCTTTGGGAGCGAAGACGAGCACGGTGACCGCGCCGCAAATCACGAGCACGAGGCTCGCGTAGAACCAACTCGAGAGCAAGAGCGCCGTCCCTTCCTCCGACACGGTGATGACCGTATTGACGACCGGAGCGCAGCCAAACACCAGCGGCATCACGAAGATCGGCTTGCCGCCGAAGTTAAAGGCCATGATGATCCCTAGCGCGCCGACCGCGCCCACGGCGCCACCGGCGAGCGACCAGAGCGTGCCGCTGAAATTCCAGCCGCCAGGTTCCGGAAAGCCCGGCATGAGAATCAGCGGAACCACCACGGCGATGGCGAAGTAAGACAGCCCGACACAGAGGAACGGCCGCATGCGACTGCCGGCCATCTTCATTTGGCCTTTGTGCAGAATCGGCCCATAAGCGCCCCAGCAGACCGCGGTCAGGGCGATCGACAGGCCGACCATCAGCTTTTGAAATGGCTCCAGCGGTTGACTGCGCTTCCAGAGTTTGAAGGCGGTCGCGAATTCTTCCTTCGTCTCCAACTCTTGCAGCGTGATCGGCCCCCATTCATTTTTGTGCGCATGCGCCACATCGTCGTAGACAATGGTGAGCTTGCCGTCGCTGTGGTTAATGACTTCGATGTTCTTGGCCGTCGGCTTGAACCACATCACGCCAGCGGCGCCTAAGGCGACGATTAGCACGCCGAGATAGAAGATCGCGCTGGCTTCCTTGAACGTGCGGGCCATCGCCATGGTGACGAACGTATTGGCCACCGGCGCGCAACCAAACACCAGCGGCATTACATACACCGGGCTGCCACGGAACTTAAACGCCAGAATGATCCCCAGCGCGCCAATCGCGCCGGCCGCGCCGGCCGCCAGCGACCAGATCAAGCCGCTCAGCGTCCACAGCCCTTTCTCTCCCTTGGTGCGGAGAATCATGATCGGCACGACAACGGCAATCAGAAAATATGCCATCCCCACGCAAATGAACGGCCGCAAACTGCTCGGCTGCATGGGAGCCCCCAGTCCCACCTGTCCTAAATGCAGCACTGGGCCGTACGCGCCCCAGCAAAAAAAAGTGAGCACAATGGCGGCCAAGACAAGGGGAAATCGCATGGGCTGCGTTCCTAACGTTCAGGAGGGCAGGGGAGGGGGCATCGGCAAGGCCCCCTAGTTTAGCAGAGCGAGTGCCAGTGTGCCGAGGGTAGATGCCGCCACTTTAGCTTCCGCCGGCGGCGACTCGTGGTTGCTTCGATTCGGGGGTGAATTCGTCGCGAATGTACTTCGCGGCGGCAGCGGCTTGCTGGGCCGCTTCGCGGAAATTGACCGTCATCGCCTTGACCGTCCGCGGAGTCTGGACGCGCGAAGCGGCGGCCGCTTTCGGATGCAACGGAATTTTTGCCCTGGGTCCATTCGCCAGTTTTATTTCGGTCTCCGGGCGAAGGATAAAGTCAACAAGTCGCCGCGCTGCGTCGGCGTGCGGCGCACCTTGGATGATGCACACGCTACTGGGAATGAACAGCGTGCCGAGTTCCCCCGGATTGCGATCAGGATAAACGATGTTCACCGGATTGCCTTGCTCCAATTCGATGATGGCGTCACCCGTGTCGGTCAATCCAAACGCAATCTTGCCGACAGCAACCGCTTGAGCCACTTCCTTGTCGCCGGCGAAAATTTGCACTTCGTTGGCTTTGAGTTTTTGAAAGAACTCCTTGGCCTTCTCTTCGCCAATCGACGCAAACAGGCAAGCGGCGTGCGTCGCTGAGGCGGCCGCCGTCGGCGTGGCGATGCCGATCTGGCCGCGCCACTTCTCATCGGCCAGGTCGTAAATCGACTTCGGCCGCTGATCTTCAGGCACGACTTCGGTATTGACGAGCAGGATTCTCGCCCGCGCCGCTAAACCGTACCATTTCCCATCGACCGCGCGGAACGCTTCAGGATGCTCCTGGCCGATGGGCGACTCATAAACGGCCAATAGTCCGCGCTCTTCCAGGCGTAATGTATCCAGAATCTCGTCGGTCCAGAATACGTCGCAGCGCGGGTGATTGGATTCATCGATGATGGCTTCCGTCAGGCTGACCGGCTCGGCGCCCTCGACGTCGTAGGTGGCGAGGACTTCGATGTTTGTATCCGCGGTGAACTCGCTCAGAATCGGCTCCGCCAACGTCCGGTCGAGGGCCGTGTAGGCGACCACCTTTTCCCGTGCTGGCCCGCAACCGGCCAGCAGCAACCAGGCAAGCATCCAATAGCAGCGAATACCCCCACGCACAGCAATTTCCTTTCAAATTACGATGCAGGCTTACAGCTTCTTGCCCAGCGCTTCGGCCACGCGCCGGCACTTGTCCATCGTCTCTTCAAATTGGGGGCAAGTCAACGATTGGTAGCCGTCCGAGAGGGCCTGTTCGGGATGGGGATGAACTTCCAGGATGATGCCGTCTGCCCCCGCGGCGATGCTGGCGGCGGCCATGTCGGGGACGAGATACGTGTGCCCGGTGCCGTGGCTGGGGTCGACCACAACCGGCAAGTGCGTTTTGTGGTGCAAGTAGGGCACGCTCGCCAGCGGCAGCGTGAACCGCGTGTGGGCTTCAAACGTGCGAATGCCGCGCTCGCAGAGCATGACGTTGGGGTTGCCTTCGTTCAGAATGTACTCGGCGGCCAGAAGCAGTTCTTCCATCGTCGCGCTGGGGCCCCGTTTGAGCAACACGGCGCGGTCCGTCTTGCCAACCGCTTCCAGCAGCCGATAGTTCTGCATGTTCCGCGCGCCGATTTGCAGCACGTCCGCATATTTGGCCACGAGCGGCACGTCCGCGGTTGCGACCACTTCGGTGACAATCGCCAGGCCGGTTTCCTCGCGGGCCATCGCCAGCAGTTTGAGTCCTTCTTCCTTCAAGCCTTGGAAGCTGTACGGGCTCGTCCGGGGCTTGAACGCGCCGCCGCGGAGGGCCGTCGCGCCGGCGGCTTTCACCGCGCGGGCCGTCGACAGAATTTGCTCCTCGGTCTCGACCGAACAGGGCCCAGCAATCACGCCGATGACCCCCGCGCCGACCGTCAAACTCCCCGCAACGATTTGCGTCGGCTCTTTCTTCACTTCACGGCTGGCAACCTTGTACGGCGCTAGAATGGGTACCACTTCGGCCACGCCGGCGCCGCTCGCGAGCGACTCCTTCATCTGCGAACGCTTTTCGCCGATCGCCGCGATCACCGTGCGCTCCGTCCCCACAATGACATGGGCCTTCAGGCCGAGGGTTTCGATCCGGCGGACCATATGCTCGACCTGCTCACGCGAGGCCTCTTTTTCCATGACGACGATCATCGAAAACAACTCCTGACAGATGTGGGGGGAGAGGGTAGGTTGGATCATGGCATGCGCTTTCGGAAGGGGCGCCGACCTGCGGCCTGCTCCCCCAGTTTCGTTCGCCTGCGACTTTATGGCGCTGGCCAAACGAAAACAGCCCTGAAGTCCGGGGGGGCTTCAGGGCTGGGATTCTTTCGGAATCGCTCGCGGCGGAGGTTCAGCGACCTCCCCCGGCCCGTCGGCCCGGAGGGCTAAAGCTAAACCGCCAAAAGCGAGCGTAAGCGATTGCGTTCATAAGCGTATTATGAATCGGTTGAAACTGGATGCAAGGGTAGGGAAAGAAAAAAGTTGGGCAGGAATCGTTAAAGCGGATGTGCCTGTGAGTCAGATGAGGGGGGCTGTTTGTCAATTCCAGGTTTTCATTAATTCCGGCGTCACACCACGAATGCCTTCAGCGCCGCGCGCAGCGGATCGTCTTCCGCCCCGCAGAAGCCTAAATGCAGATGCCGCCGCCAGCCTTCGGCGAAGGCGAACTTGCCGGAGAACTGGCCGACCTGGGCATCGAGATCGGCCATGGCGGTCAGGTACGAATCGTGCCCTTGGCTTTCGTCGAGCCAGCGTTTTTGCGTTGCATGCAGCGCGAGCATCGCCTTCTTTCGGTCTTGAAGATCCGAAACATCCACGAACAGCTCTGGCCGCACCGGTTCGCGGAGCGGTGTTTGATTGGAGTAGGGCTGCGCGTGGTACACCGTGACTTTCGTCTCCACGTGCGGGCGGGGCGGATCGACCGGGAAGTTCGGCATGCCGCGGGCGAACGCCGCCGTCACCGCCAGGCGGCAAGCGTTCGTGTGATCTTCCATGTAATCGACCGGCGCATGCGTCAGCACGATCGTCGGATCGACCGCGCGCACCACCGACGCCACTTTCGCCAGCGTCGGCCGATCGTAGAAGATCGCCAGATCGTCGCAGATGCTCTCGTGAAACGTCGCGCCCAAAAACTTCGCCGCCGCCATCCCTTCCTCGCGCCGCAGCCTGGCAATCGTCGCCGCGTCATACTGCGTCGTCCCGCAGCAGCCGTTGGCCAGATTCCAGTAATGCACGTCGTAGCCAGCATCTTTGAGCCGCATCAACGTCCCAGCCATCATGAATTCGATGTCATCGGGGTGAGCGGCAATGGCAAGGGCGGTGGGCATGGGACAAATCGTTGTAGCGCGCGTTTGTTGAAGTCCGTTACGCGAATTGTTGAGTAAGTTACGCGATTACACAAGAACGGGGGAACGCTTGCCCATTGAACTGGCCGCGCCTTGAGCCAACCATTCCCTTCAACATCCGGGCAAGCCAGAATCGGCTCACTTCTTCTCCCCACCCGTCGTCCGATCCTCTTCCTGCTTCAAGAACTCCTGCCCTGCAGCGCTCCCTTTGGCCCCCATCTGCTTGATCGCCGCGTCGGGGACTTTTTCCAGGGGCGTGTAGCGGGGGTGATGGGAATCTTTGTACGGATTATTGTGCTTGGTGTTGTAACAACAGAGCAAGCCCCAGCGGGGTGCGTCGCTGGTGTTGGGGGCGGAGGCGTGGAGCAGGTTGGCGTGGAAGAATAAGGCGTCGCCGGGGTGCATTTCGCAGTAAATGTGGTCGAGCCGCTCCAAGGCGACGGCGACGCGTTCGGGATCGGCGCCGGTTTGTTCGCCAAAGCGGCCGTGCTCGATGCGCCCCAAGTGGTGCGAGCCGCGGAGCACCTGCAAACAACCGTTCGCCTTGGTGCTGGGATCGATGGCGATGTAGACACTGGCCATGTCGGGGAACAGGCAACCGTTGTGATACCAGTAGCCATAATCCTGATGCCACTCCCACGCGCCGCCGACTTTGGGCTCCTTCGCGCTCAGCTTGCTGTGGTAGTGATACACCTCGTCCCCTAGAAGCGCCTCCATCGCGGTCACTGTCTTCTGGGCGCGGGCGATCATGCCATAGATGTCCTCCTGGGGGTGATTCCACAGGGAGAGGTTCGTCTTGCGCCCAGCCGTGTCCTTCACGTCCATGGCCGCGCGGTGGAGCGCGTCATCCTGCCGCACGGCCGCGGTCAGGAGTGACGTTTCTTCCGCGTCGAGGAATTGCGGCATCGGCAGAAAGCCATCGCGGGCAAACACGGCGATTTGATCAGGGGAGAGAGACATGGATCCATTTCCTGTTGGCAAACGGTTACTTTTTAGGCAGCGTGCGGACAAACTCCGTCGCCAGCTCGATCCAGCGGCGCAGTTGCTCATACGTATCGCGCCCGTCCGGCGCGACCATGACCCAGCCTTGCATCGGCTCACCGGTGATGTCGAATTCTCCCACCTCCGGCTCGGCGAGCCGCGGGAGCGGGTCAAAGCGGCGCTGGACCCGGCATGTGCCGCCAGCGAAGCTCGCCGGCAGCAAGGCGTCACCCGCAGCATAAGCCGGTGCAAGTTCCGACCACAGACCCCGATTCCCGCGTGATGCCAAAAAGGAAGGTGGCTGCGCTCCCAGCTACGCGCCGATTGCTGCCACTGATAGCGAGCATGATCGCGAAGCCCGGCAACGTAATTCGCTCCCACTCAAACTTGAGTTTCGTAAAGATTTACCCCGCCGCCGCTTCAATTACCAAAGATTCGCCCCCGCCGCGCGCCCCACCCCGATGCAAGCAATGCATCATAATCAACAGACCGCAAGGCGGATGGGGTCGTGA
This sequence comes from Planctomycetota bacterium, assembly GCA_963205385.1. Lineage (GTDB taxonomy): Bacteria > Planctomycetota > Planctomycetia > Pirellulales > Pirellulaceae > JAEZGD01. The sequence continues at coordinate 19,902 of CAUJKE010000353.1, read as the reverse complement.
TCTTTTGGCCGGCCTGAACATCGGAAACTTATTGTTCGGTTGCCTCCTAATCCATCCGGGCCATTCCCAGCAGCTTGCGCAGGGCGGTAATGGCGATCTCGCCGAAGCTGCGGGCGGGAACTTGCCATAATCTTGGATTCAGAACCTCAATCGACACGCAGCCGTCGTAGTCAATCTCGCTGAGCCGCGCAAGGATCGGCTGAAAATTAATCTCACCATCGCCGGGCAAGATGCGATCGCTGTCGGTATAGAACTCGCGCGGTCGATCCGCCACATCGCAGAGCTGCACGTGAAACAGGTTCTCGCGGGTGAGATAGCCAAGATCTTCCGGCTTGCTCGGCCCCGTGTAATAGTGAAACGCATCGAGACATATGCCCAGGTGGGGACTCGCGACATCCGCCACGAGCGCGGCGGCCGTGTGGATGTTGTTTCCGACGGCGGCGGAAGCTTGAAACTCCAGCGCGACGCGCACGTTAAACGGCGCGGCTTCTTGCGCGAGCGACGCGAGCGACACTTGCACACGCTCAAGCGTCTGCGGGTCGAGCGGGCGCGGCACATCGCAAGCCACGACGATGGTCCCAATTTCCAATTCACCGCATAGCGCGAGTCGGCGGCGAAACAATTCCCACGCCTCGCGCCGCTGCTCCCCTTGGCTCGCCAAGAGTCCGCCTTGAAAACTCGCGACGGGGAGCTCAATGCGACAGTCCGCTTTCAACTTGCGCACATCCTCGAGCGAATGCGTTTCAAGATATTTATCAAGTTTCGTCAGCCAAACTTCCACTGCCGCGACATGCCCCGCCGCATAGTCCTCGAGATCGGTCTCGAAGGGAGACGAGAGGGAACAGACTTGCGAGAGGGCTGGGAGCATGGAATGAATGGCTTGATCTCGAATGACGGTTCAAGGATCCCAGTCGCACACGGCGGATGGGGTCGCGCAGCGCGTAAACTACCGCAGTCGGTTCTGAATCTCACTCACGACGTCATCCACTTTCACGCGCGTCTGTTCCAGCGTGTCGCGGTCGCGGATGGTGACAGTTTGATCGGTCAGCGTTTGGCCATCGACGGTGATGCAGTACGGCGTGCCGGCTTCGTCCTGGCGACGATAGCGTCGCCCGACCGCTCCTTTTTCATCGTAGAACGCCACCAGGCCTTGCTGCTTGAGGCCGCGGTAAATCTCCTGCGCGACCTCCGGCAGGCCGTCTTTCTTGACGAGCGGAAACACGGCGGCTTTGATCGGTGCGAGGCGCGGATGGAACTTCATCACCACGCGGGACTGCATTTTGCCGTTCTCATCCGGCGCTTCGTCTTCGGTATACGCTTCGCACAAGAACGCCAGCGTCCCGCGATCCGCGCCGGCGGAAGGCTCGATCACATGCGGCACAAACTTCTCGTTGGTTACGTCGTCGCGATACGACAGATCCTTGCCGCTGCCCCGATGCCGCGGCTTGCCGTCCGCGCCTAGCTCCACCTCGAGCTTGCCGTCTTTCGCCACGAGCTTGCCTTCCATGTGACTGCGCAGGTCAAAGTCGCCCCGATGCGCGATCCCTTCCAGTTCGCCGAACTCGCCCGGCGGCAGGAACGGAAACGCATACTCAATATCCGCCGTGCCGCGCGAGTAGTGGCTGAGCTCATCGGCATGATGCTCGCGCAGTTGCAACCGGTCGCTGGAGAGACCGAGATCCGTATACCACTTCATCCGGCGATCGCGCCAATATTGATACCACTCGCGCGACGAATCGGGGTGGCAGAAGAACTCGATCTCCATCTGCTCGAACTCGCGCGAGCGGAAAGTGAAGTTGCGCGGCGTGATTTCGTTGCGGAAACTCTTCCCCATCTGCGCGATGCCAAACGGCACGCGGACGCGGGTGCTATCGCAGACATTCTTGAAGTTCACGAAAATGCCTTGCGCAGTTTCCGGCCGGAGAAAGGCTTTCCCTTCCTCGCCTGCGAGGGCCCCGATGGTGGTCGGAAACATCAAGTTGAATTCCCGCGGCTCGGTGAGCGTGCCCAGCGTTTTGGCGTCGGGGCCGAGCACTTGCGACAGTTCCGTAACTTGCGGCAGCGGTAAATACGCTTCGCCCCACTTCAGCTCATCCGCCTTTTTACTGCGGAGGTTGAAAAACTTGAGCGCCGCAGCGAGCGTCTCTTCGTCTTCGTGACCTGCTTCGGCCATCGTCGTAATGAACGCCCGCTTGCCGTCATGTTCGCACCAGCGGCCGCGAACCTGATCATACCGATAGCGCTTCTTACTCTCCCGGCAGTCGACCATGTAATCGCAGAAGAGGTCGTAGTGACCGCTCACCTTCCAGACCTGCGGGTGCATGATGATGGTGCAATCCAGACCAACCATTTCGTACGCCTGGGGCGCGCCGGGAGGCGTTGATAGTTCGTCGTGCCCGGTCACCATGTCGCGCCACCAGGCTTCCTTGAGGTTGCGTTTGAGCTCGACGCCGAGCGGGCCGTAGTCCCAAAAACCGTTGAGTCCCCCGTAGATTTCGCTCGATTGAAAGAGGAAGCCGCGGCGTTTGCAGAGCGAAACGAGTTTATCCATGTCCATAGTCGGTGGTCCGGCCGCGCCGGTGCAAAGAGACGAAACGGTTAGCCGACGAACCAGCGTCGTCGGCGGTTCGGCGTAAAACCTAACAGTTTACCGGGTGTGTGCGGAATTACGATTGGGTGAGGGAGGGCGACGGGGCACCAGGGTACGTCCAGCAGTTGCCCCTAGTAGGAGCTAACAGCGGTGGCAACCACGCACTCTACCGCCGCAAGAAGGGATTGAGCACCGGCAAATCTTCCACGTTGACGCCCTTGCCGCCGGGGAGCGGCACGCGACCGGCGACGCGGCGTTTGAGCGTGTCGATATCGGCCAGGCCCAAATGGAGTTGGTCGAGCACCTTTTGTTGTTCGACGGCCAGTCGCTCGTCGAGCCTCGTCTGCTGCGCGGCGAGGTACGTCTGAAGGGCCGTCGCCAAGGCTTGCTCGCGCTCCGCCAACTCCGCCGCGAGCGCCGCGCTCAGACCGGTGGCCAGTTGCGGGCCAAGATTCGAGTGGAGTGTCCAGGCTGGTTCGTCGAGCGTTCCCGAAAGGAGCACTTCGGCTTGCAGTTGACGCACATCGCCGACGACCCTTTCAAAGCGCGGCCCCAGGTTGCCTGCCAGCTTGGCCGGCAGGGCCGGGGTGAGGTGCAACTCAGGCTGCTGCAGGAGGACGCGGCCGGTCAACTGGTCGCCGACAAGTTCGAGCTGGGCCCAAATTTGCAAGTTGCCCGCCGAGGCGCCCAGCGCCAACCGCTCGGGATCGCCAAGCGTTCGCGCGGGGAGTGGATACTTGGGGATACTGATGACGACCGCATCCCGCGGCACTTTGCCGGTGCGATCGAGCGAGGCTTGGAGCGTGAGCGGGCGGTCGCCGAAGGTCTCGGCGCGAATCACCATCGGCTGGCCGTGGGCCACAGGATCGCAGGTCAAGTTTTGAATCTCACCGCGCCAGGCAATTTCGCGCGTGCCGCGCATGAAAACGCCATCAAGCTGCATTTTCTCCACCAGCGCATTGGGCCGGGGAGTCAAACCGGGGAATAAAATGTCTTCGCCGCTACTGCGCTCGGCCGCGGGGAGTTCGACATCGCGTGGCCAAAAGCGGCGGGCGAGCCGAATCCAATACAAGATTTCACTCGTCTTGTCGCTTAACTCCTCGCCGAGCAGATACTCGGAGAGTTCTTGCGGGTCGAGTTGCGTCAGCGATAGCTTCTTGCGAATCGTCTGTTCGTCGTGCCGGCGAGCGAATTCGACCGCTTCGCGATCGCGGCTGATCTGGTCACGAACGTCGCCTAGATCGGATTGCAAGCGGTTCAACTCGCGGCGCAAATCTTCTACTTCCCGCACCCGCTGCGGAAAGGATGAAGCGGCCAGGGATGGATCGCGGGTGCTTTCCGTCAGTCGCGCTTGTAATTCATGCGCTTGGATGCGGAGCGCCTCCGCTTCCGCCAACATCCGACGATATTCGGCCGGCCAGCGGGCGGCAAGTTCCTCGGCGAGTTGGATCGAAACGAGGTCGTCCTTGAGGTCTTGCTCGATGATTTGCACGAACTGCTTCAGCGCCGCGCTGCTCAACTGCGCAAGCTGCGATTCGAGTTCATCGCGGAGGTCGGTGGGCAACAGTTTCGGCAGATCGACTTCGCCGGAAGTGGTCCGCTGGGTGTTAAAGCGGACGCCGCTCAACCGGGCGTTGTGAACGACCAGACGACGGGCAAAAAGCGCCCAGGAATCGACATCGAACGACGCTTCGTCGCACTCGACCAGATTGCGACTGGGGGACCGAGGATTGGCCACTTGCACGTGATGCAGTTTCAAATCACAGCGGCTGAGCGAGGCTTGGACCTCGTCGATGTCGATCTTCGCCCGCACAATGCGTTGCCCCACGCCGACCAGGAAATGGTGCAACAACGGTTCAAAGCCAAACCAGGCCACGAGCATCGCAAGCGCAAGAATCGCCACGCGCAGCGTGAGATATCGCCAATTCAACATGCGGAGAATCATCCGTGTTCTCCCACGCCTACGCGATTGGCCACTCCCAAGAACTGGTCGAGCTTGAGTTGTTTCACCCAGGCAATGACCGCGGGGCGGTAACGCTCGACGAGCAGCGCCGCGAGCAAATACGCCGGCGTCATCAGCCCTAACGCGAGCAACAGGCTTCCCATCACGACGGTGTTATTGAAGCGCGTCCAGGGCATCAGCGGGACTTGATAGAGCCGCGCCCAAAACTCAGCGAACAGGGGATGGGTGAGCACCGCGCGGCCGAGAGCATCCGCAATCGGATCAAACATCGCCGCGATGCCAGAGAATAGCGCGGCGGAGGCCGTTGCGAGCGTGAGATTAAAGCGCAGCCCGAGCAGCAAGACGCCGAGCAACGCCATGATGAGGTTGTCCTTGGGAACAAACCCCAACAGCATGCCAAAGGCCAAACTCGCCGCCAGGACGCGCGGCGATTCTTCCTCCAGCACCTCCATGAAGAGCGACAGCAGTGGTCGCAGCATTCGAGCCAACACGCTAGCACTCCCAGGCTGATGATCTGGCGGCCGAGGTACTTGCGCAACAGTACCGTTTGCCGCTATAGATCGACTGGGGAGGAGCTAAACTTTAGCGATTGTAGCGACTGGTCCGCAATTTGCGCGGATTCAGGCTTGCGCCCAGCTCACTTCCAGTTCGTTGGCAATCTCGAGGACGCCATCGACTTTGCGGAGGGCTTCCTGTGCCATTTGCTTTTGGAAGTAACTGTTCACAACGCCTTTGAGCGTGACGCGGCCGGCTTCGGCTTCAAAACGCAAATTGCGACGCGCCAAATACGGGTTGGCTTGCATCGCGGAATCGACACGGTCAGACAGGGAGGGTTGTACACCGGTCATAATGGTTCCCAGAGAGCAATGGCGGGGCGGGAATGCGGAGGGCCGGGGACGAATGGCCGCGGCTTGAATGTTATCGGCGAGATTTCAAACATGTTCAGCAACGAAAGCTGCCGAGTTTAGAGAAAATAGGCAGGAGCCTGCCGGGAATGCCAGCAATAGCGGTTAGGGCGTTCCACACCATCGTGGGACGGTCGATTCAGACGCTCGACAGCACCACCAGCGCGAAGCTCATGACGTAGAGGCTCGCAATCCACCAGGCGTAGCACCTCAAGCGGCGGCGGAAGCGATCGGCCAAGCGCGGAGTCTCTGCGGCGGCGCGGACGAACTCCAGGCGGGAAGCCATACTGGGATGCAGCCAGCCGGTGCGATGGGGATCGGCGCCGGATTCGACCGTGATGGTTTGCAACGCTTGCACGAATGCGGCCGTGCGCTCGCGGCGCTCGTCGTCCGTCTCCGCCTCGCAAGCGAACAGGTCGGCTTCGTATTCGAGCTGACGGGAATACCAGCCCAACACGATCAAACCATATGCGGCCATGGCGGCGGGAAAGAGAAAGTTTTGCTGGGCGGTCGCACTTAAACCGATGATCGCCAGCCAGTCGCCAAGCTGGTGCGAAACGCCCGGCGCCGCCTGAGCGAGGCCGTACCAGAGGGCCGCGGGGAGTCCCAGCAGCAACATTCGCAACAACAGATGACGCCGCACGACATGCCCGGCCTCATGCCGCAGCACGGCGATAACTTGTTCTGGCGGGAGTTGTTCGAGCAGACGATCGGTCACAAAGACATAACGCAACCGCGACCAAAGCCCGCTGACGGCCGCATTGAGCAGGCGGCCGTTGGTCTGCCACACGAGGATCTCGCGGACGTGCAAATTCGTTTCGGCGAGCACCGTTTCCAGTCGCCGACGCAACATGCCGTCGGCGAGGCGTTCGGTCCTCCACATCGTAGCGAGCAAAACCGGCAACAAAACGACCAGGAGCGCGAGCGGCGGCAACAGGAACCAGCCGCAATTGGGATCGGCGAGAAAGTCTGGCGCGGCGTAACGGGCAAGGTCGAAGAGCCCCAGCACGACCAACAGGGGCGCCATCACCAGGCCCAGATAATGCCGGGCATGTAAGAGAACGTAGTTCCAGCGACCGACGGGCGAAACATCAGCGGCGCGCTCGGCTGTAAGCTCATCAACCGCGCGATCGACGTCGTAGAACGCCGCCCACGACAGCAGGAGCGGAACGTAGATCGGCGCGAGAATCAACAAATCATCGACGAGAATCCAATTCGCCAGACCCCAATTCTCGCGCACGAGCTGCGGCCACGCGAAGACGTAGCTGATGAGCGTCACGAGCGCGAGCCACACGAGGCCATGTAGTTGTTGGCTTTGCGAAAAGCGCGCGAGCCAGGCGGCCCAATTGGATTGGTCATCGCGAATCCCCCGCACCACAACGCTCGAGAGCGTCATCGCCATGGCCGGCGCGATCAGCATGGCGGCGACGGTCAACAGCACCCGCGCGAAAGGATGATCGACCGGCGACTGCGGCGCGTGTTCGGCCAGCGTGGTCGCCACGATGACGGCGAGAATCAGCACCCAATGCATATGCGGCTTGCCTTGCGAGAAGAGATATCTTCCCAGGCTAATCGGGGCGCGGAGCGTGGCAAGCCGCGCCCGGCCCGCCGCCGAGAGTTCGCCCCCGCGAGGCGTGAGTTGTAGCGAGCGCGCGGATTGTGCCGCCAAAGTAGTAGGCATGCTGCTGTGCACTGTTGGCCGGATGCCGCTGGGACGCCGCCGGCCAGGTAACGCGCAAGAACAAAATGTCCAGCGCACATCCGTGGATGGACGGGGGGGAGACCGCTTGCTGCTTGCTTCTAGGCGTCGGGAGGCGGATAATACTGGTTGTCACTCTTGGCGGGGAGACAAGGAGCAGAATCATGCGAAGGATGCTATTTTCAGCGGCGACCATAGTCGCTGCGTTGGCGATGAGTTCCGCGTCGCTCGCGGTGCCGCCTGAATTCAGCCGGCCGAGCGCGCCCAACCAAGCCTATGGCGGGGGGAGCGGTCATCACCACTCGGGACACGGCGGCGGGATTCACAGCGGCTGGAACCAAGGAAGCTGGAACCGTGTCGGCTGGAATCATGGAAGTTGGAACCGAGTTGGCTGGAATCAATTTGGTGGTTTTCGTCGGCCGATCGGCGGGTGGGGCATTTCGCGCCCCTGGCTGGTGAGCAACAACTCCATCTCGCTGAGCGTCGGCTCGCCGTATGGATTCTCGTCGTTTAGCTACTTCAACGGCCCCTGGGTTGGAAATCCCAACGACTACTTGTGGTCGAGCGGCTATGGCGGGAATTGCTTCTACGGTTCTTACAATAGTTTCAACCTATCTCCCTACGGCGTTTATTATTCGCCCCGCTACAATTCGGTCGACTACTACTTGCCGCCGGTCTATTATCCGGCCGAATTGGCTTATGGCCCGTTGGCGGTGAAGCAGTTTATGGGGGTGGATCGTAATTTTGGACTTGCGCCGCTGCGCGCCGATCCGCCGCGTGTGGCTGCCAGGCCGGCCGTCGAGCCGATTCGCCCGGTGGTGCACGAAGTCGATTGGACGGCTCGTAAGAACGCGGATCGCTACCTGGAACTGGGGGACAATTACTTTCAGAAGCAGAAGTTTTACGATGCAATCCTCCGTTATCGCCTGGCGGTGAAGCAGGATCCCGCGTACTCGATCGCTCGTTTGAAGCTAGGCTTTGCGCTGCTGACCAATCGCCGTTTTGACGAAGCGGCTGCGGAGTTCTCCGAAGCTGTGAAGCTCGATCCGGAGATTGTGAAGAGCGATTTCCGCATCGATCAACTGTATGACGACAACAGAATCGCCCGCGAAGCCCATGAAGAGATGCTGGCCCAAGAGGCGCTCGATCATCCCACGGATGGCAATATTCATTTTGACCTGGGGATGTGGCTGCTGTTTCACGGTCAACCGGAGCGGAGCCGCAGCTTCTTCGCAGAAGCCAAACGCCTGGGCCTGAACGTCGAGCACGTCGCGGCGGCAGATGACGCCGCCCGCGATTTGTGACCCGGACTACTTTTTCACCTGCGCCAGCCGCAGGGCGATGACGTCGAGTTGGCCTTTGACGTCGGCCAAGAGCAAGTGCGGGCTGGCGCCTTCGGCCATGTGGGCGTAGAAGGATTGGCCGGCGGCGGTATGCGTGCTTGTGAGCACGCTCGTGGCGTGGCGCAGTTCGGCGAGTTCGCGGTCGAGGCCGTCGAGCGTCTCGCGCGTTTCGCGATTGTTTTGCCAGAGCCCTTCGAGTTGCACGACCAGCCCGAGCACCAACAGTCCCTGGCCTGCCAGCACCGCCGGCATGCCGAAAGTCCACAAGTCGCCCCGACCGGTGGCGAACGACCAGCCCAAGAGGACGGCGCCGCAGCAAAACGTCATCATGCCGATCATCAACACCGGCCACGCGAGCCAGGAGCCGCGTTTAGGCGGGGCCAAGGTCGGACGCGGCGAACGGCTGTCCGGCATGCGCCAAGGCTGCCCGTCGTGGCTGCGGCGGGGCTCAATCGCGGCGGTAGCGGACGCCGGCGCATCGCTGCGGAGCGTGTGCATCATCCGCGTCACCGCCGCTAGATCGTTTTCCAGGCTCCAGTCATCCAGGAGCGGCGGCGCGACGATGGCCTCGACTTGCTCCGGCGCCTCGGCCTCAGGCAGCGCTGTTTCGGTGGGCACTGCTTCGCGTAGCGGTTCGTCGGTAATCACGACCGGAGTGCGGCCTGTGATGCCGGCTAGCAGCCCACTGCAGCGCGCGCAGCAGATACGATTGCCATCCTCTTTGATAGCAATGCCAGGGACATCTTGCTGGCAATTACCGCACCACATAAGCCGCCATAAGTAGAGAGTCTCCCCGCGCGGACCGCGGGGCGTTCTCCGTTAGCATCGGCAAGCGGCGCGTTAAACTGTAGGGATTTTGCCGGTGGTAGGAGCATGGCGAATGATAATCCGCCGTGCGCACAAATCCCACCGGCTAGTCCTTCAAATCTCCGCGGAGCCAACTGCTGAGCAGTTCCACTTGCTCGGCGGTGAGCAAGTTCCGCTCGCCATTTTCCGGCTTGTGGAAGGCCGGCATGCGGTCATTGTTCTGACCGTAGAAGCGCGGGGCGGCGGGATTGCTGAGGAACGCCGTCAGCCACGCTTGCGATGCGTAGCCGGTGAGGTCGGGAGCGTCCTCCTCCCCTTCATCGCCGAACTTGTGGCAATCGGTGCAAGCGCTGCCGCCGAGTCCCGACACGATCGCTTCGCGCCCTTTCTCCAACAGGCCGCTCTCCTTGGCTTCCGCGTCGAGTTGTTGCTGGGCCGGGAGCGCGGCTTCGGCTGAGAGCGCGGCCACCAAGGCGGCGAGGCTGGCCTGGTTCTCGTCGTCGAGATCGCTCAATTCGTCTTGGACGAAGCTAACCATATCGCCATCGGCATGGGCGGTGTTGCCAAAGAACTCGGCCGTGCCGATTCGCTCGTGGTCCAGAAAACCGCTGAGCCAGGCCCGGCTGCCGAAGCCGTGCAAATTGGGAGCGCTCGGCTTCTTCGCGGCGATGCCGTGTCCGGCGCTATCGACGTGGCTATGACAGGCGGCGCACTTCTGCGTGAAGATCGCGGCCGCTTGTTCGGCTTTCGTCGGCATCGCGGGAGTGGCGCTGCCGGTGATTGCGAGCGACGGCGCGTCAACGGTGCGGGCGAGTTCGACCGCGCGGCGGGCGTACTCTTCCGAATGCGGCAGCACGGGATGTTCGTCCGCGGGATCGTAGTAGTCGCCACGGAGCCAATCGACGATCAGCCCCAGTTCGCGAACGCTCACGCTGTTCTTTTCCGGATGGTCGAGATCCTTGGCGAAGCAGGGCATGCGATCGTTCTCGTTCTGGTAGAACCGCTCGTGCTGGGGATCGCTAATCATGCCGAGCATCCATTCATAGGAGCCGTAGCCGGTCAAATCAGGCGCGAGGCCCAACTGGCCGGCGTCGCCGAAGCGATGGCAGCCGGTGGCGCAATTCTGCTTGATGACCTGCACGCCGCGGGCAATTTGCGCGGCGTCTTGCTTGTCGAGCGCCAGTTGCGAGCGCAACTGCGCCTGGGCGGAGAGGGCCGCGACGGCGTCTTTCACATCCTGCGGATCCAGCTTGTCGATGTGCTTATCGAGCCATGCGGCCATGCGGCCATCACGATGGGCCGTGTTGCCGAAGTACGGCGCCTTGATCGGCCGAGTGAAATTGTCTGGATGATTTTTTTGCCGGGCGATTTCGGCATCCTTGGAAGGGACCGGCTCGCCATACTCGACTTTCTGATACATGGCTGGATTGAGCAGATCGGCCAACCACTGCCGGGACGCAAAGCCGAACAAGTTCGGCGCGCCGTTGGCTTTGGTGTCGTACACGACGTTGCCTTTGTCATCGCGCAAGACTTCATTCTTGCCGGCCACCGTCTGCGGGCTTTGCGTTTGATTCGCAAAATGCCACCGCTGCTGTTCGCCTTCTGTCGCGTTGGGATCGTAATAGTCGTGGCAGCTCGCGCAGTGGCGGTCGAAGAGTTTCGGCCCTTGCGTGAGTGGATCGTTGCGCAACAGGTACACGGCGCCTTGCTTGGGAATCAGGAGCCGGTCGCTTAACTCGCCGCCGGCCATTGTGGCGCGGCGATTGACGAGTTCGATCATCCTCGCCGAGTCGCGCTCGGCCTCTTCCTTGGCGACCGCGAAGTCCTCTGCGATGCTGAGCTTCTTTTGCACCGCGGGGTCTTCGGTGTTGAGCTTCAGACGCTCCGCCACGAGCGTGAAGTTGTCTTCCGACCAGGCCAGCACGGTGAGCACGCCTGCGCCGGCCAACAGGCCCAGAATAAAGAGCACGCTAAAGGCATGGCCGATCTTCGTGCGGCCGAAGAACGGCAGCAGGAAGAGGATGCCCATGATCGCGCCGGGAATCGCCAACGCGCCGATCCATTCACTTTCGCCATGAAAATACTTCAGCAACTGAAACAAGAACAGGAAGTACCACTCGGGGCGCGCGGCCGAGTATTGTTCGGAAGGATCGGCCGGGGCGCCGAGTTCCGCCCCGCGATGTTCAAGCGGGAGATTACCGCTGACTAAGCCTTGCACGTCAAAATGCACGGTCGCGAGGACAACGAGCACGAGCAAGAACAAGCAAGCGAGTGCGTCCAACAGCACCTGTTGCGGCCAGAAGTATTGATCGGGCCGGCCTGGAGTGACTTTGGCGGTGATGCCGTGGCGCCGAAACAGGGCGATATGCATGCCCAGGAAGATCACGAGCAGAATTGGGAGGACGCCGGCGTGGAGCGCGAAGAAGCGCGTCAGCGTGTGATGCCCGTAGGCGCTGCCGCCGAGCACGACTTGCTGCAGTTCCTTGCCGACAAAGGGAACCAGCGTCATCAGGTTCGTGGCGACGTTGGTGGCCCAGTAGCCTTTCTGATCCCAGGGGAGCAGGTAGCCGGTGAGGCTCAGCCCGAGCACGATCTGCATGAGGATCAGGCCAAGCCAGTAATTCACTTCGCGCGGGGCCTTGTACGCGCCATCGACGACGACTTGCAACAAGTGCACGCCAAGCAGCACCACCATCGCCTGGGCCATGAAGTGGTGGATGCCGCGCAAGAGCCATCCGCCGGTCATTTCGTACTGGATGAAGTAGACGCTTTCCCAGGCGGTTTGGCTGCTGGGGCTATAACTCATCCACAAGAAAATGCCGGTTATGACCTGCGTGACAAAGGCGAACACGAGCATGCTGCCGCTCACATACCGCCAGCGCGCGCCGCTGGGGATATTTTCGTAGAGCGCATCGTGCATCGTCTCGTCGAGACCGGTGCGATGATTCCACCATGCGACTAGCTTATTCATGCTTTGGGCTCGCGATCGGCTGTGCCGGGATAAAAGTTCTGAAATCGAACCCACACTTCGCCGGTCTTCGCCAGAATGTCTTCCTCGACAACGAGCATGTCGAGGTCGCGCGGGCTAGGGCTGGGCATCTGGCGGGAGCCGTCCAAGTTGAAGGAGCTCATGTGGCACGGGCATTGGAAGCAGTCGCGCCGCGTGTCGAAACCAATAAAGCAGCCTGCGTGGGGGCAGATGGCATTGAACGCGACGACTTTATCCCCCTCGCGGCGCAGGTACACGGCGCCAATCGGTTGATTCGGTTCGCGGTTCCAGGCGTCGGTCAAATTCGCAATGACCGGCGCTTGCACGGGAGTCCCATCGGCGGGAATGTTTTCCAGGAGTCCCACGCGCAACAGTTGGCCCCCTGCGCTGTCGTCCTCGCCACCCCCTTCCTCTTTCTTCTTCAGGATCGGGTCGAAAAACGTGAGCAGGCCGGCGCCTAGTGGAAAGATGCCGACGAAGATGCCGACCACAAACGCCAACATGCCGACCAAAATTCCGCGCCGCCGGGGCTGCGGACTGTTTTGTCCCGCCAGACGTTGGGAGATATTGTCGGATGCTTTGGGATTGAGAGAACGAGGAGCCATGACGGACGCTCCGAAATCGGGAAGGGGTGCATCGTGTGCGTGGCAGGCGAAATGCCAACCACGCCGAGGTTCTAGTGTAAGCGAAACCCAAGTTGAATTCTGGATTTTAGGCGAGGCAGGGTGCGCGATCCTCTCAGGGAAAATTCATGACTGCGGGAGAACGCACTGTAACTATTGGTGGGCTATCAACTTAACTCGATGGTCAGATTATCGCATGGCTGCGCGGACGACGTCAAGAACTTGGCGGCTGACCGTTTCATAGTTTCCTTGCACGAACGCCCCGGCCGCCGCTTTGTGGCCGCCGCCGCCAAACTCTGCCGCCACCTGGTTGCACTGCACCCCGGAACGGCTGCGAAAACTGATTTTGAAGCCGCCGCTGGCCTGTTCGACAAAGATCACCGCGACCTCCGTTCCGGCGATCGCGAGCGTCATGTTGATCGCATCTTCGGTATCCGCGGGATGGGCGCCGGTGGTCGCGAAGTCTTCCTTCAGCACATGCGTATGCACCAGGCGGCCACCCAATTCGCTGACGACGCGCGAGAGGATGAGACCGCGGAGCTTGACGCGGCCGAGCGTATCTTGTTCGTAAAGCGAGGCATAAATGGCCGACGGCTGCGCGCCGGCGTCGATCAGTTGGGCGGCCCGGCGATAGGTTCCCGCCGTCGCGGAGCCGAAGCGATACCAGCCGGTGTCGGTCGCAATCGCGGCAAATAGCGGCGTGGCAATCTCCGGTGTGAGTTCCACGCCGAGCGCCGCGGCGGCTTCCATCACCAGGCGGCCGGTCGCTTCCGCCGTGGTGTTCTTGAAGTGCTCCGCGCCCAGTTCATCCTCGCCAACATGATGATCGACCAGCAGTTTCTTCGCCGTGGATGCTTCGATTACCTCGCGCATCGCCCCGAGCTGCGCCCAGGCACTCGTGTCCAGGATCATCAACACCTCGAACTGATCTGCGAGTTGCTGAGCCTGCACATCCACCCCCAGCGTTTTGAGTTTTCCTTGAGGATCGATAAACGCCAGGTTGGGGGGAGTCGGATCCGCGTTGACGATCGTGACTTCCTTGCCCAGCGCTTCCAACACGCCGCCCATCCCCAGTTCGCTCCCCAGCGCGTCGCAATCGGGACGGACATGGCTGGTGAGCAAGAACCGTTGGTGACTCTTGACGATTTCGGCGAAACGCGGCCAGTTGGGGGTCATGGTGGAGAGATCGGGGAAGAGAGGGATAAGACGGAAATCGAGACTTATGGATTGACGCTCTGGATGGACGCTCGCCCATTCTACTCACTCGCCACGCGCCGTGCCTCCTCCACGTCGCGCGCCAATTGCGATTTTAGCTCCTCGACATGGGCGAACGGGCGGATGTCGCGGAGGCGGGCGAGAAAATCTACTTCCAGCGGCTCACCGTAGAGCGAATCGGCGAAGTCGATCAAGTGAACTTCCACTTTCAAAGCGTGTTCGCCAAAGGTGGGATTGGGACCGATGTTGATAGCGGCAGGCCAGTGGCCTTGTTGCGTGAGTGCGCGGCCGGCATACACGCCTTGAGCGGGGAGCAGCGTATCGATGCCTGCGATGTTCGCGGTCGCGAAGCCGATGGTGTGCCCCCGTCCTGCCCCGTGCGTCACCAGGCCCCGAATGCGATACGGCCGGGTGAGCAAGGCCGCGGCGTGGGCGACATCGCCGGCTTGAATCAACGCCCGAACGCGACTACTGGAGACAAGTTCGCCGGACTCGATCAGCGGCTCGACCACCTCGAGCGACATGTTGGCCGCGCTGCACAATTTTCGCAGCGCCTCGATATCGCCTGTCCGCCCCTGCCCGAAGTAAAAGTTGGGGCCTTCAATCATCGCCTGGGCCGCGAGGGTGTCGCGGACGATGCGGTTGAAGAACGCAGCCGGCGAGAGCGCGAGCAGTTCCCTGTCGGTCGGATAGGCAATGATTGCGTCCGCGCCGAGTTCAACGAGCAGCTCGGCCTTGCGATCGGTCCAGGTCAAAGGCGGTGGCGCGGCGGCGGGGCGAAGCAGACGGACGGGATGCGGATCGAAGGTGAAGATCACGGCCGGGCCGTTGAGCCGCCGGGCCGTCGCCAACAGGCGTTCGACGATGCGGGCATGGCCGCGATGGACGCCATCAAAATTGCCGATGGAAACCGCGCCCCCCTTTAGGCGCGGCGGCAAGTCATCGAGCGTACGAAAGAGCGTCACGACAGTTGCAGCGCCGAGAGAATGCGAGTCCTGAAACAGTTTCGCCTATTGTGGTCGTGAGGCCACGAATCGGCAACCGCACTCACGCATCCCGCTGGCCAAGCATTCGCCAGGCGTCTGGCAGGAAGTCGATCAAGTCGCGGGCCAGCATCCCGACCTGGCCGAGTTCTTGCGCCGCCAGGTCGCCTGCCAAACCGTGGGCGAAGACTCCCAACCGCGCGGCGGCGAGTGGTTCTAACTGTTGACCAAGCAGCGCGGTAATCACGCCGGTCAAGACATCGCCGGAACCTCCGGTCGCCATCCCGGGGTTGCCGGTGGTGTTTTCGAATTGCTGAGCGCCGTCGGTGCTCAACGTGTGATGCCCTTTGAGCACCACGACCGCGCCGCACTTGTGGGCCAGTTCTTGCGGTGTGTCCACGCCATAGGCGGCTTGCAAGCGCGCGAACTCGCCGGGATGGGGCGTGAGCACGCGCGGCCCCGCCGGTTGGGAAACACCGCCCGGCGCTTGCGCCAGCGCGTATAAAGCATCGGCATCGACCACCATGGGTTGCGGCAGGACGCGATAGAGCCAGCCGACGAGTCGTGTCAGTTCGAGACTACGTCCCAAACCAGGCCCCAGCGCGAGACAGGTCGCCTGCGAGGCCAGTTCGTGCAGATGTTCTAAAGCGGCGGAAGCGATGCGCCCCAGTTCGTCGCATTCGAGCGGCGCCGTCATATAGCTGGCTTCAAATTGCGCGACGCTTTCGAGGCAAACGTCCGGCACCGCGAGCGTCACGAGCCCCGCGCCGCTGCGCAAGCAAGCCATCCCTGAGAGCGAGATCGAGCCGGCCATGCCGCGCGAGCCGCCAATCAACAGCGTCCGGCCGTAATCCCCTTTGTGGCTCTCGGCGCGGCGCGCAGGCAAGCGGGGGAGATCCTCGGGAAGGTGTATGTCCATAACGGCGGCTCGCGAAAGGTAGGAATCATCCGTGAAGCAATCCCACCTATTAGAGCGAGCAAAGGTTGCTTGACAAGGGCTCGCGAGCGTGTAGCGGCGCGCGTTAGCGTCCCTTCCAAATGCGCTGCGTAATGAGGCCAGCGACATAACCTGCCTTGAAGCCGGCGTCGATGTTGACCACGGTCACATTCGAGGCGCAACTGTTGAGCATGCCCAACAGCGCTGCGATGCCGCCGAAACTCGCGCCATAGCCTACGCTTGTGGGCACCGCGATTACGGGGGAATCGACATAACCGCCGACGACGCTAGGCAGGGCCCCTTCGAGTCCCGCGACGACGATGATCGCGTCCGCTTCGCGGAGCGCTGCGAGGTGCCGCGGCAGGCGATGGGGACCGGCGACCCCGACATCGTGGATCATCGTGACGTTGACCCCCATCCACTCCAAGGTCTCGCGGGCTTCTTCAGCCACCGGCAAATCGCTCGTGCCGGCCGTCACGACCGCGACCTGCCCCAACTGCACCGTCTCGTCGGGAATGGGGGCCGGCGCGCGGAACGTGCGCGCCACCGGGTTATAACGCCCCGTGGTGAACTCCGCGAGCAGTGCGTCGGCCTTGTCGGGTGAAACTCGCGTGGCCAAGACCGGCAGGCGTTCGGCCAGCAAGCGGCGGACGATCTGCACCAGGGTGGGGATCGATTTCCCTTCGCCAAAAATCACTTCCGGATAGCCGCAGCGGCGGCGGCGATCGAGGTCGAGCGTGACGCCGTCCAGTTGCGCGCCGTGGGCGCCTGCAATTTGTTGCAGAAAACTCTCCAGGGGGAGTTTCCCCGCGACGAGTTCCGTGGCCAGGCGGTAAATATCATCGTGGTGCATATGTTGCCATCGTAATCGCCGCCGGGCTGAGGGCAACCAGTCGCTTAATTCGCCCGGCGTTGGACGGCGGCGGCGCACCGAAACTTTCTTACTTCTGTCGTTGGGGAGGCGATTTTCGCCGCCGTTTCTCGTAAGGTAATGCTGTTGCCAGATCTCTCCGGAACCCCCTCGGGCCAATGGCCTGGCGGCGCACGCCTTCCCTTTTTCTCCCACCTTGAACGAGGTACGAACTTATGAAACTTGTAAAACTGTGTTCACTTGCCCTCTTGGCCCTGGTGCTCGCCGCCGGCGCGCTGCGCGCCGAAGATGTGCCTGCCCACGACGCCGTGAAGCCGGTTCCGCGCGACGGCGGTTGGATGAAGCGCCACGAGAGCTTCAACCAGCGGGTCGCGGAAGGGAACGTCGACTTGATCTTCATTGGCGATTCGATCACCCAAGGCTGGGAAGGGGCCGGCAAGGATGTGTGGGCCGAGTACTATGGCAAGCGCAACGCGGTGAACCTCGGCATCGGCGGCGATCGCACGCAGCATGTGCTGTGGCGTTTGCAAAACGGCAACCTCAAAAACATCAAGCCGAAACTCGCCGTGCTGATGATCGGCACCAACAACTCCGGTTCGAACTCCTCGGAGCAAATCGCCGACGGCGTCAAGGCGATTGTCGCCCAGTTGCGGCATGATTTGCCAGAGACCAAGGTGCTCATCCTGGCGATCTTCCCGCGCGGCCCCGATGCCAACGACGCCAAGCGCAAGGTGAACGAAGGCGCCAACGCCATCATCGCCAAACTGGCCGACGGCAAAACGGTCTTCTATCAAGACATCGGACCCAACTTCGTCGACGCCCAAGGGAACCTCTCGAGAGATGTCATGCCGGACCTGTTGCATCTCAACAAGGCCAGCTACGAGACGTGGGCGAAGTCGATCGAACCGACCGTGGCGAAGATCCTGGGTGAAAAGTAACCGCCGCAGTTGATTGAAGCGCTGGATTTTGTGAGGCATTTCAAGGCCAAAGAATGCATGGTTTGAGAGAAAGAGCAAGTGGGCCTGGGGCGCGCTGTCCTCAGGCCCAGCGGGTTCATGCTCTCGCCCTGGCCCGGTGATCTTGTCGGGAGTTGATCCTCAACTGATTTCGCAGGGTAAAAAAGGACCGTATTCCCAACGACCTATGTGCTCCACCGCGATAAGAAGGCGAAGCAGATGGTTACCCTGGAAGTAATGCCAATTCAAATCGCTACCACAGGTGGGTCTGGCGTTCAGACATTCTGGGACATCCGACTCAGTGATGGAAGCCATTGGCCAACCGCAAAGCCTTTCACCGCAAGTTCAGATCAGATAATTCTAAATGAGTGTGTCGAATGTTACTGGTGTGGTTGCCCTAACACTTGGGTGCGCCAGGCCTTTGACAAGATAGTTTGGCTGCGATGTCCTCGTGAGGATATGGAACCTGAATTTGAGTTTGGCGAGGCTCGCGTTTTTGAAAGGTTCGACTATGAGCGCGCGATAGGCGGCAGTGCGGGGTTATTGCCTGTAATAAGCAGCTTAGAAATTTGCTGCGAACTCAAATCGCAGAGGCTCCTTGAGGCCAAAACAGCCTTGTACCGAATCCCTGACGACTTCCGCGATTCTCAAGGAAGAAAATGGCTTGAAGACCTCGCAAGTTGTGTAAAATCTCTAGACAGTAAAGTCGCGTTGTCGGAACCACCGCCAGTTCAATTCGAAGTTAGAGTAGGAGTGGAAGTCGAAGGTGTTCCAGAGTCAATTGTTCGAATCGGATCGACTACCGAAGGATGGTCCATCTTATTTGTTCGAAATCCGCGATTTCCAATTTGGCTAACGCACAACTGTCTGAACACTTGGCTTGATACAGCCCGATCATGACTTGCCGACGAGCAGTGAACAATATCGTGATGCTGTTCGCAGCCCAAAAATAAAAACGTTTTTCGCCCCTTGAGAGCCCTCCCCGAGCCAGAATTCGCCCCCCAGATTCTGGTGAGGAGGCGTGTTCTTTTTCTTGAAGTTGCACTTGCATTCTTGACGATACGCATGTACAGTGATCGCGTGAACACCAAACGCCGACCCTGCTCTTACCCATGCGCATCTTGCCCCCTCAACTCGCCGCTCAGTTGCAGTCGCAAGTCGCTCAGATGGAGGGACTGAAGACGACAACGGAACAGGAAGTCCGCTCGACCGGCACGCCGGAATTCGACGCGCTCTTCCCCGGCGGCGGGCTTTGCGCGGGAAGCATTACCGAGTGGCTCTCGCCTGCCCCGGGGGCCGGCGTAGGCACGCTCGCACTGCTCGCCGCCCGCGGCGTATTAGCCCGTGGCGGGATGTTGGTGATTTGCGATTCGCAGCGGTTGCTTTATCCGCCGGCGCTGGCGGCGGTGGGAATCGACTTGGCGCAGGTCATCATCGTGCAGGCGAAAGACGCGGCTGATCATTGTTGGGCGATCGACCAGGCGCTTCGCTCGCCGGCCGTGGCGCTGGTGTATGCGAGTCTGGCGGAGCTCGATGATAAAACGTCGCGCCGTTTTCAGTTGGCGGCGGAAACCAGCGGGGCGATCGGTTTGCTGCTTCGCCCAGCCACGGCGCGGGGTCAGCCAACTTGGGCGGAAGTGCAACTGGCCGTTACGCCGCTGGTGAGTGAGGCAGAGCGGCAATGGTCGGTGGAATGTGCGCGCGCTCGCGGGCCTACGGCGCGCACGCGCGTGGTGGTGGCTTGGAATGAGATTGCCTGTTCGCTTCGCACCGTGAGTTCGCGTCATGAAACGCCTGCTGTGTCTCTGGCTTCCCGATTGGCCCGCGCAACGAGCGCGTAAAGCGCTCGATTTGCAGCGCAGCAAGTCTCCGCTCGTGCTGGCGGGGCGCGATCCTCGGCGGGGCGAGATTGTCGCCGCCTGCGACGCTGGCGCGCTCGCCGCTGGCGTGCGGCGTGGTCTGCCGCTGGCGGAAGCCACCGCGCTCGCGCGGCGCTCGACGAAGTCGGGCCCCCAGCGGAT
>CAUJKE010000352.1 GCA_963205385.1 Planctomycetota bacterium | reverse complement strand
CGTCAAGAGCGGCGACCAAACCTGGCGCTACAAAGGCGAGAAGCCGAGCATGTACGATGTCGAGCACAAGGAACTATTTGCCGGCATTCGCTCGGGGAGCATCATCAACAACGGCGACTACATGTCGAGCAGCACGATGCTTGCGATCATGGGGCGCATGGCGACCTACACGGGTCAAACCATCACGTGGGAAGACGCGCTCAACTCGAAGGAGGATCTCACGCCGGCCGCATACGCTTGGGGCCCGGTACAACTCCCGCACGCGACAACCACCGGTGTCGCGGTGCCAGGCGTGACGCCGTTTGTGTGATCAGCGTTTGAGGATGTAACCATGGGGCCGCGCGGTAGTTGTTGTACCGCGCGGCCCTTGTTCGATTACGCGAGACGCAGCTCGGCTTCCACGCGGCGAATCGCGTCGTCGACGTGACAGTCGCCGCTGGCCGAAGGCATCCATTCACCGCCGGAGCGCCAGCGTTCGACGCTGTTGTGCGCGGCGATGACGGTGCTGTGACTGCGGTGGCCGAAGTACTCGCCAATTTCGGCGAGCGCGGCGCGGGTGTGTTTGCGAGCGAGCCACATTGCCAACATGCGCGGCCAACTCACGTTGCGGCTCCGCTTCTCGGCGTGAAGCTGGTCGGCGGCGATGCCGAACACGCTGCAAATCGCCCGCTCGATGTCGGGAAGTTGCACCGCGCGGCGGGCCACGTCGACCAAATCCTTCACGGCGGTCGTCGCGAGTTCCAGCGTCACGGGTTGCCCGAACGCTTCACTGGACGCGGCGATGCGATGCAGCGCGCCTTGCAACTGCCGCGCGTCACCGGGAAGTTTCTGCGCGAGCCACTGCAGCACGTCTGCCGGCATTGCGACCGGCGAGCGGACCGCCAGGTGACGAAGAATGCCCAGCCGCGTCGGCTCATCGGCCGGCTCGAGGCCGACAACCAACCCGCCAGCCATGCGCGCGACCAGTTCCGGCCCCAGGTTGCCGAGTTCTTGCGGCGGGCGATCGGCCGCGAGCACCAACTGCTTGCCGCCGCGAGCGAGCGTGTCGATGGTGTACTGAAGCTCCACCAGCGTCGCTTTCTTACCGGCGAAGAACTGCACGTCGTCAATGAGGAGCAAGTCCACATCGCGATACTTGCGGCGAAACATCGGCAGCCCCTTGCCGTTGAGGGCTTCGATAAAGTACGTCGTGAACTGCTCGGCCGTGAGCGAGACCACGCGCCGCTCGCGCGACCGTTGGCGCACCGCGGCGCAAATTCCTTCGATCAGGTGCGACTTGCCGCCTCCGGTTGGCCCGTGAATGAACAGCGGCGAGACTTGCCCCAAGCGCAGTTCCACCGAGCGCGCCGCCGCATACGCCAGACGATTGGTGTCACCCACGACAAACGCATCCAAGCTGGCGAGCGTGCGCCGCGCGCGGTCGGAAGTTGGCGGAGGCGGAGTTGGAGACGGACGCGAAGAAGCGGTCGCTTTGGCCGCAGAGATGCTGGCCTGCGGGGCGGAGAGTTTAACGGACACCGGAGCAGAGTTCGCTTTCCCGTTATGCCGCGATCCATCACCATCGGCCAGGCGAAATTGCAACGTCGCCGCGCGTCCCAAAACTTCCACGGCCACGGCTTCCAAGTCTTCGCGGAAGCTCTTGCGCAACCGCTCGAGCGCGAAGGCGTTGGTCGCGAGCACGCGGAACATCGCGCCGTGAACCTCGAAGTCCACGCCGGCGCTGAACCACAACTCAAATCGTTCCTGTCCGACCCTGTCCGCCATGCGTTTGCGCAGGACGGACATGATCTCCTTATCGTCCTTGGTCACGTTCGCTGGCGTCCTATGCGCGCAGCGCTAGTGCCGGTTAGTTCACCCTTAGGGCGAACTGTCAGAGGGTCGATTGAACCCGCAGACTACTGCCGGCCACTGGCAGTGCGTGCGTTGCGAGGAAGCGGCGGATCGCGATTGCGACCTCGCCGACGGAGACACTTCTTGAATCCCTGTGGCGGTGATTGTAATGCTGCTAGCAGGCGGTTCAAGTCTCTTCGCGCCGCGCGCCAAAACTTTTTTTCGCTCCCAGGCAAAGGCTGCTCGGTTTGCTTGGAAATTGCGGCAGAACTGCCCGTTTCGCGCGTCGCAGGCGGTCAAAAATCTCTGCCGCGAGCGCGTGGAAAACCTGTGCAGAAATCGGGCGACTGTTGAACCCGCCGCCAATCACGCGACGCAAGTCGAATCGCCATCAACCTTTGGAGATTCTAGGCCGATTCCGTGCGTCTCCCATCTTGCAAAATGCGGATCAGCACTCTACGGCGGTCGAACTCTTCGAATCCCACGCTCTCATAAACCCGCAACGCAGGCACATTCCGCAGATCGACCGCCACCGAAAGCGTCCCGCACCCCCGCGCTCCAGCGAGCCACTGGGCATAGCGGGCCACCTGGGAACCGTAACCTCGCCCGCGCGCGGAGGGGACGAGCCCCAGATACACAAGTTCCGCCGCGGTCTCCCCGTGCCGGGTGAGCAGCACGCACCCGACGTCTTCGCCTCCGCGCGACACGAGCTGCCACAGGGCCGGCTCAAAGCCTTCGACGGCGCGATAGCCTACAAAGATGTCATGGGAAGAACGAACGCCGTTAAGTTCCGGACAATCGAGCGTTCCTTCATAGGTGGCGTCCATGACGGCCTGTAAACGCGGTTCATCGGCCTCTGTAAAGGGCGTGAACGTCAGCTCGTCGCCGGGAGGGGACTCGGGGTACATTTCTTCGTCGCACGAAAGATAGACGAGTTCGGTGTCGATCGTGAAGCCGGCCGCTTTTGCGCGGAGCGCATCGTCGGCCGCGAACACCGGCAAGACCTCTTGGGCCACGCAGACGTGTTCGTCGGCCAGGAATTGGTCGATCCGCTTCCAGAGGAGCGCTTCCACCGCGCGCGGGGCGCCGGCTTGCCAGCGCGGTTGATAGACGAGGGCCGTTCGCCCTGGCTGCTTCATGACGAACGCCGCGCCGAGCATCGTCTGGCCGCGGCGAGCTTCGAAAAGCCCCGCGAACTGCGACTCGTGTGCGTCGCCGGGGGCTTCGACCCAGAGCGCGTGAATCAGCCGCATCCGTTCAATATAAGGACGCACGCTCAGCACAAGCTGAATCGCCGCCCCCCACCGCTCCGGAGGCGCCTGCGCCACAACGATGTCACCTGAATTGGAACTTCCCATCCCCGCAGCATACTGAATTGCGACGGTTTATACAGGCCGGGCAAGCTCTAACAATTCGGATCTTCCTGCTGTCGCCACTGGCGCCACACGAGTTGGGGAAAGACCCAGGCGTCGCGGGCGTAACGACCGGCCAATCGCCGCGGCTCACTCGCTAAGCGATGCAGCCATTCCAGCCGACAGCGCCGCATCCAGGCCGGGGCGCGACTTTTCTCGCCCGCGAGGAAGTCGATCGTCGCGCCGACGCAGAGCGCCCCGCTGACCTCTAACTCGTGTGCGTGTTGGGCGATCCACAGTTCTTGCTTCGGCGCGCCCAGGCCGAGAATCAATAAGTCCGCCTCCGTAGCGTTGATCCGCCCGATGATCCTCATGTTTTCGGCGGCGTCATGCTCAAAGCCCAGCGGTGGGCTATAGGTTCCCACGACCTGCACCCCCGGCCAACGCTGGCCGATGCGTTCGGCGGCCTCGTCGGCCACACCTGGAGCGGCTCCCAGCAGAAAGACCCGCAGGCCAGCATGCGCGGCGGCGGCGTCAAAGATCGCGGGGACGAGATCCGAGCCCGGCACGAGTTCTGGCAGCGGCCGGCCGACCAATCGCGACGCCCACACCACGGGGAAGCCGTCCGGCAAGACCAGGCTGGCGCTTGCGTATGCGGCGCGCAGTCCCGCGTGCTGTTGCAAGACGACGACGTGATCGATATTCGGCGTCACGACATAGCGGCAACCTACGCCTGGCGTGCGGACCCATTCGTAGATTCGCTCCACCGCCTGACGCATCGTCAGTGCGTTGATCTCGATGCCAAAGAGAGCGACGCGGGGCGCGGGAGATGTGCGTGTGGGTGCGATGCTGGTTGTTGTCATAATGACGCCACGGGTAAGAGCTGGCGGACGGATCCTTAACGGCGCTGGCCGGCTGCGATTTTGCGTTGCATCCACGGCGGCGCCGAATACGCAACGGTGGGCAGTTCTGCTTGATGCCGCAACATCTGCCGCATCCCGACGCCGATGCCGGCCAAACAATAGATCAGCGATTGATCGAGCGGTGTGAACGTGATTTCGTGTCCGACCATCTGCCAGACTGCAATGCCGAGCACGCCCAAGAGCAACATGCCATGCGCGCGCATCCACGGCGGCGCTTGCTGATTGCGCACGAGTTGCCAGCCTGCTTTCACCCAACCAGCGAGCATCGCCAATAAAAATCCCAGGCCAATCAGGCCGGTTTCCGTCAAGATGCTGAGAAACGTGTTGTGATGGACGTAACCGCGGATCGTTTCCAAATGCAGATCGGTCGATTGATCGGTGAGGTACGGCAACTTCTCGCGCGCGAATTGACCAAAGCCTACGCCCCAGATCGGCCGATCCAGAAACATCTTCCAGGAAACGTAGGTGAAGACTTTTCGCATATCGGCCGATTGCCGCGTGTCTTGCACGGTTCCTTCGCGCTGCAGTCCCAGGAGGGCGTCGCTCTTGGCGAGGATGACCAGGCCGCCGAGCGCGATGGCGCTGCCGAGGACCGCGATTCGCACGCGCCCCTTGAGCACAATCGCCGCGATCACCAGCATTCCGGTCGCCGCGCCGAGCCAGACGGTGCGCGTTTTGGTGAAGAAGATGGCCGTCAGAAACAGCGGCAACAACAGGCCGATCGCCAATTTGCCGCCTCGCCCCACGCGCGCCATCCACAGGCCGGCCGCGAGCAGGCAAGCATCTAAATAAATGCCGTAGCTCACCGCGTGCACCATCGGCCCGCGGGCCCGGCCAAAGTGCAGGCCGAGTTCGGGATTCGCGATGTATCTGGGAAAGACGAGCGCCCAGACGTGCAGCGATTCCAGAATGCCGGTGATCGCCAGATAGACGCCGAACAGCGTCAGCGCCGCGAGCAACTGCGTCGTCGTCTGCTCATCCGTTCTGGCCTGGCGGGCGATCCAATAAATGACCAGCGGGATGATATAGCCGTTGATGAGATGTTGCACGACCGGAACTTCGCCCGGCCCGCTCACGTGGTAATCGTGAGTAAAAGCGCTCACCCCCAAAACGCCTAACAGGCCAATCATCGCCAGATCGATGCCGGCGAGTGGTTTGGGCTCGGTCATGCCCATCTGTCGTTTGAGCGCATAGGCGACCACCAGCCCGACGAGAAAGATACGGTCGAGCGAGAGCGTGATGCCGCCGATATCGAAACTCGTGAAGTACGGTCCAAAGGCGCATGCCGCGATCAAGTACGCCACGCACCCGAGAACCAGCGACCCGCGCAGCGCGAGAATGAGCCCCCAGACGAGAGCGGCAACCACGGCAATAACGATAATCGCTTCCATAGCCTATAGCGCGCAACGAGAACCAGCGAAACCCAAGCCTCTACTGAAGGATAGGTCGCAAAGTGCGTCGCATAGCGATGGCCGCCCCCAGCGGCGAACATTCCACTGCCCAAGATGCAACCCTCAGTCGCGGCATCCACATGACAAGCAATCAATCACACCGTGGTTGCATCCGCCGGTGGGCAATCGTCATATCCGTTACAACCGCACCAGCGCGGCGACAAGTGGCAATTCGTGCTTGCCAGCGCGCGATTGTGACCCAAAGTTAAGTGCCGCAACACGACAGGCGTGCATCGTGCGCGCCGGGCGCTCGCGTCGTTGCTTTGACTCTTTTACCCAGACAATCTTCATGCGTGTCGTTCGCATCTCTGACTCCGCACAACTGCCGCCGCTCGCCCCGACGTGGAATCGTCTGGCCGATAACGTGCCGTTCCGTACTCATGCCTGGCTCGCGTCGTGGTGGGAGCATTACGGCGCGGGACGCGAACTGTGTGTGCTCGCGGTGTACGACGAGCACGACCGCGTGCGCGGGCTTGCGCCGTGGTATTGCGAGACCACGCGAGTGCACGGCCAGACGCTCGCGCTCTTGGGGAGCGGCGAAGTCTGCACCGATTATCAAGCGATTCTCGCGTCGCCGGACGAGCGCGAGGCCGTGGTCGATGCGCTCGCGGATTATCTCCTTGGCGATGATGTCGCCTGGGACTTGATCCATCTCGAAGGCGTCTCCGCGGACGAGCCGACGTTCGCGCGGCTGAGCGAACGTTTGGAAAACGCTGGCCTGACGGTGGACGAGCGGGCGGGGCTGAACACATGGCGCATCGCGCTGGGCGAATCGTGGGAAACGTATGTCGAGTCGCTGTCCAAGTCGCATCGCAAACAGGTCCGTCGCGTGGATCGCCGGTTGGTCGAGACCGGCGAAGCGAAGCTGCGGCGGGTGGAATGGGAATCGGATCTCGCGCACGGCCTCAACATTCTGGTGCGACTACATCAACAGCGCCGCGCCAGCCTCGGTGAGCCCGGCTGTTTCGCTGATCCGCGTTTTGAAGCCTTCATCCGAGCCGCCGCGCCGCGACTGCTCGCGTTGGACATGCTGCGGCTGTTTTGGATCGAAATCAACGACTGGCCAGTCGCGGTGGAACTGCAACTTGCCGGCGGCGGCGTGACGTATGCCTATCAGGCGGGGCTCGATCCCACGGCGCTCGCGGAGGAGCCAGGCCGCATCATCAACATCGCGACGCTCAAGCAGGCCATTGAAGCCGGTCAGCGGGGGTTCGATTTCCTCCGCGGCGATGAACCGTACAAAGCCCATTGGCGCGCCGAACCGCAGGCGAGCCGCGACGTCCGCATCGTCAACCGCCTGGCCGGCGCGCAACTTCGCCACGGATTGTGGAAAGCCGGCGATACGCTCAAGCAATGGATCAAGACCGGCCTGGGGCGCACACCGGCGCCGCGCGAGCAGGAGCCAATGTCATGATGCGCAGCGCGCTGCTCGGCATGTATTATCAGGCGACGCGCCCCTGGCGGCACTGGCAAATGCAACGCGCCACGGCGCAAGGCGTCGCGCCGATTTCTATCTTGTTCTATCATCGCGTCGCGGATGATGTGCCCAACGACTGGACGATCTCGTGCGACTTGTTCTCGCAACACATCGCCTGGCTAAAGCGGCACTTTGAATTGATCTCGCTCGCCGAGGCGCAAGCTCGCCTTCACGTTGGCGTGAACAATCGGCCCGCCGTCGCGCTTACGTTCGACGATGGCTACGGCGACAACTGCGCCCACGCCTTGCCGCTGCTGATTAAAGAGCGCATTCCTTGCACCTACTTCGTCGCGACGAAGTTCGTCACCGAGGGGATTCCGTTCCCGCATGACCTGGCGCGCGGGCAACCGTTGCGGCCCAACACGCTTGAAGAACTACGAATGATGGCCCAAGCGGGGATCGAACTGGGCGCGCACACGCACTCGCACGCCGATTTAGGCCAGGTATACGACTTGCAAACGTTGCGACGCGAGGTGGTCACGGCGGCGCATGAGCTCGAAGCGGCCACCGGCGCGGCCATCCGCTACTTCGCGTTTCCTTACGGCTTGCACAAAAACTTAAGCGCCGCCGCGTTCCACTTGGCGCGCCAGGCAGGCTACGCCGGGGTTTGTTCGGCCTATGGCGGCTACAACTTTCCTGGCGATGCGAGCGCAGGCAACGACCCGTTTCATTTGCAACGCATCCATGCCGATCCCGAGATGCTGCGGCTGAAGAACTGGCTGACGATCGATCCGCGCAAACGGCGCATGCCGCGTTTTGACTATCACTGGGAACAACCGCCGGCCAAGCAGCCCGTTTCGGTTTGACGCTCGCACCACTCACGATCAGCACACGCCCCATGTCCACCGCCACGCAAGTTCGCTCGACACCTCGCGGAGATTCACTGCTGGGCGGCGTCGCCGTGATGCTGGTGCTGAACGTGGTGCAGCGCGGCGTGGGTTTCGCGCGGGGACTGTTGTTCTGCCGCATTCTGGCGGAAGACGCGCTGGGACTGTTCTCCCTCTCGAACGGCTTTCTGCTCCTCGCGGCGCCGTTGGTAGTGCTCGGGCTGCCCGGTTCGTTTGGACGCTACGTCGAATATTATCGCGTGCGGAGTCAGCTCCGCTCGTACCTCGTGCAAATGACGGTCTTCACGATCGTCTTGACCGGCTTCGGCACGCTGGTGAT
>CAUJKE010000351.1 GCA_963205385.1 Planctomycetota bacterium | reverse complement strand
GGATCGGGCTCATGCACTCCACGCCGCCGGCGATGATCACGTCGGCCTGCCCGCTGTGGATCTTGGCCGCGGCGATGGCGATCGTCTCGCTGCCGCTGCTGCAATAGCGGTTCACCGTCATGCCCGGCACCTTGTCGGTGTCCAGGCCCATCAGGCTGATCATGCGGCCGATGTTCAGGCCCTGTTCGGCCTCGGGCGTCGCGTTGCCCACGATCACATCGTCCACCTGCTCCCTGGCCAGGTTGGGCACGGTGCTCATCATGTGCTGGATCACCTTCGCCGCCAAGTCATCGGGACGGGTGAAACGGAATTTGCCGCGGGGCGCTTTGCCGACGGCGGAACGAAAGCCTGCGATGATGTAAGCGTTCATTGCTGTGTGTTCTTTTTGGGCGTGTCCCCTCGCAAAGCCTCGGGGTCGCGCTCTCCGCTGTACTCCTCGGCCGGATTACCGGCCTGCGGGGTGCCGCTTCGATCGCTCACGCGGGGCTCTGTGCTTTGAATGGTAATCCTGTCGTCATTGCAGAAACATCTCTTTGAGGTCGCACTGAGTTTTGGTCAATGGCGCACTCAATCCAAGCGGCTTGGTGGTCAGAGGGTTGTGCTTTTCTGAGTTCATCGCTTTGAGTTTGATTGAGCTTTCAGTGTGCCGCCTCAGAGCAAGACCAATTGTTCTTCCACCGTCAGCCATGCAGGTAGCGATGGGAGAGGAAGACCAAGAAGCTCATTCGGCTCCACCTTTTGCAATCCTCCGCCGTAGGACCGGCCATTGCGCTTGATCGTTTCGGCGCTGATGGAGTTGAGAAGTTCAAGCAACTCCAACTCACGTCGAGGATCCTCTTGGAGCAATCGGGCAACGGCAGGTTTTGGGTAGAGGCAGAGGAAGCCATTAGTAGCGATTGCAGGGGTGCGGTTCAAGAAGAACCGGAAGGGCGAAGAGCGTGTCGATGTTGAGCGACCCATGTAGGACAGCAGGAAAGGCGCTGGCTCTCGTTTCTCTTGTTGGTACCAGATGTCCCGTGACTTGCACAGGTAGCCATCCGCCACACCTGCTTCGCGACCTTCTTCCAAATACCGATGGGCTGTTGGATAGCGCTTTTCGATTTCGGCTAAGGACAGGTTGCTGTCCAATAGGAATAGTGGCTCCTTCACCAGCGGAGTTCCACTGCCATCGGCCTCAATGATCTCACTCTCCAGTTGTCGCGGGCTTGTGAACACAGGCCGCAACAATGCACTGGGCAAATCGCGTTCGCGTACCTGTTCGCCTGTGAGGATGAAGAAGTCATTTGCTCCGGTGGCGATCCCACGGCGCACCTTGAAGAGGTCGCCAACGCTTATCTGAGCCTCGTCAGTGGGTCGTGCTTCCTCGCTGTCCAACATATGCCAGCGGGGTGATGAAGCCAGGTCGCTTATTGTCGTCGTGCGCTCGCTTGATGCCTGGCTCATGCTGGTTCCGAAACGAAGGAGGACCTGCTGATCCGAACGCGGAGCAGCCTTCCGATAGGTGACAATGCACGAAGAGACCAGCGCATCGCCGTACTGTGTTCCCTCCTGATCGAACTGGATGACTTCGATGAGCTGGACTTTCTTGGTCAGGTAGTCACGAAGCACTCTCCCGTTGTTCACGACCAAAAACTCCGATGGGATCAACCACGAGGCGACTGCTCCGTCCGCGAGAAGGGAATGGGAGAGCAAGATGAAGTAGACATACAGACCGGTAAGGCCACTGGACGGAAGCTGCAATTCAGTAGCGACCCTGCTTTGCAACGACCGCTTAGCCGCGCTGCTCATGTGATGGTGCCGCACGTACGGCGGGTTGGCGCACAGCAAGTCGAATTGCCCCTTGTTCTCTGCGCGGGCCGACCAGTGAATGAAATCCGCCTGCTCGATCTTGATGCCCGAGCCGGCCCATAGCTCCTTCGCTGCGTTCGCGAAGAGTTCATCGATCTCAACGCCTGTACAATCCAACTGCCTGTCAGCGGCCACTGAACGGAGCGCAGAGAAGAACGCACCGGTTCCGCATGAAGGTTCCAGCATGCGGATCGTTCCGTCTTTCGTGAGGTGGCTTAGTGCGCGCTCCACGACTTCTAAGGCCAAGGGCAGAGGCGTAGCAAACTGCCCCATCTGGTTGCGTTCCAGTGCCGAGCGGCTTGCATCGATCTCGGATTGTTGCCGCAGGCGCAGACGCTCGACAGCGTTCGATGCATACGCCGCTGTGGGTTCTGCGACAACGGATGTTGGTCCCGCTGTTGGGTCAGCCAAGGCAAACTCAAGATCAGCCAAGCGATGTTCCCAGATCCAGTCGATCCCCTCGGATGCTTCATATCCCAGATAGTCTGGGCCGAAGTAGCCGCAGAGCAACAGCAGGAATCGGACATCCTTGCCATAGCGTTCTCGCAGCTGTCGGACCTTCTGTGCCTCTTCCTTGCGGCGCTTGTTGGTGTTGGTGAAGTCCCCGGCTGACTTTGCCTCCATGAGCAAGGGCATATCCCCTTCGTTCGCCCATTTCGGCTGGATCGCGCAATCGACCGGGATGTTCACTGCCCCATCGCCTTCGCCCACCGGGATGTTGAGCCTGAACGTGAAGGTCCCAGGCACCATCGAATTGAAGCTCACGACTTGTTCGACGGGAATGAACCGGTACTTCCGTTTGGTCAACCACTTCTTCAGCGAGTCGAGTTGTCGGCGCTCCTGTGCATTCCTGATGATCGGGTCCGAAGCTGCTCCACAAAGCCGGTCGGCCACAACAACTGACGCACGTTCTATTGATGCCTTCGTTGGTTCGCTGTCCTGCTCTAGCCAAGTGAACAAATCACGGTCGGCAAGCTCCATGAGCAGATCACAGATGCGTCCGAGTTCATCAGCCAACCGTGGCTTCGCCATTCGTGGCGGTATGCGAGGTGCTTCCTCGTCATTGCCTTCCATGGCTTGGATGAGCGACTTGCTGGCGTGAGCCAATCCTACAAGTCTGTCACGGGCCAAGGGGGGCGCGGTGGCCATCCGCATTACCGGTAGAATGCCTGGGTGCGAGATGAGAACATCCGGCGTCAACTTTCTGAGGTAGTCGGAGATCTCAAGCGCGTTGACAACTTGGCCCGAGGTCTTCTCTCGCTGCTTTCTGAAGGTCTCCGGCGCGAACTCAATGAACCAATCGTTGTAGAAGTCGATTGAGCGTTCGACGTCTTCCTTCCAGAGGTGGGGTTTATCGGCGTTGATGAAGCTCATGGGTTACAACGGCGTTCAGGCATGCGTGGTGATGGGCATTCTGTCAGCAGAACGTGTACAAACTACTGACATAACCGGCCGCATTTCGCGTGACGGATTGGAGCGGAAAGCCCGCAAGCCCTGTAATCAGGGCGCGGACTTGTAGCGGAAAGCCGGACCCCGCCTGCATTTGAGGCGGGGGCACGCCCAAACAACCACTATGCTTCACCGCGTTCATCAGTTCCGCAACACCTTCCCGCTGGTTATGATGCTCTGCAATCGCTCCAGCGTCTTCCGCTGCATGCACAACTCCAAGAAGATCTTCCGCTCCAGGTCCAGCAGGTATTGCTCGCTCACTTCGGTCGGCTCC